>DATKDQ010000357.1:0-19117 GCA_035544635.1 Thermoanaerobaculia bacterium
CCGACCAAGAGCGCCATCTCGAGCGCCTGCTCGTAGTTGAGCCGCGGATCGACCTGCGAGCGATAGGCGCGTGAGAGGTCCACCTCAGCGAGCCCGCGCGCACCCCCGACGCATTCGGTGACGTCGTCGCCGGTGAGCTCGAAGTGCACGCCGCCGAGGTAGCTGCCGTGCGAAGCGTGGATGTCGAACGCCCACTCGAGCTCGGAGAGGATGTCGTCGAAGCGGCGGGTCTTGAGCCCGCTCGAGGTGCTCTGGGTGTTGCCGTGCATCGGGTCGCAGCACCACAGCACGCTGCGATGGCTCGCCTGCACGGCCTCGATCAGGGGTGGCAGGCGCAGCGCGATGTCGCGCACCCCGAAGCGATGAATGAGCGTCAGCCGGCCCGGCTCGCAGTCGGGGTCGAGCACGTCGATCAGGTGCAGCAGCGTCTCACGCGTGATCGTGGTGCCGATCTTGATCGCTATCGGGTTGCGGATGCCGCGGAAGTACTCCACGTGCGCGTCGCTCATCGCGGTGCGCATGCCGAGCCACGGGAGGTGGGTGGAGAGGTTGTACCAGCCCACGCGTCGCGGGACTTGGCGGGTCTGAGCCTGCTCGTAGGGGAGGACGAGCGCCTCGTGGCTGGTGAAGAAGTCGACGCGCTGGAGCTCGCCCACCTGCGCCCCGGCGAGCGTCTCCATGAATCGCAGGGACTCCGCGATCGACTGCACCATGCGCTGGTACTCGATGGCGTCGGGAGAGTGCTCGACGAAGCCGAGGTCCCAGTACTCCGGATGGTGGAGGTCGGCGAAGCCGCCGTCGATGAGCGAGCGGATGAAGTTGAGCGTGAGGGCGGCCTTCTCGTAGCCGCGGACCATGAGCCAGGGATCGGGCCGGCGATCCTCTGGCGTGAAGGGCAGGCGGTTGACCAGATCGCCGCGGTAGACCGGCAGGCTCACGCCGTCGCGCGTCTCGAGGTCCTCCGATCTCGGCTTGGCGTACTGGCCGGCGAATCGGCCGACCCGGATCACCCGCTTCTTCGAGCTGTGCACCAGCACCAGGCTCATCTGGAGCAGGATCTTGAGCTTGTTGGTGATGACGTCGGGCGCGCAGTCGTCGAAGTTCTCGGCGCAGTCGCCGCCCTGCAGCAGGAAGCGCTTGCCGGCCGCCGCCTCCGCGAGCAGCGTGCGCAGGTGCTCGACCTCCCACGAGGTCACCAGCGGTGGAAGGCGCGAGAGGGTCTCCGTCGCGCGGTCGACCTCGGCGGGATCGGCGTAGCTGGGCTGCTGCGCTGCGGCCAGGCGCTTCCAGGAGTCGGGGGACCAGTCCTTACTACGAGCCATCGTGGGGCACCCTCGCCGACGAGTCCGGAATCGTACCATGCGCGCCGGGGCGCTCGACGCCGGGGGGACGAGCCGGGCGATCGTCTCCATCGCCCGCAGCGCCGACGGGGTGCTAACATCGCCGCGTCTCCGCCGGGACGCCCCCACTCCCGAACCGTCCGCGCCGCGCGCCGATGCCGATCTACGAGTTCTACTGCCAGGCGTGCCACGCCGTCTTCAGCTTCTTCATCGCTTCGAGCGGCGCCGCACGACGTCCGGCCTGCCCGCGTTGCGGCCGCGGTGAGCTGCCCCGGCGACCTTCCTCCTTTGCCATGCTCCGCGGGCGCTCCGAGTCCACCGCCCAGGAGGGGGAGCCCTCGCCGCTCGACGAGCTCGACGAGACGCGCATGGGCGACGCCATGGAGACGCTGATGCGCGAGATGGGCGAGCTCGACGGCGACGCCGATCCGCGTCGGGTCGGTGCCTTCTTCCGGCGCTTCAGCGATCTCGCCGGGCTCGAGATGGGCCCGCGGATGGAGGATGCTCTGGCGCGCCTCGAGGCGGGCCAGGAGCTCGACGAGCTCGAGGCGGAGCTCGAGGATCTGGGTGAGGAGGACTCGCTCGACGACCTCTTCCGCCTGAAGAAGGCCGCCGAGCGCCGCCGCCGCCGGCCCGACGTCGACCCGGAGCTCTATTTTCTCTAGAGTGGCCGATCGGCTTTTGCCGCGCTCGGTCGGATCTACGCGCCCGTGAGTGGGAAGAACGACGTGAAGCCCCCGCTGCGCCCCGGCATCGTCTCGCTCGGCGCCTACACGCCGCATCGCGTGTTCACCAACGAGGAATGGGCGGGGTACGTGGAGACCTCCGACGACTGGATTCGGAGCCGAACCGGTATCGAACGGCGGCGCGTGGCCGCGGACGACGAGACCACGGCCACGCTGGCGATCCACGCCGGAAGAGACGCCATCGCGCGCGCCGGCCTGGAGCCGCGCGACATCGACGAGATCATCGTCGCGACCGATACCCAGGAGGTGGTGTTCCCCGACACGGCGTGCTTCGTGCAGCACGGGCTCGGCGCGCGCGAGGTACCGGCCTACACGCTGGGTGGCAGCGGCTGCGCCGGGTTCATCCAAGCTCTCGACCTGGCGGCCTCGCGCGTCCGCGGCGGCAGCCCGCGCGTGCTCGTCATCGGGGTCGAGGTGTTGACACGGATCATGGACTGGAGCGACCGCAACACCTGCGTCCTGTTCGGCGACGCCGCCGCCGCGGCGGTGGTGTCAGCGGAGCGGCCGCGCGCCGAGCTCCTGGCCGCGGTGTGCGGCACCGACGGCAGCCAGATCGATATCCTGAAGCTCGAGGTCGGCGGCATCCGCTCGCCGGTGACGGTGGAGCGCCTCGAGAAGAGGGAGCATCGCCATATCCTCATGCACGGCCGCGAGGTCTTCCGCCACGCCGTGGGGCGCATGACGCAAGCCTGCGAGGAGGTGCTGGCGAAGATCGGGATGACGGTCGACGACGTGGACCTGGTGGTGCCGCACCAGGCCAACCTGCGCATCATCCGCGCTGTCGCGAAGAGCCTCGGGGTGCCGATGGAGAAGGTCTACACCAACGTGCAGGAGTACGGGAACACCGGGTCGGCCTCCGTTCCGCTGGCCCTCTTCGAAGCCGAGCGCGACGGCCGGCTCGGCGCCGGCTCGGTGGTCCTGCTCACCGCCTTCGGCGCCGGCTTCCACTGGGCGGCCGCAGCTCTACGCTACCGGTGACCCGAAGCGACACCTAAACCATAGACGGTCGTGTTGAGGGCGCTGCAGCAGTTCTTCGACAAGAGGATCGCGCCGCTCGCGTCGAGCGCGCGGGCCAGCACGGAATCCGAGCACCGACTGCGCCTCGCCACCGCCGCGCTCTTCATCGAGACCGAGCGCGCCGATTTCCGCGTCACCGACGCCGAGCGTCGCAAACTGGAGACGGCGGTGCGCGACACGCTGGAGCTCGACGACGAAGAGACACGCGAGCTGATCGCGCTCGCCGAGCAGGAGGTGGATGCCTCAGTCGAGCTCTTCCAGTTCACCCGCTTGATCGACCAGGCCTTCACTCCCGAACAGAAGGTACATCTGGTGGAAAGGCTGTGGCGGGTGGCGCTCGCAGACGCCCAGGTCGACAGCCTGGAAGAGCACCTGGTCCGCAAGATCGCGAACCTTCTCCACGTCTCCCATCGCGACTACATCGCCGCCAAGCGGAGAGCTCGGATGACCGCCCGGAGCTAGGGCGGCGCCGCCCACTGCACCGGCACCGGCAGCCCCCATCCAGCGAGGGCGAGCAGCTCCCGCCGGCTCAGCGCCGGCCGCGGCTCTACGGGCTCCACGCTCCACGACGGCGGGAACGAGCGCAGCATGCGCAGCCGCTCGAGCATGCGCTTCGCGCGCGCGGGATCGTCGGCCGGCGCCACGGCGCCCGACTCGCTCCAGGCGTCGAGCACCCAATCCTCGTCGGCACATCCAGGTCGGCGGCGGAACTCGGCCTCGAACGCGGTGACGAACTGGCCGAAGCGCGCCGAGCCGGAGCCGGCGAGCGCTTCGAGGCGAGCCTCCTCGAAGGCCGCCTCGGGGGCCGCGAACCGGCAGCGCCAGCGGAGCTGATGCTTCTCCTCGTAGATCGCGACCTCGTGGTAGCCGTTCGCGAACCAGAGCTCGGAGGTCGCGGGCCACGCGAGCGGCCGCAGCAGGCTGGGCGCGGCGGCCGGCGCCGGGCGTCCACCGGCGAGCTCGACCAGGGTCGCGAAGATCCGGTCGAGACCGATCGGCACTTCCTGCGGTGCACGGATCCGCGGCACCAGCGCCATTGGGACCCGAATCGCAACCGGCACCTCCACGCTCCCGCGGCCGATCTCGGTGCCGGGCAGGGCCGCGCCGCTCTCTCCTCGGCCTTCACCGTGATCGGAGAGCACGACCACGATCGACCGGTCCCAACGTCCGCTCCTCCGCAGCGCGTCGAGGAGGCGTCCAAGGTGGCGATCGGCCTCGGCGATCCGCTGCTGCCGCCGCGTGCTGAGCGCGGCGATGTCTGAGCGCGCGCCACCACCGGAGCCGCGGTCGCGGACGGACCGGAGGGCCGGCACCGCGCCAGCAAGCTCACTCGCCGGCGGGGCGCCCGGCCAGGGGACCTGGATCCAGGTCAACGACGGCCCCTCCCCGAGCGCGGCCAGGTAGCGCTCGGCCGCGCTGCGGCGCAGCGGTCGCAGCCCGTCGAATCCGCGCTCCAGACCAAAGCCGGGACCGAGCCACGGCGTGCCGTAGAAGCCCTGCGTCGCGAAGCCGAGCGCGGCGAGCTCCTCGGCCAGGGTGCGCGCGGCCGGCCGCAGCCACGGATGGCCGGGGTGGCCGGCGCCGTGCAACGAGGGCGGCAAGCCGGTGAAGACCGACGCCAGGCTGCCCAGACACCAGCTCGCAGCCGCGACGCCGGTCCCGGCCCACGACGCTTCGGCGACGAGGCCGTCGAGGTGCGGCGTCGTGCCGGTCGAGCCACCGCCCGCGCCGGCCGAGAGCGCCGAGACGCTCACCACCACGATCGGCCCGCGGAAGGGAGACTCCGAAGCGGCGCTCTTCCCGCTTCGAGGAGAGCTCCCGCACGCGCCGGCGCCGAGAGCGAGAACGAGGAGAGCCACCGCGGCCGGAGCAGGTGGCGCGCAAGCCGCGTCGCGTGCACTGCGTCGGGTCATCGTGGGGGCCCGGCGCCGGCGTCGCGCCGTCAACGCCGTGGCAGACGAAAGTCGGCGATGATCGGCAGATGATCGCTCGCCACCTTCGACAGGGCGAGCCGGCAGCGCCGTGCGCGCACCAGCTCGAGATCGCGGTAGTAGAAGCGATCGAGCGCCCCGCGCGGCGAGAACGACGGGTACGTCCTCATCGGCAGGCTGGTAAGCAACGAGCCTTCGCTGGCGCAGGAGAAGCAGAACACCTCGGTGAAGATCGGCCGCAGGCGCGAACGCCAGTCGTTGAAGTCGCCGCCGACGATGCAGGGCGGACCGTCCTCGATCGCGGGGAACTCGCGCGAGCGCACCAGGAGGCCGGCTTGTTGCTCGCGCTCGCGCGCCGACAGGCCGAGGTGCAGGTTGAAGACCTCGAGCATCAGGGTGCCGCGACCCGGATCGTCGATCGCTAGCGTCGTGTGCTGGCAGCCGCGCCGCTTGAGCGGACCGATCGAGAGGTCGATGTTCCGCTCGCGCACGATGGGAAACCGGGAGAGGGTCGCATTGCCGTACTTTCCCTTGCGCAGCTCGACGTTCGAGCCCAGCGCGTAGTGCTCGAAGCCGAGCATCCCGGCCAGCTCCTGCGCGAGGTTCAGGTGCGCCGACCGCGGCACGCCGTCGTCAACCTCCTGAAGCAGCACCACGTCCGGCTCGTAGTAGCGGATGACGTTCGCGATGCGCTCCGGCCGGAACAGCCGATCAACGCCGATCGCGCGGTGGATGTTGTAGCTGAGGACCCGAAACTCCATCGGAACAGGATCGCGGACGGGCGCGATGATGGGCTCCCCTGGTTCGCCCGGCGCGGCCTCCAAGTCACCGCAGCCCGGAGGCGCGGCGCTGCCGGCGCGTGAGTCTAGCATCTGCCTTCGCCTCCCCGAGTCGCTGCCTGCTTCATCGCCCGTCCAGATGTGCAACCGCGAGCTGGTGGAAGCGGTGCCGCGAGGCGTTGAGCTTGCCACCCCCGGTGCTGCGGTGGGCGAGCATGAAAGAGCGCCTCGCGCGAGGGATCGATCCAGAGGCTGGTTCCGCTCTCGACCCACCACGCCGGGAAGAGCTCGACGTCGCGGATCGGGTCAGGCACCATCGTCGCGCGGCCAGGCTCGCGGGTCCAGGTCGTACGGGAGCGGCGTGAGGATCTCGACCCCACCGGGCCCGAGACGACAGAGGTCCTCGAGCCGGACGCCGTAGCCGGCCTCGGGGTCGTAGAGCCCCGGCTCGAGGGTGAAGACGTCGTCACGCTCGAGGATTCCCTGGTCGAGGGCGCCGTCGCGACGAAAGTGCGGCAGCTCGTGCACCTCGAAGCCGACGCCGTGGCCCAGGCCATGGACGTACCCTGCGGTGACGGGGCGCTGGAGGGACGTCGGATAGCCCAGCGCCTCGAAGTGCCGGCAGACCTCCTCCTGGATCGCGAATCCCCGTGTTCCCACGCGCGCGCGCTCGCGTGCGAGCACCAGGGCGTCGAGCACGGCGCGATGTGCCGCCAGGAGCTCGGGCGGCGCTGCGCCGACACAGAAGGTACGGGTGCAGTCGGCGTGGAGCCGGCGCCGCGGGAACAGGTCGACGATGAGCGACTCGCCGGCCCGCAGGACGGAGGACGGATCGCCGGTGTTGTGCGGCACGGCGCCCTGGCGCCCCGGGGCGATGAGATTGCCCTCGGGCTGGTCGAGCCCCGCCGCCGCGAAGGTCGCCGCGACCTCGCGCCGCACGACCCCCACGGTGAGCGCTCCGCCGCGCCAGACCAGCTCCGGTCCGACCGCCGGCCCGCGCGCTCGCCTCCCCTTGCGCCGCGCGCTCGACCGTCCTTCCGCCTTCGATCTCCGGGTCGAACGGCCGGCCTCGCTCAGGATGCGGGCAACGCCCCGCAGGGCGCGGTTGGTGGCGGCGGCGACGCCGCGGATCTCGTCGAGCTCCGCGCCGCGCTTGGGACGCCTCAGACGAAGAACGGCGTCGTGGCCGGAGGTGAAGCGGAAGCCCTGATGGCGCAGCTGCGCCAGCGCCTGGGCGAGGTCACCGTTGGGGTAGCGGCCGGCGATCGCGACCCGGCGGCCGGGAAGCTTCGCCCGCCGCAGCGCGATGCCGAGGCTCCGGGCGAGCCGCGATCCGCGGCCGCCGACGATCACGTCGGCGACGCGCAGCGTCGCCGGATCGAGGAGCGCGAGGCCGGTGGCCGCCGCCTCCTCGCGCTCGATCACCGAGTGATAGCCGAGCCAGCGCACTCCGTCGGCACGAGCCAAGACGAAGCAGTCGCCGAGCCGCGTCTCCCCGGTGAACGGAAGCAGATCGGGATCGCGCGACGTCGCGCCGACGACCAGCAGGGCGTCGGCACCAGTGTCCTCGATCACGCGGCGAAGCGCGCCGCGGTCGGCGACGCGGCCGCGAACGGTCGAGGCCGCGCTCGTCCTACGCATCAGCCCGCTCCCTGAGCGCCGGCCGCTACGAGGCGTTACGCCGGATGAAGTCGTCGAAGGCCGGCTTGGGCATCGCACCCATCATCCGGTCTGCCACCCGGCCGTTCTTGAACATGATGAAGGTGGGGATGCTCGAGACCTGATACTGGATGGCGAGCTGCTGGCTGGTGTCGACGTCGAGCTTCACCACCCGCACCTTGCCGTTCCATTCCTCGGCGAGCTGAGCGAGGACCGGCGCCACCTGCCGGCACGGCCCGCACCAGGTCGCCCAGAAGTCGACCAGGACCGGGACCTCCGACTCGAGGACCTGATTCTGGAAGTTCTCCGTATCGACATGCACGATCTTGTCGCTGGACATCTATCGTCGCTCCTCTCTCTTCTCTCTCTGGCGTAGGGCCCGCAGCCGACCGCGGCGGATCATGCTTCTCCCGCGACGGTCGGCGTCTCGCTCTCCTGGAGCGTGGCGAGCGCCTCGCGTGCGGATTCCACGTCGCGCCCGATCTGCGCGGACAAATCCATCATACTGGGGAAGGTGCGTTCGTCTCGCAGGCGCTTGTAGAAGCGCAGCTCGACGGTCTCGCCGTAGACATCGGCGTTGAAGTCGAGGATGTGGCTCTCGACCACCCGCTGGTAGTTCTCGTACACGGTGGGACGCGTGCCGATGTTGGTCACCGCGTCGAAGGTCGCCGGAAAGCTGGGGAAGAAGACCCGACTGGCGTAGACGCCGTCGAACGGAACCAGATCGTTCTCCGGCGCCAGGTTGATCGTGGGCCAGCCCAGCCGCTTGCCCATCCGGTCGCCGCGCGTAATGATCCCGGTGATCGCATACGGCCGGCCCAGGAGCTCGCGTGCCAGCGCGACATCGCCGTCGGCGAGCGCGTGGCGGATACGAGTCGAGGAGATCGGCTCGCCGAGATGGCTCACCTCGTCGACCGCGAACGCCGAGAAGCCGTAGGTCTCGCCCATCTGGCGCAGGAGCGAGAGGTCGCCCTCGCGGCGGTGCCCGAACGCGAAGCGCGACCCGACGTAGATCTCACGCGCCTCGAGCGCTCCCCACAGGAAGTCGCGCACGAAGGTGCGCGCCGGCATCTTCGCGAACTCGGGGGTAAAGCGCACCACCAGCACGTAGTCGACCGCCGCTTGATCGAGAAGCGTCTCCTTCTGGGCCTGCGTGGTGAGCAGACGCACCGAGACCTCGGGGTGGAGCACGGTCAGCGGATGCGGATCGAAGGTCACCACCACCGAGTGCAGCCCGGTCGTGTGCGCACGCGCCTTGACCAGGTCGAGCACGCTGCGCTGTCCGCGGTGAACGCCGTCGTAGTTGCCGATGGTCACGATCACGCCGCGCGGAAGGTCGGCGGCATGGAGGGCGTCGTGGATCACCTGCATGGTGAACCCCATCTGTCGGGCGCGGCGCGCTCGAGGCCGGGCGCCCGCACTCCGGCGCTGGCGTCACCGTAGAGCCCCACCGCATCCGGCCCGGCGGCGCCCACGATGTGGCCGACCAGGTCGTCGGCGTAGGCGTCGACGATCTCCGCCGTAACCAAGCTCCCCGGTCGCCCGCTGCCGGCGGCGAGGAGGAGCCGCCCGTCGATCTCGGGCGCCATTCCCTGGTGGCGCCCCGAGAGGAGATGCTCGCTCTCGTCGCAGACGCCTTCGAGCAGCACGGTCATCCGGCGACCGACCAGCTCCCGGCGGCGCTTCAGGGCGATCGGGCGCTGCCGCTCGAGTAGGCGCGCCAGGCGGTCGCGCGCGACCTCGGCCGCCGGACGCGCGGCCATGTCGGCAGCGGGGGTTCCCTCCTCGCCGCTGTAGGTGAAGGCTCCCACGTGATCGAGCGCGGCGCGGTCGAGGAAACGCTCGAGATCGGCGAAGTGCGCTTCGGTCTCACCCGGGAAACCGACGATGAAGGTCGAGCGCACCCAGATGCCCGGCGCCTCTGTTCTCGCTTCGTCGAGAAGCCTGAGATAGCGGTCGCCGCCGCCGCTCCGGCGCATCGTGCGCAGGATCTCGGGGTGGCTGTGCTGGAGCGGAATGTCGAGGTAACGGCACACCCGCTGCTCGCGGCCCATGAGCCGCAGCAGCTCGCGATCGAGCGTCGTCGGATAGGCGTAGAGCCAGCGTAGCCACGGTACGGTGGTGCCGGCGAGAAGCGCCTCGATCAGCCGCAGCAGGCCGTGCCGGCCGAGACCGAGGTCCTCGCCGTAACGAGTGGTGTCCTGCGCCACCAGGCAGATCTCGCGCGCGCCCGCTGCCTCGAGCTGACGGGCTTCCTCGACCAGGCTCTCGATCGTGCGGCTGCGGAAGCGGCCGCGCCAGAGCGGGATCGCGCAGAAGGTGCAGGGGTTGTTGCAGCCCTCGGCGACCTTGAGATAGGCGTAGCCCGGCGTGGTCAGGCGTCGCGGGTCGCTGTGGTCGAAGAGCGCACGCGAACGGCTGGGCAGGGGCGCCGCGCCGCCGCCCAACGCGACCAGCTCGGAGGCCCGCCGCAGGTCGTCGAGCGAGAGGAAGCCGTCGATCTCCGGGATCTCGGCGGCCAGCTCCGGTCCGTAGCGCTGCGCCATGCACCCGGCGACCAGCAGCTCGCGCACGCCGCCGTCGCCCTTGCGCGCCGCCACCTCGAGGATGGTGTCGATCGACTCTTGCTTCGCCTCGTCGATGAAGCCGCAGGTGTTGACGATCACGGTCTCGGCCTGCTCCAGGTCTGCGGTCAGCTCGTACCCCGAGGCGAGCAGACGTCCGAGGATGACCTCGGAATCCACGCGGTTCTTCGGGCAGCCGAGGCTGATCATGCCGACCCGGCGCGGTCGCCCGGTCGGCGGCGCGCCGGCGCGCGGCGAAGAGCTGGATCCGGCTCTACTCATGACTGCGGCTCGATTCTCGGAGAGGTGGAAAGCGCCGATCGGGGCCCGCGGCCAGCCGCGTCGCCGCGTGCCGCCGGCCCCAAAACGCCGGCGCGCCGGGCTATCCGGCTGCCACCCCTCCGCGCGCACCGACTGCGGTCGCCGCATCGCGGGCAGCCGGGGCGCGGTCCCCGACCAGCCCCTCGACCAGTCTCTCCATCCACACGTGCTCGCCGCCGAGGACGTCGAGCGCGGTGCGGTAGGCCGCGGCGTCGTGGTTGTGCCACAGCTCGCGGAAGAGGTGATCCACCTTGCGGCGCGACCCGCGGCAGAAGACGTCCACCAGCTCGCTCGCGTGCGCGGCGTCGGGGCTCCCAGAGCGGCGCATCGCGTGCGCGCGCGCGGCCGACGCCGACATCGCGAACAGCTCGTTCGCGATGTCGACCAGCCGGAACAGGAACGCCTGCTTGCGCTCCAGCGCCGGGCCGTGCCGCAGCATGCCGTGAAACGAGGCGCGGGCGAGGCGCCTGGAGCGCCGCTCGACGAAGCGCAGGTGAGTCGCGAGCGGACCGAACTCCGAGTAGCGCGGCCAGCGTCCCCAACCGAGCCAGCGCGTCGGGTACCACCAGGCGTAGAACGCGGCGACCTTCGGCAGGGCGGCGAGCTTCCTGCCCGCCGGCACCTTGGGGTCGACCAGAGCGCCCGCGACCTGGAGGTGCTTGTCGACCGCCTCGCGCGCCATGATGAGGTGCATGATCTCGCTCGAGCCCTCGAAGATGCGGTTGATGCGAAAGTCGCGCATCATCCGCTCGACGCCGATCGGCTCCTCGCCGCGTGCCGCGAGCGACGATTCCTTCTCGTAGCCCCGCCCACCGCGGATCTGCATCGTCTCGTCAATGATCCGCCAGCCCTGCTCGGTGTTCCACTCCTTGCACGCCGCCGCCTCGAGCCGCAGGTCACGGTCGCCGCGGTTCGCCATGTCGCTCGCCAGCTTCACGATCGACTCCATGGCGAAGGTGGTCGACGCGATGTAGGCGATCTTCTGCGCGATCGCCTCGTGTTTACCGATCGGCTTCCCCCACTGCACGCGCTCGCCCGCCCACTGGCGCACCACGCGCAGGCAGATCTTGCCGACGCCGACGCAGGCGTTGGGAATCGATAGGCGGCCGTCGTTCAACGTCGTGAGCGCGATCTTGAGGCCGCGCCCCTCGGCGCCGATCAAGTTCTCGCGCGGCACCCGCACGTCGTGGAAGGTGATGACCCCATTGGCGAGAGCCTTGAGGCCCATGAAGTGACAACGCCGCTCGACCTCGACGCCCGGCCAGTCGGTCTCGACCACGAAGGCGCTGATCTTGTTCGAGCCCGGATGACTGGCCATCACCACCAGCAGCTTCGCGATGGTGCCGTTGGTGCACCACAGCTTGCGGCCGTTCAGGACGTAGTCGTCGCCGTCGAGGACGGCCGTGGTGGAGAGCCGCGCCGGATCCGAGCCCACCTCAGGCTCGGTGAGCGCGAACGCGGAGATCGCGCCCTTCGCGCACGGCGGCAGGTACTTCTTCTTCTGCGCCTCGGTACCGAAGAGCTTGAGCGGCTGCGGGACACCGATCGACTGGTGCGCCGACAACAGAGCCACCAGGTTGCCGTCGTAGGAGCCCAGGAGCTCCATGATCTGCGCGTACTCGTTCTGATCGAAGCCGAGACCGCCGTACTCCTTGGGAATCTTGAGCCCGAAGGCGCCCAAGCGGCGCAGCCCGTCGATGACGTGCGCCGGGTAGTCCTCGCCCTCGTCGATCGCCACCGGGTCGACGTCGTCGCGCAGGAAGGCCTGGAGCTGCCGGTAGAAGGCGACGAACTCGGGCCGGTCGAGCCGAGGGCTCGGATAGGGGTGGATGAGGTCCAGCCGGAAGCTCCCGAGGAACATCTCGCGCATGAAGCTGGGCTGCTTCCACTCGGTCTCGCGCGACTCCTCGGCGACCTTCCGCGACTCCGCCTCGGTGACCTGGCGGACCTGTTCGGCGCTCATCGGTCTCCCCTTTGCCTCTGTGGGGTTGTGGGCGTGAGCCGGCGTACCGCGCCCGCGGCGTTCGATTGTAGCAGGGGGCGCGCGGCGACCATCGGCCAAGAAGGTAGGCAGGCCGGAGAGGGGACGGAGCCATGAGTGCCCGGCTCACGGCGTGGGCTAACATTCGCGACCTATGGAATCCCTCGAGCGTGATGCCCCACCCGTCGCTTCGGTCCGGCACCTTCGTGAGCACGCCGACCGGTTGGTACGCATCCGCGGCTGGCTCGACGCCAAGCGCTCGAGCGGAAAGATCGCCTTCCTCCAGTTGCGCGACGGCAGCGGCGTGGTGCAGGTGGTGGCGAGTCGCAAGGACCTCGACGAGCCGTCGTGGGACGACGCCCAGCGCTCGGTCCAGGAGTCGACGCTCGCGATCACGGGCACCGTGCGCGTCGATCCGCGGGCGCCGGGCGGTCAGGAGATCCACGCCACGGAGGTGCGGCTCCTCGCCCTCTCGGAGGAGTATCCGATCACCCCCAAGGAGCACGGCACCGCCTTTCTCATGGAGCACCGCCACCTCTGGCTGCGCTCGAGCCGCCAGCGCGCCGCACTCCGCATCCGCAGCGAGATCTCCCAGGGCATCCGCGATTTCTTCCACCAACGCGAGTACGTGCTCATCGATTCGCCCATCCTCACCCCGGCTGCCTGCGAGGGCACTTCGACCCTGTTCCAGACCGATTACTTCGGCGACCCCGCCTTCCTCTCCCAGTCGGGGCAGCTCTACCTCGAGCCCGCCGCCGCCGCGTTCGGGAAGGTGTACTGCTTCGGTCCCACCTTCCGAGCCGAGAAGTCCAAGACGCGCCGGCACCTGATGGAGTTCTGGATGGTCGAGCCCGAGGTGGCGTTCTTGGAGTTCGAGGGGCTGGAGAAGCTGGCCGAGGAGTTCGTGACGTACCTCGTCGCCCGCGCTCTGGACCAGTGCCGCGACGAGCTGGCGATCCTCGAGCGCGACACCGCGGCACTCGAGCAGGTAGAGGCGCCCTTCCCGCGGTTGCGCTACGCCGAGGTGCTCGAGAAGCTGCGCGAGCAGGGCTTCGATCTCCAGTGGGGCGCCGACCTCGGAGGCGACGAGGAGACCGCTCTTGCCAAGCTCTACGATCGGCCGATCATGGTCAGCCACTACCCGGTCGAGTCGAAGGCGTTCTACATGCAGCCCGACGCCGAAGATCCGCGCACGGCGCTGGCCCTCGACGTGCTCGCGCCCGAGGGATACGGCGAGATCATCGGAGGCAGCCAGCGCATTCACGACCACGACCTGCTGCTCCGCCGCATCCGGGAGCACGGCCTGCCGATCGAGGCCTTCCAGTGGTACCTCGACGTGCGCCGTTACGGCACTTTTCCGCACTCGGGGTTCGGGATGGGGATCGAGCGCTTCGTGGCGTGGGTCGCCGGCCTGCCGCATCTGCGGGAGACGATTCCCTACCCGCGGATGCTGTACAAGATCTATCCGTAGCAGCCCCTCCGGCCGAGCCCGCGCCGTCCTCGGGCGCATGGGCGGGGTGGTGGAAGCGGCGGGCATGGCATCACCATGCCCCCGCGCGCCCTTGGTCGCAGGGAACCCTAACTCGACACCAAATCCCACCCACCGCCTTCGAGCGCGCGTCGCGCCGCCTCGAGCTCGGCGGCCTTCTTGCTGCGCCCGGTGCCGCTTCCCGCCACCTCGCCTCCGATCACCACCTCGACGGTGAAGACCTTGGCGTGGTCGGGGCCGCTCTGCTCGCTCACGCGGTAGGTCGGCGCCTCGCGGCCCAGTGCCTGGAGCCGCTCCTGGAGCTCGCTCTTGGCGTCCACAGCGGCGAGATCGAGCCCCTTGGTCGCGGCGCGGAGGAACCCGTCGACCACTTTGCGCGCCGCCCGCAGACCGGCGTCCAGGTAGACGGCGGCCATCACCGCCTCGAGCGAGTCGGCGAGCAGAGACGTCTTGTCGCGGCCGCCGCTGCGCTCCTCCCCCTGGCCCAGGACCAGGTGGACGCCGAGACCGAGCGAGCGCGCATAGCGCGCCAGCGCCTCGGCCGACACCAGGGTGCTCTTGAGCCGCGCCAGGTCACCCTCGGGCAGGTCGGGGAACTCGCGGAACAACCACTCCGCGGTGAGCAGGCCGAGCACCGCGTCACCGAGGAACTCGAGGCGCTCGTAGTTGCCGGCCAGCTTGCGCTCGTTCGCGGCCGAGCGATGGACCCACGCAGCCTCGAGACGAGAGCGGTCGCGGAACGCGTGCCCGAGCCGCCGCTCGAAGGCCGCGATCGAAGGGCGCCGCGCCGTTCGAGGCGCGCTGGCGCCGCGAGCCGCGGCAGCGCTCGGGCGACGCTCGCGCGCACGACCGGCCACGCCTCAGCTCCTCCCGAAGCGGCGCTCGAGGTCGCGGTCGTCCATCTTGAGGACGATCGGCCGACCGTGCGGGCAGGCGAAGGGCTCCTCGCACGCGAAGAGCTCCTCCATCAGCTCCTCCATCTCGCGCGCCGAGAGCGGATGGTGCATCTTCACTGCCGCCTTGCACGCGGAGCTCGCGGCGAGCGACGACAGCAGTCTCTGGCGCAGCGGACCCGTGCGCCGGCATCCGCCCGCGCTGCCGGCGTCCTCGCCCGCGTCGTGCTCGCCGGGGGCGGCGCTCGCCTCCTCGCCGTCGCTCGCGAGCTCGCGCAGCACTCGCTCGGCGGCGTCGGCGTCGAGCGCCGCCGGGATGGCCGTGACGCCCACCGCGCCGTCACCCGACAGCTCGGCCAGCGCGAAGCCGCACTCGACCAGCTCGTCCACCGACTGCGCGAGCCGCAGCCGCTCGGCGGGCGCCAGCTCGAGCAGGAGCGGAACCAGCAGGCGCTGGCTCGGCGCGCGCTCCTCGTAGAGGGCACGCCGGAAGCGCTCGTAGAGCACCCGCTCGTGCGCGACGTGCTGGTCGACGAGGTAGAGACCGTCGGCGCCTTCGAACAGGAGAAGCGTGCCCTTGTACTGCCCGAGGAGTCGCAGCGCCCGGGACGCGCCTCCTCGCCCGGAGAGGCGCACGGTGCCACCGACGATCGGATCGAGCCGGGCCTCGGCGAGCTTGGCCGGAAACACCCCGAGCTCCATCGCCCGATCGCGCACCTCCGCCGGAGCCTCGGCCGAGGGAGGCCCCCAGGGATCCGGAGGTTCTTCCCGTCTCGCAGCGGCCAGTCCCCGGCCGCCGACCTGCCCGAGCCCCGACCACGCCGTGGCCGGCGGCCGCTCCCACGACGGCTGACGCAGCGGCGCGGCCTCCTCGCCGCGACCCTGCGCCAGCGCCGCACGCAGCACCTCGCCCAGCCGCGGCAGGAACCCTCCGTCGCGGAAGCGCACCTCGCTCTTCTGCGGATGCACATTGACGTCGACCGCGTCGGCCTCGAGCTCGACCGAGAGGAAGAGGGCCGGCGCGTCATCGCTCTTCCAGGTCTCGCGCACGGCGCGGTAGAAGAGGGCGAGGATGGCGCGATCGCGCAGCAGCCGCCCGTTGACGAAGACGAAGATTCGCCGTCCCCGGGCGGTCTCCCGGCCGCCGATCAGCCCGTAGGCGAGGGCTCCCTCACCGAGCGGCGCGGGGCCGAGGTCGTCGAGCCGGTCGGCGAAGCGCGTGCCGAAGATCCTGCCGACGCGCCCGCGCAGCCCCTCGAGCCCGATCTCATCGGCCTCTGCCCGCAGCAGGGTGCGATCGTCGTGGACGAGCTCGAACCCGATGTCGGGCCGAGCCAGCGCGTAGCCCTGCACCACCTCGATCGAGCGTCGCAGCTCGGTCGTCGTCGTCTTCAGGAACTTCCGCCGCGCCGGTACGTCGTAGAACAGCGAGCGCACCTCGAGGGTGGTGCCGCGCTGGCGGCTCGACGGCTCCACGGCGCGAATGCGCCCGCCCTCGATGCGCACGCGCCATGCCTCGCCGTCACTCTCCGCGCTGGTGAGCTCGACCTTCGCGACCGCGGCGATGGCGGAGAGCGCCTCGCCACGGAAGCCGAGAGTCGCCACCCGCTCGAGATCCTCGAAGACCGCGATTTTGGAGGTGGCGTGGCGATCGAACGCGAGCACCACGTCGTCGCGTCCCATGCCGGCGCCGTCGTCGGCGATCCGGATCGAGCGCTTGCCCCCCGCTTCGAGCGCGATCTCGATGGTGCGCGCGCCGGCGTCGAGCGCATTCTCCACCAGCTCCTTGACCACCGAGGCCGGCCGCTCGACCACCTCGCCCGCGGCGATCTGGCTCACCAGCCGGTCGTCGAGGAGTCGGATCTTCGCCATGAGATGGGCTTCGCCTCCCCAGGCGAGGCGCCGCTCTATCCTCTCACCGATAAGTCGCGGGCGGCGACCGACCGATCAACCGGCTCCGATCGTGCGCACGCCATTCCGCTCATTCGGGGGGACGCTCCGCGACCTCCCGCGCCAGCTCGCGCTCGCGCCGTCGGGTGGCCTCGAGCACCTCGTAACTGCGTAGCTCCTGGTGCAGGAACGCCGTGCGCACCCGCGCGCACACCCGCTCGACCTCCCGCAGGACGGCGGGGACGAGCGCCTCGTCGGTCATCGACGGGGGCGTCTCGCGCGCCGTGCGCAGGAGGAAGCGGATCGCCGCCGGGGACACGCCCGCCTCGTCCTCGGGCGCACAGTCGCGGCAGCGGATCTCTTCACTGCGGCGTTGGAGCGCCGCGCCGCCGGCGGCGGCGAGGGCACGGCCGCAGACCGGGCACTCCCGCGGCGGCGGGAAGATCCCGGAGAGGCGCAGCACCCACACCTCGAAGTAGCGCGCCGCCAGGTCGCGATCGACCCCCTGCTCGAGCCAGGCAAGCGTGCCGTCGAGCAGGCGGTAGAGCGCCTCGCTCTCCTCGTTCTCCTGCGCGAAGCAGACCAGGTGCTCCGCCAGGCAGCTCGCGAGCAGGATGCCGTCGAGATCCTCGAGCAGCGCCCGGCATGGATGCACCAGCTCGAGCGACTCGATGCGTACCAGCTCCCTGCCCTCCTGCTCGAACCAGCGCACGGCCACCTTCGAGAGCGGCTGCAGCTGACCGGCGAAACGGCTGTATTTGGCGCGCGCTCCGCGCGCCACCCCGCGCTTGCGTCCCCACTCGCCGGTGAGGAAGGTCACTACCCGGTCGCGCTCCTGGAGGTCGACCACGTCGAGGACGATCGCTTCTGCGGAGAGGCGGCGCATCTACGCTTCGCCCCTGGCGGCCGGCGAGCCCGAGGGCAGCGGGCGCGGGTCGGCCGCGAGCGCCTCGCGCTCGAGCCGATCGAGGATCCCGCGCGACTCGCGCCAGCGCGGCTCGCAGCGCACGTTGGCGCGCAGGAAGACCTGTTTGCCGAGCATCTCTTCGAGATCCTCGCGTGCCTCGGTCGAGATCGCCTTGATCAGGCCCCCTGCCTGGCCGATGACGATCGCGCGCTGGCTCTCCCTCTCGACCAGGATGGTGACCAGGATGCGAACCAGGTCGCGAGCGGGATCCTCCTCCCAGGAGTCGACCAGCACGGCGGTGACGAACGGCAGCTCGTCGCGGATGTGATGCAGCAGCTTCTCGCGGATCCGCTCGGCGGCGAGGAAGCGCTCGGGGTGGAGCGTCAGCAGCTCGGGATCGTAGAGCGGAGGACCTTCGGGCAGGCGGGCCCAGAGCAGGCGGGCGAGGACGTCGACGACGTCTCCGTCGAGCGCGGAGAGCGGGACGATCTCGGCGAAGATGCCGGTTGCGGCGTAGCGGGCGATGAGCGGCAGCAGCGCCGGCTTCTTCACCAGGTCGACCTTGTTGAGAACGGCGAGGCGCGGCGTCTCGACCCGCGCCAGCAGGTCGAGCAGGTGCTGGTCGCCGCCCCCGAACGGCGCGGTGACGTCGACCACCAGCACCACCACGTCGGCGGCTCCAAGCGCGTCGATCGCGGTCTCGACCATCCTCCGGTCGAGGCGGTGCTTGCCCTTGTGCATGCCCGGCGTGTCGTAAAGCACCATCTGCCCGCGCGGCTCGCTGAGGATGCCGACGATGCGGTTGCGCGTGGTCTGCGGCTTGTCGGAGACCGCGGCGACGCGCTCGCCCACCAGGCGGTTCAAGAGCGTCGATTTGCCCGCGTTGGGACGGCCGACCAGAGCCACCGTGCCCGCGCGCGGAGGACCGTTCACGGGGTCTGGAGCCATCGCCTGCGCAGCCGTCGCTCGAGACGGTCCATCTCGCCGTCATCGGTCTCGTGGTCGTAGCCCAGACAGTGCAGCACGCCGTGAAGGAGGAGCGTTCGGATCTCGCGCTCGAGCGGATCGCCGCGCTCCGCCGCCTGGCATCTCGCTCGCGGCACGCACACCACGACGTCTCCGAGGTGGCCCTCCTCCATCGCCGCCTCGCCCGGGAACGACAGCACGTCGGTGACCTCGTCGCGGCCCCGGAACTGGCGGTTGAGCTCGCGTATCGCGCAGTCGCCGCAGAAGCGCACGCCGAGGCTCGTGACCTCCGGCGCGAGCGCGCCGACCACCGCCTCGAGCCAGGGGTGCAGCGCCCGCGGCCGGAGGCCGCGCCAGCGCCCGGCATTCTGCAGCACGAGGTCCAGGGAACGACCCTCGACCAGCGGCGGCGCGCTCTTCAAAGACGTCCTCACGGTGTCACCGCTGGCGGCTCCCTCGACAGTTCCCTCGACCGCCGCCCACGGGCACCGTTCCTCTGGGGCGCTCGGCGCCGCCTCGGCCCCGATCCACGGGGCGAGGGCCGAGGCATCGCCTCAGCTCCCGACCACGCGCAGTGGACCGCGGCCGCTGTCGGCGCGGAAGTCGAATCCGGGGTAGTCGACCCGCCGGTGAT
>DATKDQ010000358.1:0-4972 GCA_035544635.1 Thermoanaerobaculia bacterium
ACTCCGGGCACTGCACGATCTCGCTCTCCATCACCTCTTTCACGCTGACCTCGCCGAAGCATTCCGGGCATTCGGCGGTTCCGGACGCGGTCTCCAGGGCCATTCCGAGATTCCTCCTGGCTTGGTGGTCGATGGGCCGGCATGCCGGCCGCGAATCGTCGCTGCAGATGCTATGCGTTCTCGGCCTCGTTCGTATCCAGGATCACCGCGCCGGTCCGGCCGCCTCGGCCGGCGCCCCGCGACGCAGCTCGGCGCACACCGCGGCGAGCACCTCCGCGGTGGTCGCCGTGCCTCCGAGGTCCGGAGTGCGCGGCCCGGAGCGCAGCGCCTCGTCGAGCGCCCGCTCGAGCCGCTCCGCCTCGGCGTCGCGGCCCCCGTGGGCGAGCAGGAGCGCGAGCGCGCGGAGAGTCGCGATCGGGTTCGCCATGCCCTTCCCGGCGAGATCGGGGGCGGAGCCGTGCACCGGCTCGACCAGCAGGGGGCGATCGCCGACGTTCGCGCTGGCGGCGAGGCCGAGCCCACCCACCAGCGCCGCGGCCACGTCGCTCAGGATGTCACCGAAGAGGTTGGTCGCGACCACGACGTCGAAGCGGCCGGGCTCGCGGATCAAACGGGATGCCATCGAGTCGACGAGCTGCTCCTCGACCTCGATCTCGGCGAACTCTCGCGCCGCCTCGAGCGCACAGGCGCGGAAGATGCCGTCGGTGAGGCGCAGCACGTTGGCCTTGTGGACGATGGTGACGCGGCCGGGCCGGCCGAGCGAACGGCGGCGCCGCGCCTGCTCGAACGCGCGCCGCGCGATGCGCAGCGACGCTCGTCGGGTGACGACGCGCTCGGCGACGGCGCCGTCGCCCTCCTCGCGCTCGCGCCCGCTGTAGAGACCCTCGGTGTTCTCGCGCACGATCAGGAGATCGACGCCGGGCCGGCTGCCGGGAACCGGCGCCGACACCGCCGGACGCAGGTTGGCGTACAGATCGAGCTCGCGCCGGAGCGCGACGATCGGGCTGCGATAGCCGGCGACTGAATGGCTGGGTGAAGAGACCGCGCCGAACACGACGGCGTCGGCGTCGCGGGCCGCTTCTAGCGTCGCACCCGGCAGCGCGTCGCCGTGCTTTTCGAAGGCCTCCCAGCCCGCCTCGAGCAGCTTCGCCTCGTAGTGGATGCCGAGAGCGTCGAACGCCTCGAGCGCCGCCGGCAGGAGCTCGGTGCCGATGCCGTCGCCGGGAATGACGGCGAGCCGCAGGAGGCGCCGCATCAGTGCCGCGCTCCGTGCTCGCGCCGGCGAGCCGTTCTCGAGTGCGACATGTCCTGGCCAGGCGGCGCGAGCCTTGCGCCTCGCGCGCTCATCCGGCGAGTCTGCGCTGCGCCCACGGGATGAGGCCCCCGGCATCCAGGATCTCGCGCAGAGCCGGCGAGAGCGGTGGAAACGAGAAGTCGCCCGCCGGGCAGCGCACCAGGCAGCGATCGAGGTCGACTTCGATCACGTCGCCGGGCTCGATCGCCGCCGCGGCCGCGGGGCAGGTCACCGCGGGCAGGCAGTTGTTCCACGCGTTGCGAAAGAAGATGCGGCTGAAGCTCGCGGCCACCACGGCGCCGACGCCGTTCGCGACCAGGCAGGTCGCCGCCTGCTCGCGGCTCGAGCCGCAGCCCCAGTTACGCCCCGCGACGACGATGTCGCCAGGCCGCACGCCGCGCGCGAACTCGGGATCGAGGTCCTCGAGGGCGTGCGGCGCGATCTCCTCGGGGGTGCGCAGGGTGTAGGTGTACTTGCCCGGGAAGATGACGTCGGTCGACACCGAGTCGCCGTACTTCCAGACGCGCCCGCGGAGGAGATGCGCGGCGGTCACGATTCCATCACTTCCGCGGGCGAGGCGATGCGTCCCAGGACGGCGCTCGCCGCCACCACCGCCGGAGAGGCGAGGTAGATCTCGGCGCTGGGCTCGCCCATGCGGCCCCGGAAGTTGCGGTTGGCGCTGGAGACGCAGACCTCGCCCGGCGCGAGCACCCCTTGGTGGTTGCCCATGCACGGGCCGCAGCCGGGCGTGCCGAAGTGCGCGCCCGAGGCGACCAGGTCCTCGACCCAACCGCGAGCGAGCGCCATCTGGAGCACCTCGCTCGACGCCGGCACGATCAGGAGCCGCGTACCCGCCGCCACGCGGCGGCCCTTGAGGATGCGGTGCGCGATCTCCAGGTCCTCGAGGCGCCCGTTGGTGCAGGTGCCGATGAACGCCTGATCGACGTGGACCTCGCCGAGGTCCGAGAGCTCGATCGTGTGGTCGACGCGGTGCGGCCGCGCCACGGTGATCGGGATCGCGGAGAGATCGAAGCGACGGGTGGCCGTGTACGGCGCACCGGGATCGGGATAGAGCGCGCCCGCCTGCAGCCGCGCCGCCTCGTCGGCGATCGCCGCTGTGGAGGGCTCGCCGTCCCCGCCGCTACGTCCCTCCCGCGCCACCCGCCGCACCCGCCGCTCGGCGAGCCAGCGGAAGACCGCCTCGTCGGGCTCGAGGTAGGACGTCTTGGCGCCCATCTCCGCCATCATGTTGGCGAGCGCCATGCGGCTTTCGAGCGAGAAGCGCGCGACCGCCTCGCCCGCGATCTCGACCGAGGCGTAGAGCCCGCCGTCCTCGCCGAGTGCGCCGATCACGTGGAGCGCCGCGTCCTTCGCGCTCACCCACGGCGGTGGCGTCCCCTGAAGCTCGATGCGCAGCGACTCCGGCACGCGCAGCCAGAGCTCGCCGGTGGCCCACACCACCGCCATCTCGCTGCGGCCGATGCCGGCCCCGAACGCGCCCATCCAGCCGAAGTGTGGGGTGTGGCTGTCGGAGCCGAGGATGAGCTGCCCGGGCTCGAGCAGCGCCTCCTCCGAGAACACCTGGTGGCAGATGCCGCGGCCCACCTCGTAGAAGTGCGTGATGCCCTGCTCCGCGACGAAGCGCCGCACTTCGGCATGGTTCTGCGCGTGGCGCGGCGTGGGGGCCGGCACCGCGTGGTCGAGCGTGATCGCCATGCGCTCGGGGATGGCGACGCGCTCGCGCCCGAAGCGCAGCCAGATCTGGCGGATCGCGGCGGTGTTGTCGTGCGAGAGCGCGAGGTCGGGACGGGCGTCGACCACCTGTCCGACCTCGACCGCGGCGAGCCCGGCGGCGCGCGCGAGCGCCTTCTGCGCGAAGGTCCGCGGCGGCGCGGCCACGCTCAAGACCTCCGGTGCCGGGCGACGCCTGCCGCCAACGGGGGGGTTGCGCCGTCCTCGGCGCCAGAGTGATCAGCGGCGGAGGCTATGGTACGCACCATTCTCGGAGCCGCGCGCAGCAGGTGGTCGACGTCGTCGAGCGAGAGCTCGCGCTCGTCGCCGAGAGCTTTGATGCGCGCCGTGATCTCCTTGATCGCGTCGTCGGAGAGGTCGAGCTGGAGCTGCTCGGCGCGGTCCTTGATCGCGTTCCAGCCGGTGAGCCGGTGCGCGACGTGGATGTAGCGGGCGAGCCCGAAGTCGGCGGGATCGAGGATCTCGTAGGTCGACGGATTGTTGAGCATCGCCTTGGCGTGGATGCCGGCCTTGTGCATGAAGGCGGCGTAGCCGGTGATGTAGTTGTTGAACGGCACGTCGACCCGCACCCGCGCCGCCACGTAGTTCTCCACCTCGCGCAGCATCGGCAGCCGGTACTTGGCCTTCACCTTCTCCGGGTTGTGCGCGTACATCCGGGCGAGGAATCCGCCCAGCCCGGTGATGCCGTTGCGCTCGCCGATGCCGAGCACCGAGGTGTCGACGTGGGTGGCGCCCGCCTCGAGCGCGCAGAACGCGTTGGCGATCGCGCAGCCGGTGTCGTTGTGGCCGTGGAACTCGATGTCGCAGTGCACCACGCGGCGCAGCGTGCGCACCAGGTCGAAGACCTGGCGCGGATCGGCGACGCCCACGGTGTCGGCGATGCCGACCCGGTTGACGCCGATGCGGTCGACCGCGTGATAGACGGTGAGCAGGTCGACCAGGTTCGAGCGGAACGAGTCCTCGCTCGAGAACCGCACCTCGAGGCCGTGGCCCTTGATGAACTCGACCACCTCGATCGCCGAAGCGATGATCTCCGGGATCTCCTTGCCGTGCGAGAACTCGCGCAGCAGGCTCGAGGTGCCGAACAGGACGTCGATGCCGGCGACGCCGGTCTCGATCGCGAGGCGCGCGTCCTCGATCGCGCAGCGGGTGTGGGTGAGGATCTTCGCCCGCAGGCCGAGCTTGGCGATGGTCTCGCAGTCGCGCAGGCTGCCCGGGCTGGCGGCGGGCGAGGTCACCTCGAGGTACTCGACGCCGAGCTCGTCGAGCATCTCGGCGATCGTGACCTTCTGCTCGGTCGAGAAGAACGCGTTGGCGAACTGCTCTCCTTCGCGCAGGGTGGATTCGATGATCGAGTACTGGTCGAGGCTCATGCTCTTCGCTCCAAGAAAAAAGACCGGCTCATCCTCTGGATGGCCGGTCTTCTTCGCGATGCGGTTGGGTGCCGACGGGTCATCCAGAGGCGGCGAGGCCTCCGCGCTTCCCGCCCCGCTTCGAGTCGCAGGCAGGCGAGGTGAACGTTCCGTTGGCCGGCATCGCTGGCGAATCTAAGCGTGGTATGCGGCGCTGTCAAGTCGCCTCGCCCCTTCAGCCTCGGTCTGGCCTCTTCGACTTTGAACCGCCGTTCAAAAAAGGACACTCTCTCGGCCGCAGGCCCATCCTCCCGTCCGGGTCACCTACAGGTGGATCTCGTCACGCTTTCACCCGGACGATGATGTACTATCCGGCTCCTGGAGAGACAAGAATGTCGGAAACCGTCGCCGTCTCGACAGAAGTGAAGCCGCTCAGAGTCGGCGAGAGCCGGGAGGTCCAGGAGCTGAAGCTCCTCTACCGGATCAGCGGCATCCTCGACCAGCACCCCGACGTGACCCACGTCATCCAGCCGGTGCTCGAGGCGCTCGCCGAGTTCATGGACCTGCGCCACGG
>DATKDQ010000359.1:0-5529 GCA_035544635.1 Thermoanaerobaculia bacterium
CCCGCCGCCCTCGCCGTGCTCGAGTGCGACCGCCCGATCATCGCCGCGGTGAACGGCCCGGCCGTGGGCTGGGGCATGGACCTCTCGCTCTTCTGCGACCTCCGCATCGCCTCGGAGCGCGCCCGCTTCGGCGAGATCTTCGTGAAACGCGGGCTGGTGCCCGACCTCGGCGGTCTGTGGCGGCTGCCCCGGGTGGTGGGACCGGCGAAGGCGGCGGAGCTGCTCTACACCGGCGATGTCATCGACGCCCCGGAGGCCCTGCGCATCGGCCTGGTGTCGCGTGTCGTGCCGCACGACGACCTCCTGCCCACTGCGCGAGAGCTCGCGCTCCGCATCGCCGCCAACGCGCCGCTCGCCGTCCGCTACATCAAGGAGGGCCTGCGCCGCTCCGCCCTCACCGAGCCCCACGAGATGGGCACCTGGATCTCGGCGACTCTCGGCGTGCTGTTCCAGACCGAGGACCACAGGGAAGGCGCCCGCAGCTTCGTCGAGCGCCGCGAGCCGGTGTTCACCGGCCGCTAGCGGCGCCGCTGAGACGGGCATCCCCGCGCCCTGGCCGGCATCGTCACCGAACGGAACCTGAGCCGGGGCACGCTGTGGCCGGGAGCCGGCCATGGAGCTGGCGCACGCTCAGCTCTCGTGCCGCACGGTCAGCACCGGGCAGGGACCGTGCTGCACCACCCGCTTCGCGGTCGAGCCCAGAAAGAATCCCTTGAGCCCCCCGCGGCCGTGGGTGCCCATCGCGATCAGATCGACCTCGCGATCCTTCGCCACCCGCTGGATCGCGGGCGCCGGTGCGCCCTCCTCGACTGCGGTCGTCACCTTCCATCCCCGCCGCGAAAGCTCCGCCGCCCACCTGTCGAGCTCGCCTTTCGCCGCTTCGGAGATCTCTTCGAGAAACCTCACGGAGGTCGGAGCACCGCCGTAGGCGGTGTACTCCACCGGGATGTGGTACGCGTGCACCAGGATGAGCTCACCCTTGACGCGAGCGCCCACCAGCTCGAGCGCGAGCTCCGCCGAGCGCTGCGCCTCCTCGGAGAAGTCGGTCGGCACCAGGATCCGGCGCAGCGCGCGATGGCGATCGTAGTCGCCGTGATGCACGGAGAGGACCGGACAGGGAGAGACGGCGATCACGCGCTCCGCGACCGACCCCAGCAGGAGGTGCTCGAGCCCGGACAGGCCGCGGGTGCCGATCACCACCAGATCGGCGCCCCAGCCCTCGGCCGCGACGCGGATCCCCTGGGCCGGGTCGTCGTCGCGGATCTCGGTCGATACCCGGCTGCCCGCCTCCCGCAGCCGGGTCTCGACCTCCTCGAGCCGCGCCGCAGCTCTCTGCTGCATGTCGAGATGGAGGTCGGGCGGGATCGGGACCAGAGGGGTCGAGGCGCTGGGCAGGCGCAGCGCGTGCATCAGACGCAGCTCGGCCTCGTGCTCCCGCGCGATCTCGACGCCCCAGCGCAGAGCGCCTTCCGAGGTCTCGGAGAAGTCCGTCGCGACCAGGACTTTGCGGATCATCGCACCACCCTCCTGATCTCCTCTCGAGTCCGTGGGTCCACCCGAGCAGGGGTGCGGCCATTGTAGCGCGCCGATCGAGCGCCGATCGAGCGCCGATCGAGCCGCGACCCGAGGCGGGGCGCGCCGAGCGTCCCTCGAGCGTCAGGCGCGGACCACGAGCACCGCGGATGCGTGGTCGAGCACACTCTCCACGATGTCGCGGCGCAGCACGGGCGCGGGCGCCGGGAGAACGATGAGATAGTGGCGGAACTGGAGGAGCGTGCGCGCGAGGTCCGACGGCCTGCTGCTCGCGAGCTGCTGCGTCACGACGCGCAGGGCGCCCTCGCGCCGCCAGGCCTCCACCTCCCCCAGCAACCGTAGCGAGGTCTCTTCGTCCGCTGGAGGAAACAGCACCCGGACCTCCTCGCGACGGCCTCGCCGCAGCGCGCCGATCACCCCGAGCGCGCGCCGCGCCGAGGGCGAGCCGCTGTAGTACACCAGGATCGGAAGGCGCTGGATGCGGCCCTCACGATGGACCAGGGTGAAGCCGCGGGAACGGCGCAGCACCTGCGTGAGCTCGATGCGCGAGCGCTCGATCGCTGGAAACGAGGAGCGACTGCCGGCGATGAAGGCGGTGAGGACGCCGGCGCCGCCGGCCGTCTCGAGCACCGTGCCCACCTCGCCGCGGGTCACCTCGAACGAGAACCGCACGCCGCGACTCTCCGCGAGCCTGCGCACCGCGCGACGGACCTGCTCGGCACGCGCGCGCAGCTCGAGGCGCAGGACATCGCGATTCCACGGCCGTACGGTGCGCGAGCCGATGCAGAGCTCGGCCGCCACCGGATGGTCCACCACCTGCTCGAGCCACCGCTCCTCGACCATGAGCGCACGCACCTCGGCGTCGAGCGCCGACGCCAGCTCGGCCGCGGCCTCGAGGGCATCGTGCGGGATCTGAGAGGGTCCGAAGGCGACCAACACCTGGCGAATGCGGGTCTCGCCGCGAGTCATCGTCCGGCGGCCTCCTTGGGAGGCTCCCGCGGCGGCTCGCCCGGCGGTGAGGGCGGCTGCGGCGGCTGCGGCGGCTGCGGCGGGTGCGGCGGGTGCGGCGGCGGGGGCTGCGGCTGACTCACTCTCGGCGGCGCCTCGGGTGGCGGCTGCGTCCCGTAGGCGCGCGCCTTCTCGCTGAGCTCCTCGAGCCGGTCGAGCACCCGCCGGTTCACCGATCCCTCCGGGTAGCGGCCGTCGGCGTCGGGCTCTCCGGCCGGAACGCCGGTCAAGAGCTCGATCCCCTGGTCGATCCTCTCGATCGGGTAGACGCGAAAGCTGCCGGCGTCGATCGCCGCCACCACGTCGCGGCGGAGCATGAGGTGCTGGACGTTGCTCTGCGGGATGAGCACGCCCTGGCGGCCGGTGAGCCCACGCGAGCGACAGAGGTCGAAGAAGCCCTCGATCTTCTCGTTGACGCCGCCGATCGGCTGCACGATGCCGTGTTGGTTCACCGATCCGGTCACCGCCAGGGACTGATCGATGGGGATCTCGGCGAGCTCCGAGAGCAGCGCGTACAGCTCGGTCGACGACGCACTGTCGCCGTCGACTCCGCCGTAGGACTGCTCGAACACCAGGCTGGCGTTGACCGAGAGCGGGCGCTCCCGGGCATAGCGGCCGCCCAGGAACGCCGCAAGGATAAGCACACCCTTGGAGTGGATGGGCCCGGAGAGCTCGACCTCGCGCTCGATGTTCAACACCCTGCCGTTGCCGACCTGCACGCGCGCGGTGATGCGACTGGGCCTTCCGAACAAGAAGTTGCCCAGGGCGAGCACCGACAGGCCGTTGATCTGCCCCACCCGCTGGCCGTCGGTGTCGATGTACAGGAGGTCGCGCAGGATCATCTCCTGGATGCGCTCGCGCAGCCGATCGAGGCGAAAGACGCGGGCTTCGACCGCCCGCTCGACGTCGTCGCGGGTGACGACGACGGCGCCGCGCTGCCCCGTCCAGTAATCGGATTCGCGCAGCAGGTCGGCGACCTCCTCGACCTTCGACGACAGCTTCAGCGCGTCCCCCGCCATGCGCGCGCTCTCCTCGAGCACGCACTCCACCGCGGAGCGATCGAACGGTTTGAGCCCACGCTCCTTGACCAGAGTGGCCACCAGCCGGGCGTAGAGCGCCTCGTTGCCGTCGCCGCGATCCAGCTGGGGATCGAGGTCGGCCGGGATCTTGAACAGCTCTGCGAAGTCCGGGTCGTACCGCGTCAGCAGGTAATAGAGGAGCGGCTCGCCGATGAGCACCACCTTGACGTCGAGCGGCAGCGGCTCGGGCTCGAGCGAGATGGTGGTGATCAGGCTGAACGCCTCGACCGGGGACTCGATTCGGACCTGGCCCGACTGGAGGGCGCGCTTCAGCGCGTCGTAGGCGAACGGCTGCAGCAGCAGGCGGCGGGCGTCGAGGATGAGGTAGCCGCCGTTGGCGCGGTGGAGCGAGCCGGCCTTGATCAACGTGAAGTCGGTGGTGAGCATGCCCTCGCGCGCGACGTGCTCCACGCGTCCCACCAGGTTGCCGTAGGTCGGGTTGTTCTCGTAGACCACCGGCGCCCCCGCCGTCGCGCCGTTGTCGACCACGACGTTGACGTGATAGCGCCGCAGCGCGAGATCGGCCATGCGCTGCGGTCCGGCCGACGGCGGCACCGGGGCCTGCAGGATCTCGCCGTGCTTCTCGATCACGTCCTCGCGCACGGCTTCGAGGTAGACCACGACGCTCGAATGCTCGGCGTAGCCCGACTTGAGCTCCTCGATCAACGGGTGGATCACCGTACCCACCACCTCGTGATTGAGCCGGCGCAGGCGTTCCTGGCGTTCGCGCTCCCACCGCGGCGCCTGTTCGAGGCTCTTGCGCAGGCGCTCCTGGAGCTCCTCGACGTCGCGTTGGATCCGCTTGCGGTCCTCCTCGGAGAGCTTGTGGAACTCCTCCGGAGGCGCGATCTCGTCGCCCTTCATCGGCGCGAAAGCGACGCCCATCGGCGTGCGCAGCAGCGCCAGCCCGCGCTTGCGCGCCTCCTCCTCGGCCTCTCCGAGCTGCGTCTCCTGCAGCGTCTTGTACTCCTCGTCGAGGATCTGGCGGCGGGTCTGGTACTCGTCGCTCTCGAGCGCCGTCGCGAGCACCGTCCGCAGCTCCACCGCGAACTTCTCCAGGTCGCGGCGCAGCCGGTTGCCGAGCCCGGCGGACAGTGCGAGCAGCTTCGGCTTGCGCGCGTCCTCGAAGTTGTGGACGTAGCACCAGTCGGGCGGCGTGGGCCTCGCCGCCGCCACCGGTCGAAGGAACGACTCCGCCAGCGCGTGCCGGCCGGTGGCGGGCTCGCCGAGCACGAAGATGTTGTAGCCGTCCTGGTCGATGCCGACCCCGAGCTTCAAGGCCTCGACGGCGCGAGGCTGACCGATGCTCTCGGTGAGGACCGCAAGCTCGGTGGTGGTCTCGAAGTCGGCGGAGGAGAGATCCGAGCGCCGCCGCGCGGCCTTGGCGTCGATAGGTCTGAGGATCACCTCGCTCTTCCCTCGCTCGTCAGCTGGCGCGGCGCCCGCGACAGACGTTGTCGCTGGATTCTCTCAGTTAGGTTTTCGGTGGGCAAACCCCGCGCCCGCTCGCCGCACTGCGGTACGATCGCGAGGTGAGCGCTTCTGGAGCGAGCTCCTACCGCCGCATTCTGGTCACCACGGACTTCTCCGAGTGCGCCCTGGCCGGAGTGCGCGAGGCCGCCCGCCTCGCCACGGGGCTCGACGCCGAGCTGGTCCTGGCCTTCGTCGTACCCAGCGAGCAGCCGTACATGATGCTCGGATCGGGCCTGCACTGGGACGAGATCGTCGCCCAGCACGAGGAGAAGGCAGGCGTGGCGCTCGCGGAGTACGCGGCAAAGCACCTCGCGCGCGCAGGCGTGAAGACGGTGGTGGCGTCGGGGAACGCGGCATCGGCCATCGCGCGTCTGGCGGAGGACGAGGGCGCCGACCTGATCGTCATCGCGTCGCGCGGCCACGGCCGCATGGGCCG
>DATKDQ010000360.1:0-5071 GCA_035544635.1 Thermoanaerobaculia bacterium
CTCCTACCCCACCGCCAGCACCACCTTGCCGAAGTGCTCGCTCGCCTCGACCATGTCGTGCGCGCGCTGCGCTTCGGCGAGCGGGAGGACGGCGTGGACGATCGGGCGCAGCTCGCCGCGCTCGAGCGCGGCGCCGAAGCGGTCGAGAAAGTAGGCCACGATCCCCGCCTTCTCGTCCGGCGAGCGCGCACGCAGCGTCGAGCCGATGAGGGTGATGCGCTTGCGCAAGACGACGCCGAGATCGAGCTCGGCGCGCGCACCGCCCATGAGCCCGATCACGACCAGACGCCCTCCGATCGCCAGCGCCTCGAGGTGCTGCGCCAGGTAGGAGGCGCCGATCGAATCGAGGACGAGATCGACACCGCGCCCGCCGGTCGCCTCGAGCACCGGCGCAGCGAACTTGCCGTCGAGCTCGCGGTAGTTCAATGCCAGGTCGGCGCCGAGCTCGAGGCAGCGGCGGCACTTCTCGTCCGAGCCCGCGGTGACGATGGTGCTCACCCCCGCGCGCTTCAGGAGCTGGATCGCCGCGGTGCCCACCCCGCTGCCGCCGCCGTGGACGAGAGCCCACGCGCCGCGCTCGGCCAGAGCTAGCTCGAAGAGGTTGAGCGAGCAGGTGAGAAAGACCTCCGGCAACCCGCCCGCCTCGACCAGCGAGAGAGCCGGCGGGACCGGCAGCAGTGACCCGGCGTGCGCGACCGCCTTCTCGGCGTAGCCGCCGCCGGGGAGGAGCGCGCACACCCGGTCGCCCACGCTCCAGTCGGTCACTCCCGACCCGAGCTCGGCGATCGTCCCCGAGCATTCGAGCCCGAGGATCGGCGACGCCCCGGGCGGAGGAGGATAGAGGCCGCTGCGCTGCAGCAGGTCGGCTCGGTTGACCGCCGTCGCCGCGACCTCGATCAGCACCTCACCGGGGCCGGGACGAGGATCCGGCGCGTCGCCGAGACGAAGTGTGGCGTCCTTTCCCGCGCCAACGATCTCGATCGCCTTCAACGCCTCACCAGAGCCGGAGCGACACGGCGCGGCAGACCCACGCCTCGAGGATGAGCCTTGTCCCTATCGCGCGAGCGAGGCCCCGGGCGTCCCGCCGCGTCATCTTCCGGCGCCGGCCGTCGCCGGCGGCGCCACCACACTCATCGGCTTGGCGAGAAATGGCAGGTGCATCGCCTTCTGCTCACCGGCCTGCTCCTCGAGCACGCCGTAGTGAACCGTGCCGACGAGCTGTCCCTGACCGTCCACTCGCGCCTCGATGACGGTCGAGAGCCCGTCGGCGTCCGCGGTCGGGAACGTGGTGTGGATCTCGACCGTGCTCTCCTTCCAGCGGATGTCGTCGAGGGTGATGGTGGTCATGGTCGCCCCGTTGACGGCGTAGATCCAGCCGTTGCCCTCCCGCGGCAGGTAGAAGCCGAGCGGGAGCATGCCCGCCGAGAGCCACGACTCCTCCGTCGGGTGCGCGCGCAGCAGATCGGTGAGCTTCTCGATCGGCGGCCTGGGGTTGGCATACACGCCCTCGTCCTCGATCGCCTCGAAGAAGCCGACGAACATCTCGTTCAGGGTGTCGCCCCGGTACACGATCTCGGCCCCGGGATCCGGGTTCGCGGGGTTGCCCTCCGAGTTGTCCCAGGTCGCGGTGACCTCGAGCTTCGATCCCGCCGGGACGGCGATCGCTTCCGCCGGGTAGTAGAGCCACTGGTAGTTGTAGTTGTACCGCGGCACGTCGAGCAGCGTCTCGCGCTTGCCATCCGGGCGAACCAGCTCGTAGCGCATCGCCTTGCCGCGCACGTGCATGTGCGGGCTGAACGCGAGGAGGTGGCTGTCGTTGTCGAAGACGTGGAAGCCCATGATCGAGTAGGCGGGATCGCCCGGCGGGATGCGCAGCCCGGTGTTGACGATCGCGAGCGTCGCGACCTCCTTCCGGAGCTCGCCCTCGCCGAAGTAGAGGCCGATCCGGGTGCGGTCGACCGTGTCCTCGCCCACGGGGTGGTAATGGCTGTTGACGAGAATGCGGGTGCCGGGGCCGACCAGCCGGCCCATCCCCTCCGGGAACTCGTAGGGCTGCATCCCGGCCGTCCACACCGTGAAGATGCCGCTGCCGCCGCGCCCGGCGCCGGTCTCGAACTGGCCGCGCCCGGTGGCGCCCTTCTCACCCTGGTTGTAGGTGGCGAGGAAGTGGTGCGTGACGCGGCGATCGCCCGGGAGAAGCTCGATGGCCCGCACCCATCTGGTCTCGGTGAGGTCGGAGAGCTCGACCCACTGCTCCGGGAAGAGATCCTCGCTGTCGCCGGGCACCGTGACCGGATCGAGCTCGATCACGTAGTCCGGCGGACCGAGCCGCCATCCTTCCGGGAAGGTCGGCGCCTCAACCAGCGCGGCGCGATCGCCCTCCGGCGCACCCTGCTCCACCCACGCCACCAGGGTCGCGATCTCCTCGTCGGTGAGCGACATGTCGTTCGCCCACTTCCCGACGTGAGGATCCGCTCCCCACGGCGGCATCAGGCGCGCCTCGACCATTCTGCGAATCGACTTCGCCCACGGCCGGGCCGACGAGTAATCGAGGAGCGACATCGGCGCGACCTCGCCTGGGCGGTGGCACTGGACGCAGTTGGCGAACACGATGGGGGCGACATCCTCGCTCCAGGTCACGGCATCGCCGGCGGGCGCCGCGAGCGCGGGCGCGGCGAGCACCGCGGAGAGGCACACGAGGAGGACTGGCGTCGTCGGTCGCATGGCGAGCTCCTTCTTCGAGGCAAGGCTAGCACGTGGGCCCGGCCGCCGCCGGCCGGCCGGCGAGGAGAAGGGCTCTTCTCGTGATCAACTCTCCCCGAGCGCCACCCGAGACCAGGAGGGAGCACGTGACCGCCGACATCCAGGTCTGCCTGAGCTTCGACTTCGACGCCATGTCGCTGTGGATCGCGAACTTCCGGACCGACTCCCCGAACGCGCTCTCGCGCGGGGAGTTCGGTCGGGTGGGCGCGCTGCGGCTGCTCGACCTGCTCGCCGAGCGCGGCCTCCGCTCGACCTGGTTCATTCCCGGCCATACTGCCGAGGCGTTTCCCGAGGTGTGCGGGCGCATCGCCGCGGAGGGGCACGAGATCGGCCACCACGGCTACTGCCACGAGAACCCACGGCAGTTGGAGCTGGAGCAGGAGATCGCCGTCCTCGAGCGCGGCATCCGCGCGCTCGAGGAGGTGACCGGCGAAGTGCCGCGCGGCTACCGCTGCCCGTCCGGGAGCTTCAATCAGCGCACGCTCGAGCTGCTCGCGCGCCAGGGCTTTCTCTACGACTCGAGCATGATGGCCGACGACTTCACTCCCTACTACTGCCGGGTCGGCGATCAGGCGCCCCCCGACGGGCCCTACGTCTTCGGACGCCGCATCGACCTGGTCGAGATCCCGTTCTCCTGGAACCTCGACGACTTCCCGTTCTTCGAGTACACCGCGAGCCGCCGCGGCATCAGCCCGGGTCTCGCCGACCCGGAGCGCGTGATGCGGGTGTGGTGGGGCGAGTTCGAGTACCTGCGCCGCAAGCTCGGCCGCGGCGTCTACACGCTGACCCTGCACCCGCAGGTGATCGGCCGCGGGCACCGCATGCTCATGCTCGAGGAGCTCGTCGACCGCATCGCGGCGGTCGAGGGGGTCGAGTTCGCGACCATGAGCGCGGTCGCGGAGGGCTGGCGCGCGCGCAACCCGCTGCCGGCCGAGGACGCCGCGGCCGGAAGCGGTCCGTAGCGCCGGCGCCGGATCCGTCGTCTAGGATGAGCGCCGTGTCTGGTGTGGCGAAGACGGCGCTCGTGACCGGCGCATCGCGCGGCATCGGCCGCGCGTGCGCCGTGGCGCTGGCGCGCCGGGGTCTTCGGGTCGCGGTGCACTACCACCGGGCCCGCGACGCGGCGCTCGAGTGCGCGGGCGGCCTCGAGGGTGGCCCGCATGCGGTGCTCCAGGCCGACCTCAGCCGCGCCGAGGAGGCGAAGGCGCTGGTCGAGGAGGCGGTGCGCGAGCTCGGGCGTCTCGACGTCGTGGTCAACAACGCGGGGATCTACGAGCTGCACCGTGTCGCCGAGGCGCCCTGGGAGGAGTGGCTCGCGGCGTGGGATCGCACGATCGCCGCCAACCTCCTCGGCCCCGCCCACGTAACCTACTGGGCGGCGCGCCACATGATCGCGAACGGCGGCGGCCGGCTCATCGCCGTCTCGTCGCGCGGAGCCTTCCGCGGCGAGCCCGAGGCTCCGGCCTACGCCGCGTCGAAGGCCGGGCTCAACGCCATGAGCCAGTCGCTGGCGCGCGCGCTCGCGCCGCACCGCGTGCTGGTCTACGTCGTCGCGCCGGGCTGGGTCGCAACCGACATGGCCACCGCGCACCTCGCCGGCCCCGAGGGCGACGCCATCCGCGCCCAGAGCCCGCTCGGGCGCGTCGCGCGGCCCGAGGAGGTGGCCGCCGCGGTCGCCTTCCTCGCCTGCGACGACACCGAGTACATGACCGGCTCGATCCTCGACCTCTACGGCGCGTCGTATCTGAGATCCTGAGCCATGAGCACCGAGATCCATCCGCTCACCTCCGAACGCTGGCGCGACCTCGAGAAGCTGTTCGGCCCGCGCGGCGCCTATGGCGGCTGCTGGTGCATGTACTGGCGGATCGCGCGCTCCGAGTTCAAGGAGCGCCAGGGCGAGCGCAACCGCCGCGAGCTGCGCCGGATCGTCGACGAGGGTGAGGTGCCCGGCGTTCTCGCCTACCGCGACGGCGAGCCCGTCGGCTGGTGCTCGATCGCGCCGCGCGCCGAGTTCGCGTCGCTCAACCGCTCACGCACGCTCAAGCCTCTCGACGACCGGCCGGTGTGGTCGATCGTGTGCTTCTTCGTTGCGCCGCGCCATCGCGGCGAAGGGCTGGTCGCGGAGCTGATCGAGGGCGCCGTCGAGTGGGCCAGGAGCCAGGGCGCTACCCTGATCGAGGGCTACCCCACGGTGCCGCGCAGCCGCACGCTGCCTCCGGTCTCGAGCTACATGGGCCTGCCGGCACACTTCGAGCGCGCCGGGTTCACCGAAGCGGCGCGCCCCTCGGCGGCGAAGGCCGTGATGCGT
>DATKDQ010000361.1:0-9542 GCA_035544635.1 Thermoanaerobaculia bacterium
TGGTGCTGTCACACTTCGTGCCCGGGGGCTATCCGTTCGTGCCGGACGAGGTGTGGTATGACGCGGTTCGCCCGCACTTTTCTGGAAATCTCGTCGTGGGTCGCGATCTACTCGAGATCTGAACGAGCTTCATGCGCTGAAGTCCAAAGCTCGTGGCAAGTCCGTTGATTGGCGACTGGAGGCGACCGTAGCGAAGCCTGCGGTCCGCGCGGGGAGCCGCCCCCTCGCGGGCCGGACGGACAAGTGGTTAAGATGCCGCCTGTTCGCTCAACTCATCGTCGTCCGGGCCGCATCTCGGCCGGCGACACATCTCCCTGGGAGGAAGAATCGATGCCAAGCGGAAAGCAGGGCCCGATCGCCGTACTCGTGCTGCTCGCTTCGTTGGCGGCGATGGCGCCCGCGGCCGCCTTCGCCGACAAGCCGGACGTGCTCATCAAGTTCGATTCCGGCACCGGCAGGATCACCGAAGTCAAGCCACAGGTGAAGGGCCTGTGCTTCTCGCCCGATGACAAGAAGGGCGACTGCGACAACCACGTCACCTGGCGGGTCACCAAGGCCATGGGCACCTACAAGATCCAGATCGCGCCCCAAAAGGGGCAGCACCCCTGCTTCCCGAAGGCCTCTTTCCCCCTCGTGATCGACCAGAAGGGACCGGCCGGCCAGAAGGACAGCGGCGCCGCCGACGGGAAGGCCTGCCCGCGAGGTACGACCTGGAAGTACGAGCTGCAGGTGATCGATGGCGCCGGCAATGCCGGTGAGCTCGTCGATCCCTTCGTCGTCTTCGACAACTGACGGCCCGCGCGCGAGCCCCCTCGATCCGCCAGGCGTTGGCGCCATCGCGTCGCTCCGCCGCTCTAGGGGGCAACGATCCGCTCGAAGCGCGGGCTAGCGCGCAATGACTCGAACTCGGGCTCCTGTCCGACCAGGGCGGCCGGGAAGCCGTTCTCGACCGCCCGCTCGAGGGCCTCGAAGGCGGCCTCGTCCTCCGCGCACAGCGCAAAGGCCACGGCCAGGCCGTGGAGCTGGGTAGCGCTGGTCGTGATCCGTGCCCGGAGGTCCCGGCTCTCCTCGACGGCGCTCGGGCACTCTCCCGCCTTGGCCGCGTATGCCGCCGCCAGCACGCCGACGTCGAGATCGCCCGGGCTGCGGCGCCAATCTTCGAGGGCGATCTCCATCGCGCGGCCATGGGCCGCCTGCGCTTCGTCCCGCCGCCCGACCTGCGCCAGCAGATCTCCCAGGTTGGCGTGATACTCGGCCCGCTTCGGCGCGAGATCGATCGCCCGCCGGTAGTAGTGCTCGGCACGCTCCCACCGGTCGGGATGCCGCGAGAAGAAGTAGGCGGTGCCCAGGTTGGTCGCGAGGGTCCCGTCGCGCAGCGGCTGCGGCAGGCCTTCCAGGATCTCGATCGCCTCCTCGAACCGACCCTCCCCCAGCGCCAGGAAGCCGAGATTCTCCCTCGGCCGCGACACCCCTCCCGGGGCGACCTCGGCGGCCTTCTCGAGCACCCGCCGCGCCTCGTTCCGATCGCCGTGGCGCAGCAAAAAGATGCCGAGGGCGTTCCAGTTGAACCAGTCGCGCGGGTCGATGACCGTGGCTGTCCGGTACAGCCTTCCAGCGCCGCGGAGGTTGCCGGCCCGCTCGTACGACAGCGCGAGCTGCCGGTGAGCCTCGGCAGGCCTCGGATGACGCGCCAGGACCTCCTGCAGACCCTCGATCGAATCATCCACGCGCCCCTCGGCCCGGTATACCAGGGCACGCGCCACCTGCGCGTCGGCGAGACCGGGATCCAACGCGACGGCTCGCTCGGCCGCCTCACGGGCGCGCTCGAGCCGCTCGGGCTCCCGCGTCCGCGAGTGGAGCAGCCACTCGGCCTTCGCCAGCTCCGAGTGGGCGAGGGCGAAGTCCGGGTCGGTGCGGGTGGCCTGGACCAGGAGATCGGCGGCCGCCTCCACGTCGGAGGTATTTCCCGACTCGTCGAGCAGGGTCCTGGCCTCGACGTAGTTGCGATACGCCGGCAACGACGACGTCGCGTCCTCGGCGAGACGGCGCCGCTCCCGCCGCGACAGCGGAATGTCGAGAAATCGGGTCACGCTGCGTGCGATCTCTCCCTGCAAGGCAAAGAGCTCGTCGCCGCCGCGCTCGAAGACCTGCGACCAGAGAACGAGCCCGCTGTCGGGGCTCGCCACGTGCGCGGTCACCCTCACGACGCCGCCGATCTCCTGCACCTCGCCGCCGAGCAGGAGCTCCGCGCCGGCTCGCCGGGCGCCTGACACCAGCGCATCCTCGTCTTTCCGCCCCGCACCGCCGCCCGCAGCCGAGGGAGCGATCACCCGCAGCCGGCCGATCTCCGCCAGCTCGCCGCGCAAGCCCGCGGCGAGGCCCTGGCCGAGAAAGTCACGGTCCGGCATTCCGGTCTGATTCGAGAAGGGCAGCACCGCGATCGCCGGCGCTCCCGCCGGCGGCCGCCCGAGCCACCACCCGGCGAGCAGCACGAGGGCCACGACCGCGGCGGCAAGGCCGGCGGCCGCCGCGATCCGGCGGCGGGTCAGCCTGCGGCCGACCATGAGCGAACGGGTGCCCGCCGCGATGCGTTGCAGATCCTCCTCGAGCCGGCGCGCCGTGGCGTAGCGCGCGCCCGGCTGCTTCGCCAGGCAGCACTCGATCACGCGCTCGATCGCGCCGGACGCTCGAGCATTGAGACTGCTCACGCTCTTGGGCCGGCGATTGAGGATCTCGTCCATCAAGGCTTCGTGGGAGCTCGCCTTGAACGGCCTCTCGCCGGTGACCATGCGATAGAGCACGACGCCCAGAGAGAAGACGTCGCTGCGACCGTCGAGGCCCCGGCCGAGGACCTGCTCGGGAGACATGTAGCCCGGCGTCCCCATGACGCGATGGGAACGGGTCACCTCGGCCCCGAGGGTCAAGGCGGAATCTTCGGAGATCGCCGACATTCCGACGCTCAGCTTCGCCAGTCCGAAGTCGAGGATCTTGGCATCGCCGCGCTCGGTGATGAAAATGTTGCCCGGCTTGATATCGCGATGGACGATGCCATGCCGGTGGGCCGCATCGAGAGCGTCGGCGATCTGGATGCCGAGCGAGATCACCTGATCGAGGGGCATGGGTCCCGCCGCGAGGCGGACCTCGAGCGTCTCCCCGCGCAGCAGCTCCATGGCGATGTAGGGGCGACCCTGGTCGAGGCCGACGTGGTAGATGGTGCAGATGTTCGGGTGGTTGAGCGCCGAGGCCGCGCGCGCCTCGCGTTGGAAGCGGGCCACCGTCTCGGCGTCGCCGGAGGTCTCCGGGGGAAGAACTTTCAGGGCCACCTCGCGGCCCAGCTCGGTGTCGAGGGCGCGGTAGACGACGCCCATCCCGCCGTGACCGAGCTCCTGGAGCACCCGGTAGTGCTGGACCGAGCTGCCGACTCGAGACTCGGTCATGGGTGAAAATCAGGCGCGGTGCCGTTGCGGGTCCGGATTCCGCCGGGCGCGAGCCGCTCGAGTAAGTCGACGTCCGGACCCGGCGCGCCGTCAGCTCGCAGCGCCTGCACGCAGACGTGATCGGCGCCCGCCTGGAAGTGCTGGTCGAGGCGCCGCCAGATCGCCGCCTCGTCGCCCGATGCGATGAAGACGCCGACCCGGCCGTGGTCCCCGCGCTCCGAGACGACGCCCTCCTGCCTCGCTCCGCCGGTTCGCTCGGTCATCCCCGCACTCCTCCCCTCACCCGAGGCCGCAGCGTAGCGCAGGACCGCGTAGCATGATCCTTGCGCACTCTTCAATCCCGTGGTTGAAACGGAGCTCTCACCGTCCTGAGTCGCCCGCCGGCGCGCTCCGGCGTGCGCGCCGCTTGTCGTCGAACCACCGCCAGGGGTGGAAGAGCTTCCAGTCACGTTCTCCCTGCACGATCTCGAGCGCGGCCGCGAACGGGCCGTACTTGAAGTAGAGCAGCCCGTCGCGCTCCCCGCGCTCATAGCCGAGGTCGCCGTAGATCTCGAGCCGGTTCCCCGTGATCTCGAGGTCACGCGCGGAGAGGCCCTGACCGTCGAGACCGAGGAGCGCCGCGCCCGCGAGGTCCTTGACGCGGACCAGCTCGTCCAGCCAGAACAGAGCCTTGCGGCGAGATGCGAGGAAGGTGAGGAACGGCTTGGCGTCACGCAGTCGGCCGCGTACCATGATCTCGGCGCCGAGAGGCTCCTTCATGTCGAGGCGAGCCGTCGAGGTGTCGATCGCGGCCCACCAGCCGTCCGACTCGACGTTGCCGCCCGGGCTCGTCACTCGCACGTTCGAGAGCTCGACGCTCGATCCGGAGACGTCGAAGCGACGAGCGGCGAAATCTCCACCGCGGATCAGGGTGTGGAGCTTGAGGTCACCGTCGAGGCCGAGATCGCCGACCACGCCGGCGGCTCCCAGGACCTCGATCTCGACCTCGCCACGCCCCATGCCGCGGTCCTCCGAGTACTCGAACCACGAGCGGATCGTGCCCTCGCCCCGTTCGATGCGCATCGAGCTCGCCGGGAGATAGCTGTTGTAGGTCACGAAGTCGACCCGCGACGTCGGGACGTCGACGCGCAGATCGAGGTCCGCGAAGCCCTTCTCGAGATCGATGGCGCGCGCCGAGATGACCACCCGCAGATCCTGGCCGCGCACGTGCGCGACCTCGCGCTCGCCGCGCCGGATCGCGAACTGGTCGAAGCCGACGGCGAGGCTCGCCGCCGGAGTGCCGCTCTCCGGCAGCCGCAGGGCGATCGCGCCTTCGCCGTCCGCGGTCCAATCGAGCACGCGCGCTTCGAGCTTCGAGGCCGCGAAGTCGAGGTGGCCCCCCGGCTCGACCTCCCCGTCGCGCACCCGGAAGGCGGTATCGAGCCGGCCGCTTCCCGAGAACCCCAGCCAGTCGGGCTTGCGCAGCAGGTAGTTGAGCGCCGTCAGGCTCTCGACCTCGGCACCGAGCACGACGTCTCCGGAGAGCCCGCCCAGGATCTCGCGCACGGAGTCCTCGCCCGGCTCGAACGCCCGCGACGAGACCTCGATCGTGAACGTCACGTCCTCACCCACCGGCTGGCCGGCGCGAAGCAGCCGCGCGCCGGCGAAGGAGAGTGCCAGCTCGTCGAAGCGGAGCGGACCGCGGATCTCGTGCTCCAGCCCGCCGCGCAGCTCGCCGCTGCCCAGAAGCGTCACCTCCTGGACCGTGATCTCGCGTAGGTCCGAAATCCGGATGCCGCCGAAGTCGAGCTCCCAGGGATTGCGCGATCGGCGACGGGGCTGGGGCGGCCCGCCGTCGCCTGCCCGCCGGCGCGACGGCTCCGCGCGGGAAGCGAGCGCGCCGCCCGGCGCGGCGCCGGACGGCGGGGAGACCTCGGACCGAGGCGCCGTCTCGGCCGCAGCGGGGGCGGCGGGCGCCGCAGCGCTCTCCTGCGCCTCGTGGGTTCGGAGCCTGAACACCAGGCCGTTGCCGACGATCTGCTGGGTGCGAAACGACTTTCGCGGCAGGCCCCAGAGCGAGAGCTGGACCCGGACGCGGTCGAGGCGCGCGTGCCAGACGAACCGACGGTTTGCGCCGTCGATCGTCACCTGGTCGAGCACGACCCACCCCGGCCACCAGGTGCGGGCGCGAGACCACTCGAGACGCAGCTTCTCGGGCTTGTCGTTGATGACGCGATCGGCGAACGAGCTTCCGAGGAACCAGTTCGCTCCGCCGAGGTAGACGACGTACGCGAGCGCGAGCACGGCGGCGAGCGCCGCGAGGTGCCGTCCCCGGCGGAATGCGGATCGCGAGGGCATCACCCACTATACGCACGAACGATGCCCGACACGATGACCCTCCTTCGTTCGGTGGCCCGGGGTTACCGGGGCAACGGCGTGCCCTCGCGCGCGGTGCGCTCGGCGAAGAGCTCCTGCAGGCGCCGTGTGAGCGCCCCGATCGCGCCGTCGCCGATGGTGCGGCCGTCGATCTCGAGCACCGGTGACAGCTCGCCCATGGTGCCGGTGGCGAAGACCTCGTCGGCGGTGTGGAATTCGGAGAGCGAGACCCGACGCTCGGACGCCGCGATGCCCGCGCCGCGCGCGATCTCGAGCACGATCCCGCGCGTGATCCCGGGCAGGCAGTGGTCCGCCGCCGGCGTGACCAGCTCGCCGCGCCTGACCAGGAAGAGGTTCGTCGCGTTGGTTTCTGCGACGTAGCCCTCGACGTCGAGCATGAGCGCGTCGTCGACCCCGGCGTGGTTGGCCTCGATCTTGGCCAGGATGTTGTTGAGCAAGTTGGCGTGGTGGATCTTCGAGTCCAGGCACTGCGGAGCGTTGCGCCGCCACGACGAGGTGACGAGGCGGATCCCCCGCCGGTCGTAGACCGGCGGCTTCCACTCCGCGAGCACGATGAGACACGGGCCCGAGCGATTCAGCTCGGGGCTCATCCCGCTCGTGACCTTCTCGCCCCGGCTCAAGGTGAGCCGGACGTGCACGCCGTCGCGCATGCCGTTGGCCTCGAGGGTTTCGAAGAGCGCGGCCTCGACCTCGGCGCGCGCCGGCACCTCGGCGAAGGCGAGCGCCTTGGCCGAGGCGAACAGGCGATCGAGGTGCAGGTCGAGCGCGAAGACGCGGCCGTCGTAGACCCGCAGGCCCTCCCAGCAGGCGTCGCCGCCCTGCACCGAGCTGTCGAACACCGACACCTTGGCGTCGGCGCGCGGGACCAGGCTGCCGCCGACGTGAACCCACAGATCGGCGTTGCGCGGATCGGGGAGCGGCGCGCTCACGAAGTGGCCTTGACGCCCGGCTCGGCCCTGATCGCGCGCGCAGAGAGCCGCTGGTAGTGCGGCGTGCACTCCTCCAAGAGGGGCCGTAGCGGCGCGGGGAAAGACTCGTTCTTCGGGGCATAGGGCTCGAAGCCGGACGAGCGATGGACGCCGGCATACCAGTGTGGCGCCCAGACGCCGTCCTCGGGCCGTCCGCCGGGGCTCCAGGAGAGCATCGCCTCCTCGAACCCGATGCCGAGGCGCCGGCACAGCTCGCCGAGCACGGCGCGCGGATCGCGCAGCAGCTCACGGCCGTCGAGGACCGGGGGGTCCTGGCCGATCGCGTCGAGCTGGTCGAGCAGCTCGGTCAGCACGGCGTAACCGGTGTCCCGCAACGTCGGCGTGGCGAGGTTTTGAGCCAGCGACGGCAGCACCTCGCGCGGATCGCGGGTCAGGAGCACGTTGGCGCAGCGGGCGAGAAACGAGCGGTCGAGCGCCACCAGGTGATGCGCCATCTGTTTCGCGAAGAGCACGGCGCGATCGCAGTCGCCGAGGATCACCTCGCGCACCACCCGCTCGCCATCCTGCTCCTGGCTCGCGAGCACCTCCTCGCACCCCGGATGCTCGGCGCCCGAGACGCGCAGGTAGTGGGCGTAGAGCGGCTCGTCGACGACGCGCGTGTCGGAGCGCTGCGCGAAGGAGTACATGAGGGCCGTCGACACGTTGCGCGGCCCCGACCACAGGTTGATGCGCAGCATGGTCATGGTCCGAGCCCGCCGGCCCATCCGCATCACACCTCGAGGGTGTGGAACGGCTCGAGCGTGTCGATCTGCGCCGGATCCTCGCCGAGCTTCCAGGAGAAGAGCCGGAGCGTGACCCCGTCCTCGGTCCAGTCGATCAGCGTGAAACCGTTGCGCTCCAGCGGCCGCAGGCTCTGGTCGATCTCGACCCCCGTCGGCGGCGTGGCGCCGATGCCGCGGAACGCGGAGGGCCATCCCATCTCGCCGGTGCCGAGCGGGCCGGAGAGCACGGTCGTGATCGGATTTGAACGCAGGTTCAAATTTCCGCTGCGCCGAATGCTGCCGGTGGCGAGCGCATGGAGATCGCCGCTCACGAAGAGCGGCTTGCGGTCCATCGCCGCCGCCGCTTCGAGCAGCCGGTCGTGCTGCAGCCTCCAGCCCTCCTGCCAGTAGGGCTTGGCCTTCGCGGTGCCGAGCTTGCCGTCGTCCTGCAGCAGGTCGGGGTACCACTCCCCCCACTTCCCCGCGCTCCATCCGAACGGCGTCGACGGCACCTGGACGACGTGACGCATCTCGGAGGCGGGCACCGCCATGCGGGCGCGCAGCCACCCCTCGGCGTCCGCAGGCAGGAAGACGCCGCTCCTGCCGGCCAGCGTCACGAAGCGCCGGCAGTCCCACAGCAGGGCCTCGACCAGGCGGCCGTAGCGCAGCGTGCCGAACGACTCGCAGACACCCGCCGCGCGATCCGTCGCGCCGGTGGTCGCGAGCGTCGTCGGCCGTCCGGGGTCGGGGAGGAATTCCGGGTAGTAGAGCTGCTGGGTGGCGCGTGCCAGCCGCAGCATGAAGGGATCGGGCGGGAAGGTGACGATGTCCTCGTCGGCGTGGTCGTTCTCGAAGTAATCGTGATCGTCCTGGACGAAGAAGACGGGCGTCGAGCGCAGCAGGGTGCCGTAGAGATCGGCGATCTGGGGCGAGACCACCCGCTCCAGCCGCGGCTCGTTCTCGGTGGCGAGCACCGCGACGTCGCGCCGGAAGGAGCGCGCGTCGAGGCGGGCCGCGATCTCGGAGCCCGCGAGCAGTTGCGCCGAGGGACCGGCGCGCAGGTCCCAGTACACGTGATCGCCGATCGCCACCACCGCCTGCGGAGAGAAGGAGAGAGCGCGCGCGAGCAGCCGTCGCCGATGGGCAAGGGGAAGGAAGGCGGTCCGGCCGTCGGGAGGCCTGGCGTCCTCGTGCCCTCCGGCGCAGGTGTAGACCAGGAGCCGGAACGCGCTGGGCTGACTCTCGAGCGGCGGAAACGTCCCCAGGGTCCAGGGGTCGCACAACCGCTCGCGGCCGTCACGCAGCTCGAGCTGATACGACGTCATCGGCTCGAGGCCGGGCGCGTCGAAGCGCCAGAACAGCCCGCGAGTATCGGACATCGACCCGTGGACCCGCTGGTCCTCCCCCACCCTCAGCACGGGAATCGAGGCGGGCCGCGCTCGCAACGAGAGCTTGAGCAGAAACCGGTCGTGGCTCACCGCGGGCAGCAGGTGGCGCACCTGCCCGGCATCCCAGTCGGCGTCGCCGGCGACCGCACCGAGCGCCGTGCGCCCACCGTCGAGCAGCAGGCTCGCGGCCAGAGCGCCGCCGCCGCGCAGGAAGTCGCGCCGCCTCACCGCCGCCTCGTCAGGCGGTTCACCTGCTCGACATCCTCCGGCGAGAGCCGCCACTGCGCGGCCTTCAGGTTCGCGCTCACCTGCTCGGGCCTGGTCGCTCCCGCGATCACGCTCGAAACCGTCTTCTGCGCCAAGAGCCAACTGATCGCCAGCTCGAGGATGGTGTGCCCGCGCTCGCTCGCGAACGCCTCGAGCGCCTCGAGCTGGTCGTAGTTCTGCGGAGTCAGCGTGCGCTCGGCGATCTTTCCCATCTTCGCCATGCGGGTGTCCTCGGCGGGCGCCTCACCGCGACGGTACTTGCCGGTCAAGAAGCCGCTCGCGAGCGGAAAGTACGGGAGCATGCCCATCGTGAAGTGCTCGCAGGCGGGCAGGATCTCGCGCTCGACGCGGCGATCGAGCAGGTTGTACTGGTTCTGCGCCGAG
>DATKDQ010000362.1:0-9321 GCA_035544635.1 Thermoanaerobaculia bacterium
GCCGTCTCGTGGATGTCGAGCTTCGCCATGATCCGCGACCGGTGGGACTCGGCTGTCTTTACGCTGATTCCGAGGACGGCAGCCACTTCCTTCGTGGTCTTGCCCTCGGCGACCAGTTGCAGCACCTCGCGTTCGCGCGGCGTCAGACCGTCGATCGACGGGTCGGTTCCGTCCAGATACGCGCGCACCGCCTCGCGCGACACGCCGGGACTCATGTACACCGCTCCCAGCGACACCTCCCGGATCGCCTTCACCAGATCGTCGGCCGCCTTGGTCTTGACCACGTAGCCCGTGACGCCGGCGCGCAGCGCCTCGACCACGTACTGATTCTCCTCGTGAACGGTGAGCAGGGTGGTCTTGGTGCGCGGCGACACGCGACGGATCTCGCGTGCAGCGTCGATGCCGTTGAGGAGCGGCATCGCGATGTCGAGCACCGCGACGTCGGGCTTGAGCCTCCCGGCGAGCTTGACCGCCTCTCTGCCGTCCATTGCCTCGGCGACGACGTCGAACCCCTCCCGCTCGAGCACGGCCCGGATCCCTTGGCGCACCATCAGGTGATCGTCGGCGAGCAGAATTCGGATCCGCATGGCTTCATTCCTCCGTCGGGATCACGATCACGAGATCGGTGCCGCGGCCGGGACCGGTATCGAGCCGCAGCTCGCCAGCCTCCTGCAGCGTCCTTTCGCAGCCATCGCCGCCGTCCAGGCGGGGCGGCGCCACGGGGAGGACGCCGATCACCCTCGCGCATCGCGACAGTATCTCCCGATCGGGCTCCGGCGCCATCTCCATCGACTGGGAACTGCCACAGCTCGCCCGCCAGAGCGTACGTCGGCTGTCGCGCCGGCGGCGCGGCGGTGCCCGACGACCCTCGGCGAGGGGCATTCGAGTAACTCCGAGACATCGATGCTAACACGCGCTTCTCGACGGTCGGGGGGTTGCGCCGCGAATCGAGCCCCAGTCTTCGCCGAATCGCGTTGACCGGCACCGGGTGATCACCCGAGGGCCGTCCCCAACTACTCTTTCGGTCTCGTACCCCCTTTTCGCCTGCCTCGTATCCGGACGGGCCAGCCCAGCCGCGGGGCAGCGTGCAACCCCCTCCGGTGGGCACCCGAGGGCGTTCTCAACCTTCTCCTTAGGACCTTTTCGCGCCCTTTACCCTCCTCGAGTGAAACACTTCATAGTAAAAGCCCTTAATCCCCCCTAGGGTAGCCGCCTGCAGCAGCCCTCCGACAGGCGATCCGGGGGGCTCCCTCGCTCCAGCTGCGAAAGGAGACCACATCGTGTGCAGGCTTTACTTCCGTTGCGCTCTGTCGATCCTCGTCGGGGCCCTGGCGGGCGGGACCGCGGCCTCGGCCTATCTCACCGATACGGCGCCTCACGCCGCTCCCGACTACGACACGTTCAATCCTCCCGCGAAGGGTCAGTCCTGGGCGGACCCGGTGTACGGCACGCAGATCAAGCGACTCTCCGACGCGACCCACACCGGAGACGACGCCAGCGGCGGCAGCCTGACTTGGATCCTGAACGAGTACGCGACCATGACCGCGTTCAACCACGACAACTCTCGGCTCATCCTCCTGCACAACAGCTACTTCGGCCTCTACGACGGCGCCGGCACCTTCCTCCGGAACCTCCCGTTCGAGATCCACGCCGGGTCGGAGCCGCGCTGGTCGCGCACCAACCGCAACGTCATCTACTACATCAACAGCAACCGTCTGAAGCAGTACGACGTCTCGAACGGCGCCATGTCGGTGGTGCACACCTTCAGCGAGTACGGCTCCATTTCGGGCCGCGGCGAGTCAGACATCTGCTTCGATGGCAACCACTTCGTGCTGGTCGGAGACGGCCGATACATCTTCGTGTACACCATCTCCACCGATAGCAAAGGCCCGGTGCTCGACACCAGCGGCCGCTCCTTCGACAGCGTGTACATGACGCCCGACGACAACGTCACGGTGACCTGGAATCAGGCCGGAAGCTCGCGCTACAACGGCGTCGAGCTGTTCGACCGCAACCTGGTCTTCCGCCGGCAGGTGATGCTCTCGGGCGGCCACATGGACGTCACGCGCGACGCCACGGGAGCGGAGGTCATGGTGTGGACCAACTCCAACGATCCGTCACCGATCCCCTGCAGCAACGGGATCGTAAAGGTGCGCCTCTCCGACGGACAGCAGACCTGCCTGCGCACCCTCGACTGGAGCCTGGCCCCCCACATCTCCTGCCCCGACGCGGCCGGCTGGTGCATCGTCGGAACCTACGCGCCGAGCGAGCCCAGCCCGACCAGCTGGCCGGCATACACCAACGAGATCCTGCAGGTGATGCTCGACGGCAGCGAGGTGCGGCGGCTCGCCCATCATCGCAGCCGGCGGCACAACGACTACAACTATCAGCCGAAGGCGACCGTCAGCCGCGACGGCAGCCGCTTCGTCTTCGCCAGCAATCACAACCTCCAGAACATCCTCGGCTACCCCTCCAACTACTCGGATGCGTTCCTGATCTCCGTCGACGGGTCGACCGGCGGCACCGGCGACTCCGGCGGCACCGGCGACACCACGACCGGAGCCACCACGCGCGTCGAGGAGAACGGCGCCGGCGTTACCCGGAGCGCCGGTCACTGGTATGCCAACACACACACCAGCCACAGCGGTGGCAGCGCCATCCTCGCAATGGATGCCGGTGCATGGGTGCAGTTCGCGTTCAATGGCGTCGGGGCGAAGTGGATCGGCTACAAGGACCAGTGGGCGGGCATCGCTCGCGTGTACGTCGACGGCGTCCTGAAGGGCACTCTCGACACCTACGGAACCGGCGAGGCGCAGCAGGTGATGTACACCGTCGACAACCTGGCCGACGGCAGCCACACCCTCATGGTCGAGGTCGCCGGGTCGATCGGACCGCAGTCCTCGGGCGCCTGGGTGTGGGTCGACGCGTTCGAGTCGGTGGCGGCCGCCACCGGCACCAACGGGACCGGGGACAGCGGTGACACCGGAGGGACCGACGACACCGCCGACACGACACCCGTCCCCTCGGGCTGGACGCGCTTCCAGCAGGACGCCGCCGGTTCGACCTACAAGGGCACCTGGTACGACAACGTGCACGCGGCGCACAGCGACGGCAGCGCCGTCCTCGCCATGCTCGCGGGCGACAGCGCGGTCTACAAGTTCACGGGGACCGGCGTGCGCTGGATCGGCTACCGCGACCAGTGGGCGGGCATCGCCCAGGTCTACATCGACGGCAAGCTGGTCAAGAAGGTCGACACCTACCTATCGAGCGGGAAGGCCCAACAGGTCCTCTACTCGGTCGAGGGGCTCGCCAACGAGGCGCACACCCTGAGGATCTACGTCACCGGCAAGAAGAATCGCCGCTCGAGCGGCTCCTGGATATGGGTCGACGCCTTCGAGGTCAAGAACTGACTTCGTCGTAACACCTGCCCCCCGCTTCGTCAGCTCGCGGACGGGGTCGGCCTCCTCGGAGCCAGGAGCTCCGAGGAGGCCTTTCTTTTCAACCTCCGGCAGCGCCCTGCGGCTGGCGGGCGCCGTCGACGCCATCGAGCTCCCACTTGCTGAGCTTGTTGAGCAGGGTCTTGTAGCAGATGTCCAGCCGCTCCGCGGCGCGACGCCGATTCCAGCGCGTCTCGTTGAGGACCTGGAAGATCACGCGCTTCTCGGCCTCCTCCACCGCCTGCGCCGCAATCGCCTTGAGGCAGATCTTGCCGTTGACGAGCGAGGCTACGGGCGGCGTCGGCGGCGCCGTCGCACGAGGCGTCTCGAGCTCCGACATCACCATTTCGGCGTCGGGCAGGATCAGATAGCGCTGGATCACGTGCTTGAGCTCGCGCACGTTGCCGGGCCAGTCGTAGCGAAGAAAGGCGGCCGCGAGCTGGTCGGGGATCCGGGTCACGAACGGGTCTTCGTCCCCGGTGCACTGGTCGACGAACATGTTCGACAGCAGCGGGATGTCGGCCTTGCGCTCGCGCAGCGGCGGCACCAGGATCCGGATCACCTTGAGTCGATGGTAGAGGTCCTCGCGGAACTCGCCGTTGGCGCATGCCTCCTCGAGCGGCTTGTTGGTGGTCGCCATGATCCGCGCGTCGATGCGGATGGGCGCATTGCCGCCGACGCGCGTGAACACCCAGTCCTCCAGCACGTGCAGCAGCTTCGCCTGCAGCGGCGGGCTCATCTCCCCGATCTCGTCGAGCAGGATGGTCCCGCCGTTGGCCAGCTCGAACTTCCCCTGCTTGCGCTGGTGCGCCCCGGTGAAAGCGCCGCGCTCGTGGCCGAAGAGCTCCGACTCGAGGAGGTCGTGCGGAACCGCCGCGCAGTTGATCTTGACGAATGCCTTTCTCCGCCGGTCCGACTGGTCGTGGATGTAGCGCGCCAGCACCTCCTTGCCGACGCCGGATTCACCCATGATCAGCACAGGAACGTCGGTGCGGGCGACGCGCTCGCACAGCTCCTTGATCTGCAGCATGCGCGGGTCGACGGTGAGGAACTCGCTTCGCTCGTGGGCAGCCTCGAAGTGAGGGCGCTCCGACATGGCGATCTGATATCCAGGCACGATCCCCTCCTTTTCCCGTCTCCGTGGTTACACGCGTCGAGCGATCTCTACTGTCAAGGCGGACTGTAGACGCGGCGCCTAGCCACGAGTATCCAGGAAAGTACCGTCCTAGAGAGTCGGAACCCCATATCTGGGATTCAGGTATTCCCTGAGTGGGACTACGGTTTCTCTCCTACCACGATCCATTCGGGTACGAGGTCGAAGCGATATCCGACCTCGCGCACGGTGATGATGCGGCGTCCCTCGGAGCCGAGCTTGCGCCGCAGCCGGCTGATGTGCACGTCCATGCGCCGCGATCCCGGCTCGCGGTCCACCTCGGACTCCGCCGTCCGGTCCGCCAGGTCTTCCCGGGAGAGGGTCTCCCCCCTCGCGATCAGGAGCGCCTGCAGGAGCTCGAACTCCTTGCCGGTGAGCCGCACTGGAGAGCCGGCGACCGTGACAGCGCGGCGAGAGAGCTCCATCATGATGCCCCCCGCCCGCACCACGGTTGCGGGCTCGCGCACCGCGGCCCGCTGCAGCAGCGCCGCCGTGCGCAACGCAACCTCGCCCGGGCTCGCCGAGCGCATGACGAAGTCCTCGACCTCGACCACGAAGTCGGCAAGCTGCTCGACGCTCCCCTCGGTCTCGACCAGGAGGAGCGCGGCGAGGCGCGCGGTCTCCGGATCGTCGCGGATGTCGCGGCGAACCGCGACGCCGGCCTGGTCCGACAGGTCGATGACGATGACGTCGGGATGTGCGTCTTTGACGGTCTGCAGGGCTTCGCTGCGACCGTGAGCCTCCACCACCGCGAACCCGTGCGAGGACAGGCTCACACCGAGCTCGTTGGCGAGCTCAGGGTCGGGCTCGACGAGAACGACTTCCCACCGGTGCCGGCTAGTATCCATCATCTCCGGAGCTACGGCTGCACCAGTCCCTGTCGCACCGCATAGCGCACCAGACTCGCCGTCTCGTGCACGTCGAGCTTGCGCATGCTGTTGATGCGATGCGCCTCGGCTGTCTTCACCGAGATGCCCAGGACGGAGGCCACCTCCTTGGTGGTGAGGCCCTCCGCGATGAGCTGAACCACCTCGCGCTCGCGCGGCGACAGCGGATCGGCTTCAGCCTCGGCGCGGCCGAGCGACAGATCGACCGCGAGCTCCGAGACCTTCGGGCTCAGATAGACGGCGCCGTTGTGCACCTCACGGATGGCCTGGATCAGATCGCGTGCACCCTGCGACTTGAGGACGTAACCGCGGATCCCGGCGCGCAGCGCCTGGACCACGTACTGTCGCTCGGAGTACATCGTCACCAGGATCGATTTGGTGCGAGGCGACGCCCGCTGGATCTGGCGCGCCGCGTCGATGCCGTTGAGACCCGGCATCACCATGTCCAGCACGGCGATCTCGGGGTTGAGCTCCTGCACCAGGCGAACGGCGGTTCGGCCGTCCGAAGCCTCACCCACCACCTCGAAGCCTTCGTGCTCGAGCAGAGAGATCAGGGATTGCCGTACCAGTTGATGATCGTCGGCCAGAAGCAGCGTGATTGCCATTGAGTCTCCCTCCGGGCTCTCCAGGATTCCCCTGAGGTGCAGAATTCATGCCTGTCGGGTGACCACACGCCTGCGCCGTCGATGCTCCGTCCCGGTGCCCGGCCTCGCCCTCCACCCGCAGAGGCCCACGGGCAGGGTCTCTCCCCCGTCCTCGCCCGGCCGCGCCGAACCGGCAGCTCGGGACCGGCGCCGACCGCCAACTGTGGCATCTCGCTTCCACTCGGGAGGCGGGTCGAGCCTTCCGCTCGCGGGCTCGCTCGAGGAGCGGGGCGCTCGGGCGGCCATGATCGGCGAGTCCGGGAGCGCCACCGACCGAGGCAGTCGCCACGATCGGGAATCCTTCGACCTTACACCAGGAGTGCCGGCCTGTCAGCCGAGAGAGCTCCCGGGGCGGGGGCCGGGGCGGTGGGGGGTCGGACGCTCGACCTCGGCGAGCACGCGCCGGGCCGCACACCGTCCCGGCAGCCCGGTCGGTCCGCCACCCGGATGCGTGCCGGGGCCGGCGAGGTAGAGCCCGGGGATCGGTGTGGAGTGAGACTGCCAGCCCAGCAGCGGCCGCAGCCAGAGCTGCTGATCGAGCGCGGGCTCGACGTGATGGAGGCAGCCCTGCCCGATCCCGAAGCGCCGCTCGAGATCTTCCGGTGTCGCGACGTCGGCGTGGAGCACGCTCGACGCGATCCCGGGATCGTGCTCCTCGAGCAGGGCGAGCACGCGCCGCTCCACGGTGGAGCGGACGCCCTCCGCGCCACCGCCGGCCGGGGCGGCGGCGCCGTAGGGCACCGCCTGCACCCAGGCGTGGAGCACGGCGGCGCCCGGCGGCGCGAGCGACGGGTCGGCCACCGACGGCAGTACGACCTCGAGGTACGGTCGTTCCGGGACGCGACCGTACTTGCTGGCATCGTAGGCACGCTCGAGATCGTCGAGCTCGGCCGCGACCTGGACGCGCCCGCCGAGCGCGCCATCGGTCACCGCCACGCCGGCCGTCGCCCCGCCGGGAGTCGCCACGCCGAAGCGCGGCAACCGATCGAGCGCGAGGCGGACGATCGCGGCGTTGCCGCGGCCGCGGATCGCGGCGATCTCCGCGGCCACCTCCGCGTCGAGCGTGCCGGGCTCGAGCAGATCGAGCAGCGTGCGCCGGGGATCGAGCGCCGACACCACGCGATCCGCGACGATCTCGTCGCCCTTCTCGAGGATCACGCCGCGCGCCGCGCCGCGTCTCACCAGGATGCGCTCGACCGGTGTGCCGGTGCGAAGGACGGCGCCGGCCGCGCGCGCCGCCGCGGCCAGGGCCTCGACCAAGGCACCCGGCCCACCGGCGGCGGCGAGCGGCGGCGCGAGCAGGTGCGGTACCCACGCCGGCCGCTGCCACAGCAGGTTCCACATCGATCCCGCCGAGCGCGGACCCATCCACGCCGCGGCGAGCGCCGGTCCGGCGATCGCCGCCCGGAGCGCTGCGCTCTCGAAGCGCTCGTCGAGAACGTCGCGCAGGTTCATCGGCAGGAGCCGCAGCGCCGAGGCGAGGCCGGCGCTCTGGAGGCCCCGCCAGGTGCGTCCGGCCAGGAGGAGGTCCGAGGCGCGCTCGGCGACCCGCGGCGACCATCTCGGCAGCGGCGCGGTGAGCAGCGGCTCGAGCGCCGCGGCGAGGCGGCGGCGCTCCTCCTCGAACGAGCGCAGCGCCGCGGCATCGCGCACGGAGTGCCGGGAGACGGCGCCGTCGAGGTCACCGTCGGCGTCGAGCCGAAGGCTCTGGCGCTCGGGGAGGAGCTGCAGCGTCCCGCCGCGCGGCGGCAGGAAGCGAAGGCCGTGGCGCTCGAGGGCGAGCTCGGCGAGGAGCCCGGGATGGAAGCACTCGAGGCCCGCGAAGGTGGCCGGCGCCCGGAAGCCGGGGTGAAGCTCGTCGGTCGCGAGCGAGCCGCCCACGCGCTCGGCGCGCTCGAGCACCAGGACCTCGAGACCGGCGCGGGCGAGCAGGGTCGCCGCGACCAGCCCGTTGAGTCCGCCACCGACGACGACGACGCGGGGCCTCGGGCTCATGCGCGGTCGGCGAGAATGCGGGTGGCCGCGAGCTGTCCGGGCGCGCCCATCACGCCGCCGCCGGGGTGCGTGCCGGAGCCGCACAGGTAGAGCCCATCGATCGGCGTGCGGTACCCGCCCCACCCCGGCACCGGACGCTGCAGGAAGAGCTGCTCGAGGCTGAGCTCGCCGTGGAAGATGTTGCCCTGGGTGAGCCCGTACCGGCGCTCGAGGTCCCAGGGCGTGAGCACCTGGCGATGCAGGATCAGGTCGGGCAGGTTGGGCGCGTGCTCGGCGAGCGTCTCGATCACGGTGTCGCCGAAGGCCTCGCGGCTCTCGGGCCAGCTGCCGTGGGCGAGCTCGTAGGGCGCGTACTGGACGAAGATCGACATCACGTGCTTGCCCGGGGGCGCGAGCGAGCGGTCGATCATGGTGGGGATCACGATGTCCAGGTACGGCCGGCGCGACCACCGCCCGTACTTCGCGTCGTCGTAGGCGCGCTCGAGGTAGTCGACGTCCGGGCTGATCGAGATCGCGCCCGAGAGATACGGCTCCACCGCCTCGCCCCGGCGGCGAACCGGCTCGAGGCAACGCAGGTCGGGCAACCCGTCGAGCGCGAGGTTCACCTTGCCCGACGAGCCGCGGATGCGGTAACGCGTGACGGCGCGGCGGAAGTCCTCATCGAGGTGCTCGGCCGGCACCAGCGACTCGAAGGTGCGCTTGGGATCGACCCCCGACACCACGACCCGGGCGCGCACCTCCTCGCCGTCGTCGAGCACGACGCCGCGCGCGGCACCGCTCTCGACCAGGATCTGGCGGACCGCCGCGGAGGTGCGCACCTCGGCTCCGCGCGCGCGCGCCGCGCCGGCGATCGCCTCCGACACCGATCCCATGCCGCCGCGGGGCAGCCCCCAGGCCCGGAGCTGGCCGTCGATCTCGCCCAGGTAGTGGTGGAGCATGACGTAGGCCGAGCCCGGCGATCGCGGCCCGAGAAAGGTGCCGATGATGCCGCTCGCCGACAGCGTGCCGAGGAGCGCGGGCGTCGTGAACCAGCGCTCGAGAAAGTCGGCCGCGCTCATGGTCATGAGCTTCGCCAGCTCGCCGATGCGGTCGCGGTGCGGCGCGAGCGCACGCGCCGCGGCGTAGAGCGCGACCAGGTTCTCGCGGGAAACGGTGAGGTCCTTCGGCGGCGCGATACCGAGCAGCTCGCGCACCGCGAGCGAGAG
>DATKDQ010000363.1:0-5209 GCA_035544635.1 Thermoanaerobaculia bacterium
GACGCGCGGCGCTGGCTCGAGCTGGTGGGCCAGCTGCGCGATCTGGTCCTGGTGCGGGTGCCGTGACCGAGAGGATCGAGCACGGCGGGAGCGCCCCGCCCTGGCCGTCGCTGCCGGCGGCGACCTACCGGCTCCAGCTCCGGCCGGGATTCGGATTCGAGGCGGCGCGCGGGCTGCTCGACTACCTGCAGCGGCTCGGGATCGACTGGCTCTACCTCTCGCCGGTGTTCGCCGCGCGCCCGGGGAGCGAGCACGGGTACGACATCGTCGATCCGACGCGGATCCGGGCGGAGCTCGGCGGCGAGGCGGAGTTCGAGCGCTTGCTCGCGGCGCTCCGGCGCCGGAGCATGGGACTCCTGCTCGACATCGTGCCGAATCACATGGCCGCCGCGGCGGCCAACCCGTGGTGGTGGGACGTCCTGAAGCACGGGCAGTCGTCGCCGTCGGCGCGCTTCTTCGACATCGACTGGGACGCGGGCGGAGGGAGGGTGATCCTGCCGGTCCTGGGACGCACGCCGAACGAGGCGATCGCCCGCGGGGAGCTGCGCCTCGACCAGGGCTCGCCGCACGACGACGAGGAACCGGTCGTCCGCTACTGGGGCCGCGCCTTCCCAATCGCGCCGGGATCCCCGGAGGGTCCGATCGAGGCGGTGCTGGCGGTCCAGAGCTACCGGCTGCTCGAGTGGCGAAGCGGGGGACGCCGAATCAACTACCGCCGCTTCTTCGACATCGACGGCCTGGTCGGGCTGCGCGTCGAGGATGAGGTCGTGTTCGACACCACGCACCGATTGATCCGGCGCCTCGTCCGCTCCGGCGCCGTCTCCGGCCTGCGCGTCGACCACATCGACGGCCTCCGCGACCCCGCCGCCTACCTCCATCGCCTCCGCCGGCAGGTGCAGGTGCCAGCCGAATCCGCGGAAGAGCTGTCGGCGGCTCGTGGCGGGGAGAGCAACCAGCAGACAGAGAAGGACTTACGGTCAGCCGCCGGACGGCGCGAACCTCGTCCTCGGCAGCCGATCGTCCTGGTGGAAAAAATTCTTGCGCGAAACGAATCGCTGCCGGAATGGCCGGTCGAGGGCACGACGGGCTACGAGATGCTCGATGCGATCACACGATTGTTCATCGATCCGGAGGGCGCGGCCCGGCTCCGCTCCGACGCGGCGCGGCGCACCGGCGTCCCCGAGGACTTCGAGGCGACCCGGCGTCAGGCCAAGCGCGACGTGCTCGAGACGATCTTCCCTGCCGAGCTCGACCGGTTGACGGCGCGGCTCGCGGCGCTCGCTGGCGCGCGCGGCGGCGGCGCCCCACCCGAGGCGCTACGGCACGCGCTCGTCGAGACCACGGCCGCGCTGGACGTCTATCGCACTTACGGACCTCGTCCCGCCAACGCCGAGGAACGGAGCCGGCTGGATGCGGCGCTCCGCGCCGCCGGCGAGACGCCGCTCGTCGCCGCCGATCTGGGATCAGCAGCACAGGGCGCGACGGTCGAGCCCGAGGCCCTGGCCGCCCTCGCAGCGGCCCTGCTCGGTGACCTCGACGGCTTACCCCCGGACGCCCGTGCGGCCACCGTCGACTTCGTCGCCCGCTGGCAGCAGTTGAGCGGGGCGGCAATGGCCAAGGGTCACGAGGACACCGCGCTCTACCGTGATGTGGCGCTCCCTGCGCTCGCCGAGGTCGGCGGCGAGCCGGTCGTTCCGCACCAGGCGGTCGCGGCCTTCCACCGGCTCTGCGCGGCGAGAGCCGCCCGGTTCCCGCTCGCCCTGAACGCGACCGCCACCCACGACACCAAGCTCGGCGAGGACACCCGCAGCCGCCTCGCCGTCCTCACCGAGCTCGCCGAGCCCTGGATCGAGTCGATCGACCGCTGGGCATGCTGGCATGGGCCACTACGGCGGACCCTCGACCGCGGACCGGCCCCGAGCCCCGACGACGAGATCCTGATCTACCGGACGCTCCTCGCCATGTGGCCCGCGGCTGGAGAGCCTGGGCCCGGGCTCGTCAGCCGGTTGGTGAAGCACCTGCGCAAAGCCCTACGCGAGGCCAAGGTGCGGAGCAGCTGGCGACGCCCCGACGAGGCGTACGAGGCCGCGGTCGGGGCATTCGCGGCCGAGCTCGCGATCGGTCCCGCAGGCGCTCGGTTCCGCGACGACAGCGCCTCGACCCGGTCCGCTATGGCGCGGCACGGGGCGATCAATAGCCTCTCGCAACTCGTCCTCAAGACGATGGCCCCCGGCGTCCCGGACTTCTACCAGGGAAGCGAGCTGTGGCAACTCACGCTGGTCGACCCCGACAACCGCCGGGTGCCCGACTTCGATCGGCGCCGCCGCCAGCTCGCCGAGCTGAGCGCGACGACCACAGTGCCGCGGCTGGCGGCGCTGCGCCACGGCTGGCGTCGCGGGACGATCAAGCTGGCGCTCACGCGGCGCCTGTTGGCGCTGCGCCGAGCCGCGCCGGAGCTGTTCGCTGCAGGCGACCACGTGCCGATCGAGCCGGCGGGCCGGGGCGCCCGCCACCTCTGCGCATTCGCCCGGCGACTGGGTCCGGCGACGGCGCTGATCCTGGTTCCCCGCCTCACCGTGGCCTTGGCAGGTGACGATGGATGGCCGCTCGGGGAGGCGGCATGGGGTGACACGACGGTACCCTGGTCGGGTCCGCGGGACGTCACCGAGTGGCTGACCGGCCGCGATCTCGAGGTCGCCCCCGGGTTCCTGCGCGTCGCACAAGTTCTTGACCTGCTTCCGGTTGCCGTCCTGGTGGCCGGCGCGGCCGAGATCTGAGCCCCACGTTCCAGGTTCTCTTCGCGATCGAGTGCCGGCCACCCGAAGGCCCTTCGGAGGCGTGGGAGGTCTGGGGCGGGAGGCCTCGCCCCCCGCTACCGCTCGCCGAGCCAGGGCCCAGTGTGCTCCTCGAGCCGGAACGGCAGCAGCTGCGGCACCACGCTGACGTCGGTCGTGAGCTTCAGCGGCGCGGTGCCGGCAACGCCTGCCGTCGCGCCGGCCGCCGCAGCCCGGGCGTCCGCAGCCCCAGCTCCCGCGCCCGCGTCGCCGCCCCCCACCGCCTCGCCTGCATAGGTCAGCTCAACGAAGAACGCCGTGAAGCCGCTCGGCGGCGCCGCCACGCTCGCGCGCCACTCCAAAGGCGCGCTCTCCGGAAGCGGAGCGCTCTCCCACACCTCGCCGATCACGTCGAGCCGGAAATCGCGCGCTGCGGGGTTCGTCGCCTGCCACAGCCGGACGTCGCGCGGTCGGTCCTCGGCGGTGACGACGATCGTCTCGTCCTCGAGCGTGCGCCACGCGAAGCGCGGGCGCGGCGCGCGCGTGAGCACCGCGCGGTAGAACGCGAGGATGGTGTCCTGGGCGTCGCTCCCCGCGAGGTTGTGCTTCGCGTTCGGGACGTAGCGCAGGTGCTTCTCGCCCTCGAGGTCGCTGAAGTAGAAGCGGGAGTTGTCGGGCAGGAAGAACTGATCGCCGGCGGCGTTGACCAGGAGCTTCGGGATCGAGCGCAGCCGATCGCGCTGGCGGTAGAGATAGGGGTCCTCGATGGCGAGGATGCGCCCGAAGGCGTCGGTCCCGAGCAGGTGCGGATAGAGGCCGTGGCGCACGTAGTCGCCCAGCGCCGGCGAGAAGAAGCCGTAGACCTCGTAGTGATGCCGCGTGATCGCCTCGGTGTTGAGGGCGTCGATCACCACCGGCACGATCGCCGCGACCCGCTCGTCCACCGCGCCGACCAGCCACGTGGTCCAGCCCCGCTTGGAGCCGCCGGCGACGACGAACCGATCGATCTCGATGCCGCCGCCGGCGGCGCTCCGCAGATGCTCCTGGATGGCGTCCATCGCGCGCACGCCCGACTTCACCATCGGCAGCCGCACCAGCCACTCCTCGTCGCCGGTGACGATGTATTTCACCCGCCCGTAGGCGATCAGATCGTCCTCATGCCGCGGCTCGAGCTTCGAGTCGGCGAAAAAGAGCGGCTGGTTGGGCACCATGCCGAGGTCGGCGACCACGCTGCCGGTCTCGAGCGCGAGGCGCAGTGAGCGCTCGGCGACGCGCCCGGGCGCCGGATTGTCGTTGTCGCCGCCGCCGATCCAAAGCAGCGCGGTGCGATGTCGCACCGCCGCGGGAACGACGATCGTCACCCAGTGCCGCCACTCGGTGCGGTCGACCTCCCACGGGTCGCGCCAGCTCTGCGACACCAGATCGAGCACGTGGGCCCTGAACCCTTCGCCTTCGATGGTCGAGGCGAGCTCGAAGCGGTACGCGGGGTCGGCCTTCGCGACGTAACGGTCGAGCGCGGTCTCGGCGGCCGCGCCCGATTCGCCGGCACCGAACGCGGCGCCTGCCCCGGCGAGCGAGAGTGCGCAAACGAGAGCGGCAGCTCGGGCGCGCCCGTGCGCTGACGGGAGAGAAAGGGGCGCTGCTGCGAACGGACCTCTCGGCGAGCGGCCCGCGGCGCGAGTGCGGTGGTCCATCGATAACCTCCTGGGCGATGTTCGCACCGAGGATACTCGACGGAGGCTGGTTGCCGCCTCCGGCGGCACGGAAGGCGCGGCGCGCCGGCATCGACGTCGCGCATCCACCACCGCCTCATCCAGTCCCGGAGCGCTGCAGGCCGCGGCCGCCATCGCGGAGCTCGCTCGCTCCGGCGCGGACGAGCTCGTCGGCCTCGAGCCGGAGCTTCTGGATCCGATACTGGATCTGATGACGGGTGAGTCCCCCGGCCGCTTGACAATCGCTGCGGCGCGGGGGCGCCACGGTTCGGCTATCCTCGGCGGATGCAACCCCATCGGCACGGCTCGTCGTTCGCGCTCGCGCTCCTGCTGCTCGCCGGCGCTGCCGCGCCTGTCGCTGCGATCGACGCCGCCGAGTTGGCGAGCCAGGTGGTGATCCACCGCGACGAGTGGGGCGTCCCGCACGTCTACGGCAGAACCGACGCCGCGGTCGCGTTCGGCTCCGCCTGGGCGCAGTGCGAGGACCACGTCTGGCAGCTCGAGGACACCTACGTCCAGGCCCTGGGCCGCTACGCCGAGCTGGTGGGCGAGGACGGGCTGCGCGGCGATCTGGAGGTCGCGGCCTTCGAGCTGGTCGAGAGCTCGCGGCGCGACTTCACCCAGCTCCCGCCGGAGATCCAGCGCATCGCCGAGGCGTTCGCCGCCGGGTACAACTTCTATCTCGCGCAGCATCCCGATGAACCGCCGCGCCTCCTCGAGCGC
>DATKDQ010000364.1:0-3842 GCA_035544635.1 Thermoanaerobaculia bacterium
ATGCTCACCAACTGGGTCGGCGACGGCCGGCTGACGCGGTACGGAGTACGCTTCGTCGCGCAGGTCTGGCCCGGGGACACGCTGACCGCCAGGGCCAAGGTCGATGCGGTGCGCCAGGAGAGCGGGCAGCACTTCGTGGACCTCACGGTCTCGACGGTGAACCAGAACGGTCAGGAGGTCGTCAAGGGCAGCGCCAGCGCGCGCATCGATCCGTGACGGCCCACCCCCTCTTCAAGCCGTTCGCCGAGGGCAAGGTGGTCGAGTTCGCCCGGCTCGACCGCATCGCCGGCTTCAGCCGGTAGACCCGCCCCCGCGGTTGGCCGCGTCTACGGACAGGTGGCGAATGCGCTGGTGTCCTGGATCGGCTGGAACGGCGTCTGCTGTGGGTTGAAGTACATCTTCACGGTGCCGTTCTGGGTGTCCGTCACGCGCAGGAGGGTCTCCACGTCGGTGAGGCCTCCGGCGAAGACCCAGTAGCGATTGTTGATGCCGCAGCCGTTGAGCACCTTCACCACCGCCTCGACGTTGGTGTCGTTGAAGAACCAGAAGTACCCGGTGTCGGTGGTGAGCTCGACGCCCGTCCCCACGCCGGTGAGACCGGTCCTGGTCTCGAACGCCGTCTCCACCCTGAACCGGTTGCCCGCTCCCAGGCACAGGACGTTCGGTCCCGGCGTGCAGGCGGAGCCGGAGGTCGGAGTACAGGTGGTGTCGACCGCGAAGCGCCAGCCATTGACCATGCCGGTGTCTTGCGGCAGGAGGTCGGCCACGGTCAGCGTCCAGTCGCCGACCAGCATCGTGCCGTTGAGCGCCGAGAGTGGTTCGTCGGGCATGAGCGCAACACCGCCCGTCGCCGGGCAGGTGTTGGGCGCTGCCGTACCCTGGTCGCTGAAGATGGCATCGATCATGTCGGCGTCGCACGAGGCCGGCGGGTCGTAGAGGAAAACCTCGGTCGCTCCGTGCGCGAGGCTCACCCGCAGGTCTCCGACGTAGGTGTGAGCGAGCTCCAGAGCGAAGTTGAGGCTGTTGATGGTGCAGTCGCGAACGCCGACCCCCTCGAGATCCTGCTCGGTGATCTCGATGGACTGAACGAGCTCGTCCTCGTCGGGTATGGCCTGCTCGCATCCCTCGCAGGTGACCACGATGCAGCTGTTCCCGATCTGAGGCGAGCTGCAGGTCACGTCGTCGACCGCGGCGCGGCTCACCGTGACGTTCGCGAGCGACAGGCTCACGTCGGCGGCGGAGGCGAGCGGGGCGGAGAGCAGTCCGGCGGCGAGGCAGGGAGCCAGCATGCGCCCGCGTCGGAGCGAAAGTGTTGGTCTAGCGGGTCCGTGGTCACTTACCACGGCCCCGCTAGCTGATGCTTCCCGCCAAGCGCGGCTGCGCCGCGCGGCTCGGAAGCCTTGACGCGGGGGACAAACTTGACTCGTCTGTAACGATTTCTGCGGGTCAAGGCTTCTAGCGCTGTCGGTCATGGTCAACCTCCTGGGCAGTGGATCGAGTGGCTCCGGCGCCATCGCTCCGGCGCCATTGTAGTGACACCGGGGGCGCGGCCCTCGGGGAGCGCTAGAATCGGCGACCAGTCGTGACGCAGCGCGACCACCAAACGCCGGCGGGGTCGGCCGAGCTCGATCCGAGGACGGCGCGCCCGATCCACAAGGGACACGCCTTCGAGGACTTCGAGGTGGGCCAGGTGTTCGAGCACCATTGGGGCCGCACTCTGAACGCCGGCGACAACTCGCTGTTCACGACGGTGACCATGTTCTTCAACCCGCTCTACACCAACGCCGAGTACGCGCGCGCCCACGGCCACCCCGACCTGCTCGTCAACCCGATGCTCGTCCTGTCGACGGCGGTCGGGCTCTCGGTCGAGGACCTTTCGGAGGGTGGCGGCCCGTTCCTCGGCGTGGACGAGCTGACCTTCCACCACCCGGTCCATCCCGGCGACACGCTGACGGCCCGATCGACCGTCGCGGCCAAGCGTGAGTCGGCGAGCCGGCCCAGGTTCGGTGTCGTCACCTGGCACACCGAGGCGTTCAACCAGCAAGGTCTGCGGGTGCTCGACTACAAGCGCTCGAACCTGGTCGCGAAGCGTCGCTCGGGAGACACTGAATAGCAGGTGGTGAGCATGACACCCCGTCTCTCGAGCCTCACCGGCGCCGGCAACTATTTCGAGGACTTCCGGGTCGGCGACCGCCTGCGGCACGTCCGTGGCAAGACCGTCGGCGAGTTCGAGAACCAGGTGCTGACCCATCTGGTGATGAACACCGCGCACGCCCACTTCAACGAGCACGCGATGCAGTCGAGCCCCTGGGGCAGGCGGCTGGTATTCGGGCTGGTCACCGGCTCGATCGTGATCGGCCTCGCCACCCAGGACACCGCCGAGAACGCGCTCGCCGAGCTCGGCCTCGACGGGCTGCGCTTCACCGCGCCGGTCTTTCACGGCGACACGCTCTACGCGGCGAGCGAGGTGGTCGAGGCCGGCGAGTCCGATCGCGAGGATGCCGGCGTGGTCGTCTTCCGCCATCACGGCTACAACCAGGATGGGAAGAAGGTCTTCGAGGGCGAGCGGCGCGTCCTGGTGAAGAGGCGCAGCCACTGGGGTGAGCGGTGAGCGACGGCGCCGGCGGCGCGGCTCGAGGCGGCGCGGCCGGCGATCCCGGCGCTCGCGGTGACCGCGTGCCCGCCCGCGGTCCGCTGGCCGGGCTGCGGGTGATCGACCTCACCCAGATGCTCGCCGGCCCCTACTGCACCATGCTCCTCGCCGACCTCGGGGCCGACGTGATCAAGGTCGAGCCGCCCGGCGGCGACATGACCCGGTTCTCCGGTCCCTTCCTCGAGGAGGACGAGGAGCACGCGTACGGCGGGTATTTCGGCAGCATCAATCGCAACAAACGCTCGATCGTGCTCGATCTCAAGAGCGAGGACGGCAAGGCGGTGCTGCGGCGCATGGTCGCGCAGTCCCCGGTTCTGGTCGAGAACTACCGCGCCGGGGTGATGGAGCGCCTCGGTCTCGCCTGGGAGAGCCTCGCGGAGTCGAACCCCGCGCTGGTCTACGCCTCGATCCGCGGCTTCGGCGATCCCCGCACCGGTGAGAGCCCCTACGTGAGCTGGCCGGCGTTCGACGTCGTGGCGCAGGCGATGGGCGGCTTCATGGGCATCACCGGCACCGCCGACGGCGTCCCGCTCAAGGCCGGCCCCGGCGTGGGCGACATCTACCCCGCCGCGCTCGCCGCCCTCGGCATCGTGGCCGCGGTGCGGCATGCCGAGCGCACGGGCGAGGGTCAGCTGGTCGACGTCGGCATGGTCGACGCCGTGCTGTCGATGTGCGAGCGCATCGTCTACCAGTACTCGTATACGGGGCAGGTGCCCGCGCCCGAGGGCAACGCCCACCCCATGCTGTGTCCATTCGAGAACTTCCGCACCCGGGACGGCTGGATCACGATCGCCGCTCCCGGCGATGCCCACTGGAAGCTGTTGTGCGGCATCATGGGTCGTCCCGAGTTCGCCGACGACGAGCGCTTCCGCACCGGCCGGGAGCGCGTCCGCAACGCCGCCGAGACCCGCCGCGCCGTCTCCGAGTGGACCTCCGGGCGCACCACGCGCGAGGCGATGGCGGCGCTCGGCGGCCGGGTGCCGGCGGGGCCGGTCCAGACCGTGCGCGACATCTTCGACGATCCGCACGCGCGGAGCCGCGCCATGCTGGTCGAGGTGGAGCAGGCGGGCTGCGCGCGGGCGGTGACCTACGCCGGCGTGCCGATCAAGCTCACCTCGACGCCGGGCGGCGTCTATCGCCGCCCGCCGCGGCTCGGCGAGCACGCGCGGGAGATCCTCGACGAGCTCGG
>DATKDQ010000365.1:0-2255 GCA_035544635.1 Thermoanaerobaculia bacterium
CCGGCGCGCCCCCGACCAGGACGCGGAAGCGGACTCCGCGGATGCCACCGCGCTCGGCCTCGCGGCGCTCCAGCGTCACTCCTTCGAGACCGAGCCGCGCCACTGTGTCCTCGAGCAGCTCGAAGGGCAGGCCCAGGTCCAGGCAGGCGCCGAGGAACATGTCGCCGGCCAGACCGCTGAAGCAGTCGAAGTGCAGGCGCGGGCCGGGCATGAGCGCCGCGACGCTACCACGCGCCCCGCTGGCGCAGAGAGATCCAACGGCTGGCGGAGCCGAGGACGAGGTGGTCGAGCAGGCGGATTCCGACCACTTCGCCCGCCTCCGACATGCGGCGGGTGAACGCCAGGTCCTCGGCGCTCGGCGTGGGGTCCCCCGACGGATGGGTGTGGAAGAGGAGGAGCGCCGCGGCGCCGCGTAGCAGCCCTTCCTTGAGCACCGGGCGCGGCTCGACCGAGGCGCGGGCCAGCGTCCCCCGGAAGAGCTCGGACTCCCCGATCAGGCGGTGACGGCTGTCCAGGAAGAGCGCCCCCATGATCTCCTGGTCGCTGCGGCCGTAGCGCAGGCAGAGGTAGCGGGCGACCACCGCGGGCTCGCGCAGTGGATCCTCGAGCGGCAGCTCGGCCCGCGCCACGCGACGTCCGATCTCGACCGCCGCCAGGACCGCGGCCGACATCGCGGAGCCCAGCCCCCGGCGGCGCAGCGCGTCGGCATCGACTCGGGTCAGGCCCAACAGGCCCCCGCAACCCTCGAGCAGGCCACGCGCGAGCTCCACAGCGGAGGCCCGCCGGCTCCCGCTGCGCAGCAGGATCGCCACCAGCTCGGCGTCCGAGACGCTCCGCGAGCCACGCTCCAGGAGCCGCTCGCGCGGCCTCTCCTCGAGCGGAACAAGAGAGAGTGAGGTCGTCACGCCAGAGAAGGACGGCGATCGGGGCCCGCAGCTCGCATCCGCCGAGGAGCCGGTCATTTCGTCTGGCTGTTCAACATGATCGACGCCTACCGCGAGGCACAGCCGGTGGGCGATCGGAACGGGCTTCAGCGATCGGCGGTGCCGGTGCTCGACGCGGGGCGGGTGCCCGAGTCGCCGCCGGGAGCCGCCGCTCGCGCTGCGAACAGCTCCTTGACGCGCGGCTTTTCCACCTTGCCGAGGACGTTGCGCGGCAGCGCCGACACCAGGAGCACCTCGCGCGGGGCCTTGTACGAGGCGAGACGCTCCTTGGCGTGGCGCCGCAGCTCGTCGGCGGCAGGTGGCGCCCCCGGCGCCGGCACGATCGCCGCCGCCACCCGCTCGCCCCACTCCTCGTCCGCGAGCCCGACCACGGCGCAGTCCTCGACCGAGGGATGCGCGCGCAGCGCCTCCTCGATCTCGAGCGCCGACACCTTGTAGCCGCCGGTCTTGATGATGTCGACGCTCGAGCGTCCGAGCAGGCGGTAGATCGAGCCGGCGCGTCGCGCCACGTCGCCGGTGCGGAACCAGCCGCCGGCGAACGCCTCCGCGGTGGCGGCCGGGCGCCGCCAGTACTCGCGGAAGACGGCCGGGCCGCACACCCACACCTCCCCTTCGGCGTCCCCTTCGAGCACCTCGCCCTGCTCGTCGGCGAGGAGCACCTCGACGCCGGGAAGCGGCACACCGACCGCACCCGGCACGCGCTCGCCGTCGAGCGGGTTCGAGAGGATCATCCCGGTCTCGGTCATGCCGTAGCGCTCGAGCAGGACGTGGCCGGTCGCCTCCCGCCAGCGCGCGAGCACGCTCTCGGGCAGCGCCGCTGAGCCCGAGACCATGAGTCGCAGCCCGCGCGCCGCCGCCGACCAACCGAGACGCTCGCCGGGATCGGCCTCGTCCCACGCCTGGATCAGGCGGTAGTACATCGTCGGCACGCCCATGAAGAGCGTGAGACGATCGCGCGCGAACGAGTCCCAGACGCGGTGCGCGTCGAAGCCGTCGTGGAGGACGCACGCCGCGCCCGCCGCCAGCGCGCAGCCGAGGACGTTCACGATCCCGTGCACATGGTGGAGCGGCAGGGTGAGGAGGATGCGATCCTGTGGCGTCCAGGCCCATGCCTCGAGCAGGCTCGCCATCTGCGCCGCGAGGCCGCCGTGCGTGGCCACGACGCCCTTGGGACCTCCGGTCGTGCCGCTGGTGTAGACGATCATGGCCCGACGATCGGCGGCGAGGCGCGGCAGCGCCGCAGGGGTGCCGTGCGCTCCGTCAGCGCGCACTCCCCTGGGGCGAGCTCCCGCCGCGGCAGGCTGCGCCGCC
>DATKDQ010000366.1:0-3244 GCA_035544635.1 Thermoanaerobaculia bacterium
TGCGGTTCAAGCCGGCGATGGCGGCGGCGGCGCCTTCGTCCATCTCGACGTAGCCGAAGTCTCGGGGGTGCCCCGTGAAGCGGTCGGTGGCGAGGTCGACCGAGGTCACCTCGCCGAACCTCGAGAAGGCCGCTCGCACCTCCGCGGCGGTGGTACCCGGCGGGAGGTTGCCGACGTAGAGTCGTTTCGACATTGCTGGATCCCTTCTGGCCGTCTCGACGGATCGGCCTGGCGACGTTCGGTTGCTGTTTGGTTTCGGGAGCCGTCGGAAGCATCGGCAGGCGGTCAGCTCGCGCCGCGGCGACCGCGTCCTTTGCGTCCGGTGCCGGATGGCCCGTGAGCCTCGCGGTAGGCGAGCAGCTCCTCGTCCGTGAAGACGTGCCGCGGGCCGGGTACCAGATCGGCGTCGAGCGCCAGCTCGCGCGCGAGCTTGGCGAAGCAGACGTCGGGCGCGTCCTGGAATCGCGCCGCCCTGGTCGCGAAGGCCTCATGCGTGATCATCATCACGAACACCCGCTGCTCGCCACGGCCGGTCGCGGACAGCACGTACTCGCGCCCGTCCTCCGTGGTGCGGAAGCCCATGTAGCGAATGGTCGGACGCGAGAGATTCTCGCGCGGGGTCTTCTCCGCTGTCGAAGACGGGTCGTTGCGCACAGCGTCACGGCCCACGGCGACGGCCGCAGGCGACGGAGCTATCTCGAAGGGTGGTCTGGGCAAGCGCGTCCTCCTCCCGGGGGGCCGCGAGCACCCTCGAAAAATGGATCGGATCTCTCAGGTCGTGCTCGAGACAGGGGCTGGCGATATGCTCGACATGCAACTCATCTGCCAATCGAGTATAGCGCTCGATCCGCTCCGAGCGCGAACCAATCGATGAAAAGCTGAGATCGAGCCGGCGCCGGAGGCGCCCTGGCCGATGGCCTGCCGGCGCAGAGAGTGGTTCTCACCCTCACGGAGCGAGCGCAAGAGGCACGGCTGGCGGATCGCCGGAGGATGCGCGATCAGGATCCTGCGGTCACGGCGAGGAGGCGGCGCGATGGCCTTCCCACGCCGCGCCGATCTCGCCGGCAAGCTCGTTGCTCACCCGGCCCATGAGCGAAGTCGCCCTGGCCTCAGCGTTGAGTGGCGTGTACTCGACCTGGTGGCTCCAGCCGCGTCCGATGCCGTCGCCCTCCGCGGTGAGGAAGGCATCGACCCGCAGCCGCGACGTGGTGGCGTAGTCGTAGCGCCGGTTGAGGGGCGTGAGCTCGCGCTCGCCGAGCGGCTCGGCGTCCACCAGCACGAGCACGTCGACGCCGCGCTCGGCGGCGATCGCGACCAGCGCGGACGGCGCGAAGCCCGCCGCGCCCCCGCCGTCACGCAGCTCCAGGATTCCGCGCTCGTCGTAGAGATCGAGGCCGTGCCTCAGAAGCTGCGCCTCGAGCGCGGCTTCGGCCGCCGACGCCAGGGTGGGCTCTCCGATCGCGAGGACGGCGACGCGCGGGCGCTCCCGGATCGGCGCCCGGTGCGGGGCCCGGCCCGCGGGTGCCAGCTGGGCGGCCGCCCGCGATGCGGTGGCAGCTCCTCCGCGACGCTCCTCGCCGTGGGCAGAGGCGGCCAAGTCGGCGGCGGGCGCCGGGCGGCCCGACTCGTCGCGGGCGATCGGCGGCGCGGAGGCGTCAACAGAAGCCGACCGCTCTTTCTCGCTACCTGCGAGCCCGTCACCAGCGGGCCCGTCGCTCATCACGCTCGCCTCGGAGGCGAGGGCCGAGGAGTCGCTTCTCGGCGAGCCTTCCCGCGGACCTTCCTCCGGATCCGCCGCCGGCGGTGCGACGGACGCGGGAGCGAGTGCCTCCGCCGGCGCGCCGGGGGAGACTCCCGAGAGCCCGCGAGCCCCTTCGCTCGAACCCGCGGCGCGGGTGTCGGCCGAAGCATCGGCGGCCGCGACCTGGCCGCGTGCGACCTCCTCCTGCTCGCCATCCCGCCACGAGGTGCGGCCGAGAAAAAGGCCGGCCGCCGAGACGGCGATCACCAGCATCACCACCATCCCGCCGATGATCGCCCAGCGCTGCCCTCGCCCGGTGGCGGCAGCGGGAGGCGGCGGCGCAGCCGCCGCGACCGGAGCGCCGGCGAAGCCCGCCGCCGGCGCGGACCCAGACACGGCGGCGGTTGCGGCGAAGGAAGCGGGTGGCGGCGGCGGGAGGGCACCTGCCGCGGGAGGCGAAGCGGCGGCGGGGGCCGAGCGCGGCAGCCTGGCCGTGGGCTCGTTCGCCATGCCGCCGCCGATCCCGGCGAGGTCTGCCAGGAGCTCGTGGCAGCTCGGGTAGCGGTCGTTCGGCTCCTTCCTCACCATCCGCTCGACCACCTTCGCGATCGCCGGGTCGAGGCTGGGGTCGATCTCGAGCAACGGCGGTGGATCCTCGTCGAGGACCTGGCGCAGGACCGCGAGCGGGCTCTCACCCCGAAACGGCATCGCCCCGGTCAGCATCTCGTAGAACGTCATGCCCAGCGAGTAGATGTCGCTGCGCGGGCCGGCCGGCTCGCCGCAGCACTGCTCGGGCGAGAGATAGCCCGGAGTGCCCATCAGCGAATGCGTCGCGGTGAGCCGCGTGCCGGCGTCCGACGGCGCGAGGGCGAGACCGAAGTCGGCGATCTTGACGTGCTCCCCCCTGGTAACTAGCAGGTTCGCCGGCTTGATGTCGCGGTGCACCAGCCCCTGGTCGTGCGCGGCGGCGAGGCCGGACGCCGCTTGCTGCACGATGCGCACCGCGCGCAAGGGATCGAGGGCGCCTTCGTCCTTGAGCAGGTCGTGCACCGAGCGGCCCTCGACGTACTCCATGACGAAGTAGTGACGGGCGGCGGACCCATGCGGGACCGGTTCTGGGGGGGGCTCCTGGCCGATGGCGTAGATCTGGATGACGTTCGGGTGCGAGAGGGCGGCCGCGGCCCTGGCCTCGCGCACGAAGCGCTTCACGAAGCTCTCGTCGTGGCTGAGGTGCTCGCCCAGCACCTTGATCGCGACGTAGCGGTTGAGCGACTCCTCGAAGGCCTTGTAGACGACGCCCATGCCGCCGCGGCCGAGCTCGCTCACGATCTTGTAGTGGCCGAGGGTCTGGTCCATGGCGTCAGAAGCGGAACGCTATGCCGGCATGGCCCATGGCCAGAATATCGGCGTCGTCGAGGTCCGTGTAGTGCCCGGACAGCTCGATCAGGATCGAGAAGCGGTCGGTGAGCCGGAAGTCGCCGGTGATGCCGAGCGCGAGACCGA
>DATKDQ010000367.1:0-10560 GCA_035544635.1 Thermoanaerobaculia bacterium
GGATACTCGATGACCTCGACCTTCCTGATCGAGTGCTCGGCGAGGCGCGCCGCGGGGCCGCCGATCGAGCCCAGATAGAAGCCCCGGTGGCGGGCGCAGGCCTCGCGCACCTGGGCCGAGCGGTTGCCCTTGGCGAGCATCACCATGCTGCCGCCGCGGCTCTGGAAGAGGTCGACGTAGGAGTCCATGCGGCCCGCGGTGGTGGGACCGAACGAGCCCGACGCGTAGCCCTCGGGGCGTTTTGCGGGTCCGGCGTAGTAGACCATGTGGTCCTTGAAGTAGGTGGGGAGATCGCCGCCGGCGTCGAGGCGCTCCTTGAGCTTGGCGTGCGCGATGTCGCGAGCGACGACCATCGGACCGGAGAGTGAGAGCCGCGTCGCGACCGGGTGCTTCGAGAGCTCGGCCAGGATTTCCTGCATCGGCCGTTCTAGGTCGATCCGCACCACCTCGGCTCCGAGCTCCTGTTCGGTCACCTCCGGCAGGAAGCGTGAGGGATTTGCCTCGAGCCGCTCGAGGAAGGCGCCCTGGCGCGTGATCTTGCCGTACGCCTGCCGATCCGCCGAGCAGGAGACGCCGAGCCCGACCGGGCAGGACGCGCCGTGGCGCGGCAGCCGGACGACGCGCACGTCGTGCGCGAAGTACTTGCCGCCGAACTGAGCGCCGATCCCCACCTCGCGGCAGAGCTGGAAGATGCGCTCCTCGAGCTCGCGATCGCGGAAGGCGCGTCCGTGCTCGTTGCCGGTGGTGGGCAGGTCGTCGAGCGCGTGGCAGCTCGCGAGCTTGACGGTCTTGAGCGTCATCTCGGCCGAGGTGCCGCCGACGACCAGCGCCAGGTGGTAGGGCGGGCACGCCGAGGTTCCGAGCGACCGGATCTTCTCGTCGACGAAGGCGAGCAGCGAGATCGGGTTGAGCAGTGCCTTCGTCTCCTGGTAGAGGAAGGTCTTGTTCGCGGAGCCGCCCCCCTTGGCGATGAACAGGAAGTGGTACTCGTCGCCGTGGCTGGCGTAGATCTCGATCTGCGCCGGGAGGTTGGTGCCGGTGTTCCGCTCGGTGTACATGTCGAGCGGCGCCAGCTGCGAGTACCGGAGATTGCGCTCCTGGTACGCCTGGTAGATGCCGAGCGACAGCGACTCCGCGTCGTCGCCGCGCGTCACCACCTGCTGGCCCTTGTAGCCGATCGCGATCGCGGTGCCGGTGTCCTGGCAGCCGGGCAGCATGCGCCCGGCGGCGATGTTCGCGTTCTGGAGCAGCTCGAGCGCGACGAAGCGGTCGTTGGGCGAGGCCTCGGGATCGTCGAGAATCGAACGGAGCTGCTCGAGATGGCTGGGGCGAAGCAGGTGCGAGATGTCGTCGATCGCCTCGCGAGCGAGGATCTGGAGCGCCTCCGGCGCGACCTCCAGCACCTCGCGATCACCGTGCCGCGCGACGGCGACGTGCTCGGGCGTGAGCAGTCGGTACTCGGTGGTGTCGGGAGCGTGCTGGAAGATCGGCTCGTAGTGGAACGCCGGCATGGTGGCCGCCTTCATTCTCCGTTGTCTGGCGGGTCGGGCGCTCCGGCCGCGGTTCACTTCGGGTGGACCCTCCTGGAGGGCGGGGCCGGCGCCGCAGCCTACCACCCGCTGGGGATGTCCTTGAACGAGACGTCGCGGTCGAGCCGGATGTCACCCGGCAGGCCGAGGACCCGCTCCGCGATGATGTTCTTCAGGATCTCGTCGGTGCCGCCCTCGATGCGCACGCCGAGGGAGCGCAGCAGCATGAACTGGAACCGGGCGTCGTAGGCAGCCTCGTCCTCCGCGACCAGGAGGCCGGCCTGGTCCTGGAGCTCGAGGCCCAGCGACGCGATCTCCTGGAGCATCTGTCCTGTCACCACCTTGCCGATCGAGTTCTCGGGACCGGGCGTGCGGCCCTGCGAGATCGCCGAGATCGAGCGCAGGCCGGTGTAGCGGAGCCCGCTCGACTGCACGTAGAAGTCTGCGAGCTTGTCGCGCACGGCGGCGTCCCGGATGGCCGGCCCGTTGCCGGTCGGGGCGCGCCTGGCGTAGTCGAGGATCTCCGCGAAGCCGCCCGCCATCGAGGTGCCGATCGCCTGCCGCTCGTTCATCAGCGTGGTGAGCGAGACCTGCCAGCCGGCGCCGACCTCACCCAGGCGCTGCGCGTCGGGCACGCGCAGGTTGGTGAAGTAGACCTCGTTGAACTGCGACTCTCCCGAGACCTGCTTGATCGGACGAACCTCGACGCCGGGCGACTCCATGTCGATGAAGAAGTAGGTGAGGCCCTTGTGCTTCGGGAGGTCGAACTCGCTGCGCGTGACCAGGATGCCGTACTTCGAGTGCTGCGCGCCGGAGGTCCAGATCTTCTGCCCGTTGACGATCCAGTCGTCGCCTTCGCGGACGGAGCGGGTGCGGATGCCGGCGAGGTCGGATCCCGCGCTCGGTTCGCTGAAGAGCTGGCACCAGATCTCGTCGCCGCGCGCCATCGGGGGCAGGTAGTGCCGCTTCTGCTCCTCGCTGGCGTAGGCCATCAGCGTCGGCGCGGCCATGCCGTGACCGATGATGAAGACCCCCGAGAGCATGCGGTACGGCCCCTCCTCCTGGTTCCAGATGATGCGCTGGATCGGGGTCGCCTCCCGACCGCCGTACTTCTTCGGCCAGTGTAGGCACGCCCAGCCGGCGTCGAACTTCCTGGCCTGCCACTCGCGAGCGTGCCGGAGGTACTCCTCGCCCCTGAACGGCGACTTGCCGAAGGAGGCGCCCTCGAGGGCGGGCAGCAGGTGCTTGGGAACGTTCTCGTCGAGCCAGGCGCGGACTTCGGCCCGGAACGCGGCTTCCTGGGGGGTGTCGTGGAGATCCATGGAGCCTTCCTTGTCAGTGGGGAGGATTCGACCGACCGGTCGGTAAGCGACGCGATTCGATTCTAACTCGACCGAGCCTGAAGCGTCGCCGGGGATCAGCTCCAGCGCAGCTTGACGGCGTCACGGTCGACCGCGCCGTCGTCCCGGCGCGGCAGCTCGCGCGTGAAGTCGACGTAACCCGGGCGCTTGTAGCGCGCGATGCGCGAGCCGACGTGCTCGCGCACCGCCTCGACGGTGAGGTCGCCGCGTCCGGTCTCGATCACCGCCTTGATCCCTTCACCCCACTTCGGGTCGGGAACCCCGAAGACGCAGACCCCGGTGACTCCGGCGAGCGTCATGATCACGGTCTCGACCTCGGCAGGGTAGACGTTCTCGCCGCCGGGCTTGATCAGCTCCTTCTCGGGCTTGCGCTTGACGTAGAACAGATTGCCGCGGTCGTCGAAGCGGCCGACGTCGCCGGTGTGGTGCCAGCCGCCGCGGAAGGTGTTGGCGGTGACGTCGGGCTGCCCGTCGTAGCCCTGAAAGACGATCGGGCCGCGCACCAGGATCTCGCCGGGCGTCCCCGGCGGCACCTCGCGATCGTAGTCGTCGACGAGCTTCACACGGCAGAGGCTTCCCGGCTTGCCGGCGCCGCCGGGCAGGTCGCGATAGCGCTGGATGGTCACGAATCCGGAGGTCTCGGTCTGGCCGAAGCCGGTCCAGAAGTCGGCCGAGGTCTCTTGCTGGAGGCGCTCCATGGTTGCCGGCGCGTCGAGGCCGGAGACGATGCGCAGCGAAGGCAGGCGGGTGCCGCGCTGCTGCGCCGCATCGAGCACGTTGGTGAGGACCGGCGGGAAGTCGCTCAGGTAGGTGACGTGCCAGCGGTCGATCAGCTCGACCGCGGCCTCGGCGTCGAACTTGGCCATCACCACGTTGGCGCCGCCGGCCTGGAAGATGCCCATGGCGTTGCCGAGGGCGGCGATGTGGAAGAGGGGAAGGGCGAGCAGGTTGCGGTCGTCGGGGCCGAGACGCATCGCCCCGATCTGCATCGCGCTCGAAGCCAGCAAGTTGCGGTGAGTGAGCACGGCCCCGCGCGGGACGACGTCGACTGCGGCGGTCGCGATGACGGCGAAGGGAGCCGTGGAGTCGATGTCCGCGGGCCGGTCGACGTCGACTGCAGCGTAGAGATCGTCGAACCCGATCCAGCCGGCGCGCGGCTCACCGTCGAAGAGCGCGCGGAACGCGAGCTTCGAGTCGTCGTGAACCGCGGCCGGCACCTTGTCGAAGGTGGCCTGGTCGGCCACGAAGGCGCGAGGCCGTGCGCGCTCGAGCAACCGCTCCACTTCCTCGGCGGACCATCGCCAGTTGAACGGGTACGCCACCACGCCCTGGCGCGCGCAGGCGAGGTAGAGCTCGAAGTAGGCGGCGAAGTTCTGGGCGAGGATCGCGATGCGGTCGCCGGGCGCGAGGCCGCGCGCGGCGAGCCCGGAGCCGAGGGCGTCGACCCGCGCGAGGAGGTCGCCGTAGGAGCGCTCTGCGGCGTCCTCGGTGACGAGCGCGAGGTCGTCGCGCTGGGCGCGGGCGTTACGGACCAGGAGGTCGTAGAGGGTGAAGGCGTGGGGATCCATGGAGGAGCTCCTCGGCTGGGGCTTCGGGGTCGGCGGCGACGGCGAGTATAGCCAGGGCATCGTGATAGCTTGCCGGCGAGCACCCGGATCAACGCGACAGGCGGATGGGAAGAGCGCGCGGGCCTGCGGGCCGGTGGTGACCGATGCTCGAAGGCTTCGTCCAGATCGGCCTGATGGCGCTCCAGGGGACCGTCGTCGCGGCGCTTCTCGGTCTGCTCTACCGCGCCCGGTCCCGCATGGGTCTGCTCCCTCTGGTGGTCGCGGTGGGTGCTCTGCAGTACCTGCACGTCGTGCTCCTGCGGTCGGTCTACGTCGAGATCGCCCCGGGGGTCGAGATCAGTCCCGGCTCGGCGATCCTTTTCACCGCCACCCTCTTCGCGATCCTGCTCGTTCACGCCAGCGAGGAAGCCGAGCGCACGCGCGACTTCGTGTACGGCCTGGTCCTGGCCTACCTGGCGGCGATCGCGCTGTCTGCGCTCTTCGGCCTGACGCTCACCGGCACCTCGGTTCGCAACCCGTTCGGTCTGCCCGCTGAGCTCTTGACGGGCGATCTCGCGCTTCGTTCGGTGCGAGGGGTGTCGTTGCTGGTCGAGGCGGCGTGCGCGATCGCCGTGTACCAGGCGCTGAGCGGCCTCGCCGCGCGGCCCTCGGTGCGGCTGCTGCTCGCGGCGTCGGCGGCGATCCTTTTCGACGGGGCGATCTTGGCCGCCGTGAGCCGCGCGCTCGATGGACCAGTGGAGGCGCGCCGGGTCGTGTTGGACGTCACGACGAGAGGAGTCGTGGCGGCGGCGTACGCCGGGATCGCGTCGCGCTTCGTGCCGGAGCTGCGGGCGAGCGGTGGTGGCGTGAGCGTCCGCGGCGCCGACGAGAGCGTACGCGGCGCCGACGAGAGCAGTGCCCGCACCCGCAGCGTGAACGGCGGGGGCGCGAGCGAGAGCGGCGCGGCGCCGCCCCGCCCGCGTCCGCTTCGGCTGGGCGAGCTGGTGCGGCTTCTGACCTTTCGGGAGATCCATGACCCCGGGCGTGGAGAGCGGCAGCGCGATCCTCTGACCGGGCTGTTGCATCGAGGCTTCTTCGACGCGTCGCTGCCGCTCGAGATCGAGCGATCGCAGCGTGCTGGGGCGCCGGTCAGCCTGCTCCTGGCCGACGTGGATCACTTCAAGAGCATCAACGACCGCTTCGGCCACGCCGCCGGGGACCGCGTGCTCAAGGAGGTGGCTGCCGCGCTGCGCGAGGCGGTGCGGGCGGCGGATGCCGCCTGCCGCATCGGCGGGGAGGAGTTCGCGGTGATCGCTCCCCATGCTGGTTCCGGAGCGGCGCTGCAGCTCGCGCAGCGCATCCAGACGCGCCTGGCGGCACGTCTGGGGCCCGGCGTCTCGCGCACCGGGGCCGAACGCGTCACCGTGACGATCGGGGCGGCGACCTTTCCGGGTGACGCGACGTCGGCGGCGGAGCTGTTTCGGGTGGCCGACGAGCGGCTCTACGAAGGGAAGCGGACGGGCCGCGATCGCGTGATCGGCGGAACGAAGGCCGGCTACCGTGATCCGCGAATCGCCACTGAAATGCCCGGAGAGTAGGGGGGAGCTCCGGAGAGTAACCGCGATCGGGCGCCAGTGATCGGTCGGTCGCGATCTCCTACCGGCTGTAGAACTCGACGACCAGGTGCTCGTCGCACACGATGGGCACCTCGGTGCGCGGCGGCACGTACTCGAGCCGAGCGGTGTACCCGGTGTCGTCGACGGCGAGGTAGGGCGGGATGGCGGTGGTGAGCACGCCCTCGTTGAAGGAGCGCAGCTTGCGGCTCGGCTCCTTCACGGAGATGGTGTCGCCGGGCCTCACCTGGTAGGACGGGCTCTTCACGATCTTGCCGTTGACCAGGATGTGGCGGTGGGCGACGACCTGGCGCGCCTGGTAGACGGTGCGCGCGAAGCGGGCGCGCAGCACGAGCGCGTCGAGGCGCGTCTCGAGCGCCTGCAGGAGCGTCTCGCCGGTCATGCCCTTGCGGCGGGTGGCGCGGCGGAAGTAGTTGCGGAGCTGGCGCTCGCTGATGTTGTACTGGAAGCGCAGCCGCTGCTTCTCGATGAGCTGGCTGCCGTAGGGCGACAGCCGCCGGCGGCGCCGGAACCCGTGCTGCCCCGGCGGGTACGGCTTCTTCTCGAGGAACTTGTCCGCCTTCGGCGTGAGTGAGATGCCGAGCTTCCGTGACAGCCTGACCTTCGGTCCCGTGTAGTTCAACTGACGGTCCTCCGTACCGGATATCCGCTACCCGCGCGCGGCGCCCGACGTCGTGGCGCCGCAGCACTGCCCGGATCCTCGAAACGCCACCAGGATGTCGAAAGGGTAGGGGCCGAGGCTCCCGAGCCGGCGTATTGTGCCATAAGAGCTCGTATAGCGTCCACTTCCAGGGAATCCGGGTGCTGCGGCAGCGGGAGCCACCGGCTCGTGGGCCAAGATCAGGCGAGTCGTTCCGCCTGGCTCGGTGCAGAGGCAGCTGGGCAGCCGCCCTACAACGGCTCGAATGTGGCCGAGAAGTGGCGTAAGGATGCCGGCTCCTCGACGATGCGCAGGCCGCGGAGCTGGTCGCGGCGCGCGGCCACCCGCTCCACCACCTCGATCACGTAGTCGATGTGGCTCTGGGTGTAGACCCGGCGCGGCACCGCGAGGCGCACCAGGTCCATCGCCGCGGGAACCTCCGTGCCGTCGGGCTGCCGCCCGAACATGACCGTGCCGATCTCGCAGCCACGCACGCCGCCCTCGCGATAGAGCTCCACCGCGATCGACTGCCCCGGGTACTCGAGCGGCGGCACCTGCGGGAGCAGGGCGCGGGCGTCGATGTACACGGCGTGGCCGCCCACCGGCACCACGATCGGGACCCCGGCGCGCTCGAGCGCCTCGCCGAGATAGGCGGTCGAGCGGATGCGGTAGCGCAGATAGTCGTGGTCCACCACCTCGCGCAGGCCCTGCGCGATCGCCTCGAGGTCCCGCCCGGCCAGACCGCCGTAGGTCGGGAAGCCTTCGGTGAGGATCAGGTTGTCGCGGCACCGGTGGGCAAGATCGTCGTCGTCGACGGCCAGCCAGCCGCCCATGTTGGCGAGACCGTCCTTCTTCGCCGACATGGTCATGCCGGCGGCGCACGAGGCCATCTCGGCGACGATCCCGGGGACGGTGCGCTCCGCGAAGCCCGGCTCGCGCATCCGGATGAACCAGGCGTTCTCGGCGAAGCGGCAGGCGTCGAGGAAGAGGGGGACGCCATGCGCCGCGCACACGTCGCGGACCTGTCGCAGGTTGGCGAGGCTAACGGGCTGACCGCCGCCGGAGTTGTTGGTGACCGTCATGAACACCATCGGCACGTCGGCGCGACGCTCCTCGAGGAGGCGCGCGAGCGCGGCGGTGTCCATGTTCCCCTTGAACGGGTGGCGGTCGGACGGGACCCGGCCCTCGGGGATCGGCAGATCGAGCGCCTCGGCGCCGCTCGCCTCGACGTTGGCGCGCGTGGTGTCGAAGTGGGTGTTCGACGGCACGATCTTGCCGGGGCCGCCGAGCACCGAGAACAGGATCCGCTCCGCGGCGCGGCCCTGGTGGGTGGGGATCACGTGCCGGTACGGGAAGAGCTCCTTGACCGCGGCCTCGAAACGGTAGAAGGACGGCGAGCCGGCGTAGGACTCGTCCGCGCGCTGGACCGCCGCCCACTGCTCGGCCGACATCGCGCCGGTGCCGGAGTCGGTGAGCAGGTCGATCATCACGTCTTCGGAGCGCAGGCCGAAGAGGTTGTAGCCCTCGTCGCGCAGCCGCGCCTCACGCTGGTCGCGGGTGAGGTGACGGATCGGCTCGACCGACTTGATGCGGAACGGCTCGATGATGGTGCGGAAGGAGTCCATCCGAGCCCCGGAGATCGAGGCCGGCGTTATGCCTTCTGGTCCGGGGTCGCCACCAGGCGGAGGTGCTCGTCGGGCCCCACCACCTCGGGTGCCTCGACCCGCGCCACCCCTCCGGTGCGCAGGTCGCCGAACAGGATCTGGTCGACCAATGGCTTCTTGATCTCGCGCTCGATAAGGCGGCGCATCGGCCGCGCGCCGAACTTCGGGTCGTAGCCCTCGCGCGCCAGCCAGTTGCGAGCCTCCTCCGAGAGCTCGATCTGCACCTTCTTGTCAACGAGCTGCAGCCGCAGCTCTCCGATCAGCTTGTCGACGATGCGCAGCACCGAATCTCCGGAGAGTGGCTCGAAGACGATCCAGCCGTCGAGGCGGTTGCGGAACTCGGGGCTAAAGAAGCGCTCGATCGACTCCTGCGACTTGACCCGCGTCGAGGTCGTCGACGCCGCGAAGCCGAGGCTGTTCGCGGTGAGCTCACGGCCGCCGGCGTTGGTGGTCATGAGCAGGATCACGTGGCGGAAGTCCGCCTTGTTGCCGTTGTTGTCGGTTAGCGTTGCGTGGTCCATCACCTGCAGCAGGACGTTGAACACCTCGGGGTGCGCCTTCTCGATCTCGTCGAGCAGGAGCACCGCGTGCGGCGTGCGCCGGATCGAGTCGGTGAGGAGGCCGCCCTGGTCGAAGCCGACGTAGCCGGGGGGCGCGCCGATCAGACGGGAGACGGTGTGGCGCTCCATGTACTCCGACATGTCGAAGCGCAGGAACGAGATGCCGAGCACCTCGGCGAGCTGCTTGGAGAGCTCGGTCTTGCCGACGCCAGTCGGGCCGGAGAGCAGGAACGAGCCGATCGGCCGATCCAGCGGACCGAGGCCGGCACGCGACACCTTGATCGCGCTCACTAGCGAGTCGATCGCCTGGTCCTGACCGAAGATGACCGTCTTGAGCTCGCTCTCCAGGTTCTGGAGCGCCTCGCGGTCGGTGCGCGAGACGTTCTTCTCGGGGATCTTCGCCAGCTTCGCGACGATCACCTCGACGTCGGACGAGGCGATGCGCTTCTTACGCTTGCTCGCCGGCTGCAGCCGGTTCGAGGCGCCGGCCTGGTCGATGACGTCGATCGCCTTGTCGGGAAGCTTGCGCTCGTTGATGTACTTCGCCGCGAGCTCCGCCGCGGACACGAGCGCGGTAGTGTCGTAGCGCACCTCGTGGTGCTCCTCGTAGCGGTCGCGCAGGCCCTTGAGGATCTTCACCGACTCTTCGACCGAGGGCTCGTCGATCTCGATCTTCTCGAACCGCCGCGCCAGGGCCCGGTCGCGGTGGAACGCCGCCTTGTAGTCGACGTAGGTGGTGGAGCCGATGCAGCGGAGCTGGCCCGACGAGAGCGCCGGCTTGAGCAGGTTCGAAGCGTCGAGGGTGCCGCCGGAAGTGGCGCCGGCGCCGACGATGGTGTGGATCTCGTCGATGAACAGGATCGCCTTGGGCTGCTCCAGGATGGCGCCGATCACCGCCTTCAGCCGCTCCTCGAAGTCGCCGCGGTACCGCGTGCCGGCCACGACGGCGCCCATGTCGAGCGCGTAGATGCGCGCGTCGGCGAGGAACGCGGGGACGTTTCCCTCGTGGATGGCGAGCGCGAGACCCTCGACGATCGCGGTCTTTCCGACCCCGGGGTCGCCGACTAGGACCGGGTTGTTCTTGCGCCGCCGTGCCAGCGTCTCGCACACCAGCGAGACTTCGCGCCGCCGGCCCACCAGCGGATCGATCAGGCCCTTCGCGGCGCGGTCGACGAGGTCGGTGGTGAACGCGTCGAGCGGGTTGTCGAGCGTCTCCTCGTCGTAGGCGTCGTCGCCCTCGGCATCGCCGATCGGCCGCATCGGCAGCGCGCGCTGCTTGCGCACGCCATGCGACAGGTAGCGGGTGATGTCGAGCCGGGTGATCCCCTGCTTCTTGAGCAGGAAGACCGCCTGCGCCTCGTCCTCGCGGAAGAGCGAGGCCAGCACGTTGCCGGCGCTGATCTCGTGCTTACCGGAGCTCTGGACGTGCATCGCGGCACGCTGCAGCACCCGCCAGAACGCAACCGTCTGGCGTGGCTCGAGCCCCTGGCCTTCGGGGACGGGATCCACGTTCTCGTCGAGGTAGCCCTCGATGTCCTCGAGCAGCTGGTCGACGTCGATGCCGGTGGCCTTGAGGATCTTGAGGCCTTCGAGGTTGCCGCACAGCGCGAGCAGCAGATGCTCGA
>DATKDQ010000368.1:0-8382 GCA_035544635.1 Thermoanaerobaculia bacterium
GCCTCGTGTCCTGAGCCAGGTACACCTCGCCCATCCCGCCTTCACCGAGCTTGGCGGTGATCTCGAAGTGGCCCAGCCGTGATCCGATCAGGCCCGGGAGTATATCCAGTGACGAGTCAGGGCTCACGCTCGAGCAGGCCCTCGACGAGGAAGATGCGCGAGCGGACGTCACGAGCCGTCGAGAAGGCGACGTGCTTGCCGTCGGGCGAGAAGTCGAAGGTCTCCGCGCCACGCGAGGCCGTCGACGACTCGAGCCGACGCACGGCGCCGAGGGCCTCCTCGGGGCCGATCTCGATGAGTCGGAGGTGCGCTACTATGGCCACTACTGCAATGTCGCTCGAGTCAAGCGCGCTGCCGGCGACGTCGTGACCACCTCGCGCGGTCAACCGCGCACGAGAGGCAGGAGCCTGACGCGCGACGCGCCTGGCTCGATGACGACGATAGCCCCTCTTTCGAGACTCTCGCCGTGCTCTCGAAGCGCCGCCAGCACAACATCCTCTATGTCGGATCGTGCTCCAGTGAGTGGCCTCGAAGCCGCGCCTTTCGAGTGCCTCGACCCAGAGAGGCGAGAGGTTCATGTCGATGACGAGCTTCAAGAGCTACCGACCGGGACCTCCTGCTCCTCGACACGCGCCCGCTACGCCCCGCCGGCGCCGCCGCGCTCAGTGCGCCAGGCTCGGATCCGTCGCCTCGGCGAAGGCGATCGAGTTCCCGTCCGGGTCGCGGATCATGATGGTGCGCACCTGAGGCGTGGCGGGCTGGTCGCCCAGGGCGACGCCGATCGCCTCGAGATGGGCGCGTACCGCGTCGAGGTCGCTCACCGCCAGGGTGCAGGACCCGCGCCCCGCACGCTCGGGACCCGCGTAGACCTGCAGCCAGCCGCCGCGCGGGAACCTCCACTCGGCGAGGTCGGGCATCGGCGTGGCGTCGGCCGGCCGGCCGAAGAGGCGCTCGTACCAGCCGACGGCGCGGTCGAAGTCGCCGACGGCGAGGCTGGCAAGGGCATTGTCGATCTTCGGCAGGTTGGCAGGTTCGCCCTCCCAGCCGGCGAGCATCTCCCGGGCGGCGGCGGCGAGCTCGCCGGCGAGGCTTCGGAAGCGGTCGACTAGGGCGCGGTAGGCGGCGTCCTCGGTGCGCGCGCCCTCGTCGTCGAGATCGAGGGTGGCGCGGTGGAGGTCGAGGTTGGCGGCGAGAGCGGCGAGGAGCTCGCCGAGCTTGGCCGGGATCGCGGCGTGCCGGGCGAGGCCCTGGCCGCAGGTGGGTTCGTCGGTCATGGTCATACGCGGTGGATTCTACGCGGCCCGATCGGCGAGGCCGTCCTTTGCCGCGCAGCGGAGGGGCGAGGCTTTCGCAATCGTTCTATCGGGGCAGGCAGGCGTTCGTTAGGCTGCTTTGTATGCGGGTCGCGATCGCGCTGTGCCTGTTGCTATCCATGCCCTGCTCGGCTGCAGCAGGTGTCGGCTGCCAGAGCACCGAGGCGCCCGACGCCAGCTCGTGGCGCACGGACATCGAAGCGATCCGCAGCGCGCTGCAGCGGCGGCATCCCGATCCGTTTCACACCATCTCCCGGCAGGAGCTGGAAGCGGGCTTTCGCCAGCTCGAAGGAGAGCTCTCCAGCCTGTCGCCTCACGAGATCGTCGTCCGCCTGCAGCAGCTCGTGGCTCGCGTCGGCGATGCGCACACCTACCTGGCGCTGCCGACGCCCCCGCATCCGCTGGCCTTCCGCGGGCTGCCGGTGCGCTTCGAGCTCTTCACCGAAGGGCTCTACGTCACCGAGGCGACGGCGGAGAACGGCAGGCTGGCCGGCAAGCGCGTCGTGCGCCTGGGGGCGCTGAGCGCACGAGAGGCGGTCGATCGGATTCGCGGTTTCGTCAGTCGCGACAACGCAGCCACCGCCGACTTCCTGGCACCGGGCCGGCTGCGGATCCCCGAGGTGCTGCATGGCCTGGGGATCGCCCCGCACGCCGAGCGGGTGCGGCTGGAGGTGGAGGGGGAAGGGGGGAGCCTCGAGGTGGTGTACCTCGAGCCGCTGCCCCAGGCGGGCGAGCCGAGGTGGGAGGACGCGAGAGACCGCGAGGCTCTCCTGGAGTCCCTGTACTGGCGCGATTCCGAGAGCTCGTACTGGCTCCTCTCCCTGCCCGATCGTCAGAGCGTGTATCTGCAGCTCAATCGCACCGTTTCGGACCCCCGTCGACCGCTGGCGGAGCTGGCCGAAGAGCTGGCGCGGCTGTTGGCGCGCGACGCCCCGCGCCGCCTCGTCATCGACCTGCGCCGCAACATCGGCGGCAACTGGAAGGAGGCCCAGCCGCTGATCCGAGCTCTCCTCGAAAGCGGCCGCTTCTTCACCCGGGGCAGGCTGGTGCTCCTTGTCGGCAGGGGCACGATCTCCGCCGCCGTGGTGCTCGCCCAGGAGATCGCCCGCTACACCGAGGTCGTCTATGTCGGCGAGCCCACCGGCAGCCGGCCGAATCAGTTCGGCGACAACGAACCCGCCGTCGTTCTGCCCTGCTCGCAATTGGAGCTCGCGGTCGCTAGCGCCTACTTTCAGACCGGCGGCCCCTACGCCTTCCAGCCCTGGATCGCCCCGGACGTCTTCGTGCCCCCGAGCGCCACCAACTATTTCGCGGTCGCGGATCCGGCGCTCGCCGCGGCGCTCGAGTACGAGGTCGGCGAGCCTTTCGACGACCGCCTGCGGCGTCTGGCCGCCGCGGGGGACGCCGGCGGCGCGCTCGAGCTCTTCGGGCATTTCGACGAGGACGAGCGAAACCGTTTCGTCGACGTCGAGCGCGAGATCCGCCTCCTCGGCCGCGAGCTGGCCGCGGCGGGACATGCCGCGGCCGCCGTCGAGTTGCTGCGCCGCAACGCCCGGCGCTATCCCGAGCGAGCGCGCCCGCTCGTCGAGCTGGGAATGGCCCTCGACCACGCCGGTCGCCGAGACGAAGCGCGGAGCATCTGGCGGCAGGCGCGAGACCTGGTTCCGACGGACCCGAGCCTCACGGTCGTCCTGCGGGAGCGCCTCGGGGCCACCCTCGAGGAGCTGATGTCGTAATCTGGCTCTCTATACTCGATCGGTGACCCAGCGCCCCCGGCTCTCCTTCTTCGCGCTCCGCCCGGCCCCGGAGCTGCGGCCGTGGATCCACTCCTACACCATCCTCTCCTCGGCGGGCCACGTGCCAGCGGGTCGCAGCGGAACGCTCGTGCCGGACGGCCATGTCGAGCTCGGGTTCTCGTGCGCCGCTCCGATCCTCGATCGGAGAGGCGACGGCTGCTGGAGCGCTCGGCCCTCCAGCTACGGCGCCCGCGTCCTCGACCGGGGGTCGCTGGCGCAGCTCTCGGGACGGGTCGACGAAATCGCGGTCAAGCTCTGCCACGGTGCGGCCCCCGCCGTGCTCGGAGTGCCGGCGGGGGAGCTGCTCGCCGAGTGCGTCCCCCTCGATGCGCTCCTGCCGGCCGCGAGTGGGCTCACCAGACGGCTGGCAGCCACCGACGGCCTCGCAGGCCGCAGGAATCTGCTCGATGCCGCGTTGCGAGGCATCTGCGCCGGGGCCGCGGCGCCCGACCCCCTGGTGGCGGCGGCTGCGCGGTGGATCGCGCGGAGCGGGGGGAGGATCCGGGTCCAGACGATCGCCGAGCGGCTCGGATGCACCTCCCGGACCCTGCAGCTGCGCTTCCGCAGCGCGATTGGTTTGTCCCCCGGGCGGTTCGCGCAGGTCCGCCGCCTGCGCCGGGTGGTCCGCTTCATCCACCAGCACCCCCGCGGTTCCCTGGCCTTGGTCGCCCACACCTTCGGCTACGCCGACCAGTCCCACTTCAATCGGGAGTTCCGTCGCCTGGTCGGCGAACCTCCGAGGCAGTTCTTCGCCGGACGACCCTTCGTATCCGATCTGCTGCGTACGGGCCGCCGAAGGGGCCGAGAGGGGTGATGCCGATGCCGCTTTACCGTCTTTGCCTCGAGCGCGAAGCAGCCGGCGAGCTACTCGTTGGCCGCGAGACGCGCCAGCTCTCGCCACAAGGCGTCGAGGTCGAGCTCGAGACCAGGGCAGCCGGGGACCTGCGTGAGGAGCCCACCGGTGGCCGCTAGGGCGCGGGCGAACCTGCCCTCCACGAGGTCGAAGATCTCGACCGAGCCGAGGGCCGGATCGACCAGCCAGTAATAGGCGACCCCGAAGGCCGAGTAGTCGTCCATCTTCTCCACCCGGTCGCGGCGCTCGTCGGCCGGCGAGGCCGAGACCACCTCGACGACGACGTCGGGCGGCTCGCGCACCGCTCCACGTCTCGGAGGAGCGGGCCGCTCGGGGAAAAACACGCTGACGTCAGGCCTCCTGCCGCGGCTCGGGCCGACGACGAACTTGACGTCGGAGTCGAAGACGAAGCCACCCCGCCCGCCGAGCCAGGTCCGGAACAGGGCGATGAGCCACGAGACGGCGAGCCCATGGATCGGATCCGGCGCTTCCTCCTCCGTGAGACGTCCATCGACCAGCTCCCCGGGGCCGTCCTCCGGCAACCGGGCCCACTCCTCCAGGTCGAGCTCCTCTCCGGGAGCGGGGAGCGCGGGTGCGAGGGCCGGAGACCAGATGTGCATCTCAGCGAGAGTGTACCCCTCGAGCGGGGCAAAGGGCTGCTGCACCGGCCGCCCTTCCTAGCGCTGGATCGCGTAGGAGAGCTTGAAGAAGAGCGAGCGGTCGGTCTCGACGAGGTCGTAGCGGTCGTCGCGATCGTCGCCCAGCCACTCGTTGCCGTAGCCGAGGAACAGCACCGTCTGCCAGTTCAGCTTGTAGCTGTAGAGCAGCGAGCCGGCGAAGTCGCCGCTGCGCGCCGCGACCGGCGAGCCGTAGAGGCGCGGGTCGCGCTCGACGTCGACGTACTGGCCGATGAGCCGCAGCAGCGACCGCGCCGAGAACACGTAGTTGGCGCGCACCCGCGCCAGGTCGGCGGTGAACAGCCGGGTGCTCTGGCCCGCGTCGTCGACGTCGAGCTGCTGCCGGGTGGCGTTGAGCAGCAGCTCGAGGTGGTCGGTCGGCCGCACCGTGGCGTTGAGGCCGACCGTGATGCCGTCGCCGACCCGGCCGTTGGCGAAGTCGATCTGCTCGCCGACGCGGCCGCTCACCCCGATGCGCGCCAGCAGGCGCGACGGGTCGATCTGCAGGAAGTAGCCGAGGAAGCTCTCTTCGAGCAGCGCGTCGCCCACTCGCGTCTCGGCGTCGAGGTGGAGCTCGAAGCTGCCGGTCAGGTTGTTGCGCCCGAGGAAGAACAGGCCGGGGAAGAGCGACCGGCCCAGCTTGCGGCCGTCGCTGTCCTCGGTGTAGACGATCCCGGCGGAGGGGCGCACGAAGCGCAAGAGCCCCTCGGGGAAGAAGCGCAGGCCGGCCCCGAGTCTCCCCTCCCGGTACCCCACCTGCGGCACGAACCCGACGTCGGCGCGGAAGCCGTCGTCGTAGTCCTCGACGCCGACGAACCAGTCGTGGGTGCGCTGGAGGTGGTTCCATGACAGCTCCGCGGCGTGACCCTCGCGGCGATCGCCGCGGAAGCCGGGGAAGAGGTCGCGTCGGTCGGGGTCCTCGGTCTGCGACCAGAGCAGCTGGCCGGTGACGGTGTCGGAGCCGGTGGGCCGCCACTGGAAGTCCGGGCCCAGCACGCGGTTGTGGCCGCCGCCGTCGATCTCGCGCGCCGTCAGCAGCATGCCGACGAACGAGCGGCCGAGGTCGTGGCGCAACCGGCCGACGGCCACCCGCGAGTCCAGGTCCTGGGGCGCGAAGCTCGAGCCGAGCGGCCCGGGCAGGATCACCAGCCCCCCGCCGCGGTCCTCGGCGACCAGCAGGGTGTAGGAGCTCGCGCCGCGCTTGCCGGTGCCGCGCAAGCCCCAGCGCGGCTCGTTGATGGTGCGCGTGTAGACCGCCCGCACCGGGGTCTCGAACAGGTCGAGCCCCTCGAGGAAGAAGGGCCGCTTCTCGGGGAAGAAGAGGGCGAAGCGCTCGTTGACGGCGAGCTGCGCCACGTCGGCCTCGACCTGCGAGAAGTCGGGGTTGAGGGTCAGGTCGACGGCGCTGTCGGCGGAGGGGTTCCACTTGACGTCGATGCCCAGCTCCCCATCCGCGTCGGCGCTCGAGAATCGCGCCTCGGCGTCCGCCGGCCGGCTCTCGGCCGCCTCGACCGTCGTGTAGGGGGCCGCCACCAGGTGATTCGACGTCGGCAGGCCGGTGAGGCCGGTGAGCTCGTGGGCGTGGCAGATCAGCGCGCAGCTGCTGCCGCGGGGGATGGGCGCGCTGTGGAAGGCGTAGCGGAAGTCGCGCGGGTAGTTGCGCCAGAAGAGGATGCGCCAGGTCTGCGGGTCGTCGCTCGGGTAGCGCAGGGAGGTCAGCGGGATGCGGTACTCGCCGCTCCAACCCTGGTCGGTGATGCGGGCGGCGGTGTCGTAGAAGAAGTCGGGGGCGAAGTCCTCGCTGTTGGTGGCGTCGTTGAAGATCGCGTCCCCCTGGATGCCGCGCGGGCTGATCCGCAGCTCCATCCCCACCTTGCCGTCGTTGCGGGTGTCGAGGAAGACGGCGACGTTGTCGTCGGTGCCGAAGACCTGGTCGCGATCGACGAAGGGAGCGCGGATCTTGTCCGGCTCCGGGTCGTCGCACTGCACGGCGATGTAGAAGTAGCGGTCGTCGTAGGTGACCCAGGCGACGGTGCGCACCTTCGCCGGCAGGTTGTCCCCCGGCGAGGTCTCGTAGAAGGTGTCGAAGCGGGCCGCCGAGGCCCAGGCCGGGTCGGAGAGGTCGCCGTCGATGGCGATGGGGCCGCTGGCCCGCGGCACCGCGGTGGGGGGCACCGCCGGCGGCGGCGCGGCGGGAGGGCGCGGCTCCTGGGCGGCGTGGGCGGCTGCGGCGGTGGCCAGCAGCGAGGGGAAGACGACGCGGGCAATCAGGGCGCGGTGGTAGCTCATTCGCGGGGCTCCCGCCCGTTTGATACTGGTTCGCGGGCCGGAAGTTTCACCTCCCTGCGCGGAGCCCTGGCATGCAGATCTCGGCCCCCGGCTGCGGTACGATCGCCGGCACGTCCCCATGGCTGGCGATGGCATGATCGAGGTCCGCGACCTCGGGTTCACCTACCGCAAGTCGGACGACCCCGCCCTGCGCGGTCTGGACTTCACCGTCGCGCGCGGCGAGATCTTCGGCTTCCTCGGGCCGAGCGGCGCGGGAAAGTCGACGACGCAGAAGATCCTCGTCGGCCTGCTCGAGGGGTACACGGGCCAGGCGCGGGTGCGCGGCAAGGAGGCGGCGGCGTGGCGGGCCGACGACTACGAGCGGATCGGCGTCTCGTTCGAGACCCCGAACCACTTCCTCAAGCTCACCGGGCTCGAGAACCTGCGCTACTTCGCCTCCCTCTACAGCGCCGCGCCGCGCTCGCCGGAGGCGCTGCTGGAAGCGGTCGGCCTGCACCAGGATGGCGACAAGCCGGTAGGGCAGTACTCCCGGGGCATGAAGGTCCGGCTCGGCATCGCGCGCTGTCTGCTGTGCGATCCGGAGCTGCTCCTCCTCGACGAGCCGACCGGCGGGCTCGACCCGGTCAACGCCCGGCGCATCAAGGACCTCGTCCTCGCCGAGCGCACCGCCGGGCGAACCGTGTTCCTCGCCACCCACGACATGTCGGTGGCCGACGAGCTCTGCGACCGCGTCGCCTTCATCGTCGGCGGCGCCATCGCCTGCATCGACTCGCCGCGCGCGCTCGAGCAGCTGCACGGCGAGCGCACCGTGCGCGTCGAGTACCGCGCCGGCGATGGGATCGCCAGCGCCGACTTCCCGCTCGACGGCCTCGGCGACGACCCGGAGTTCCTGCGGCTGCTGCGCGAGGGCGGCGTGCAGACGATCCATACGCGCGAGGCGAGTCTCGCCGACGTGTTCATCCGCGTCACCGGGCGGGGCCTGGAATGAGGCGGCTGGCGGCGACGATCCGCACCGAGGTGCGCGTGCAGTGGCGCAACGGCTTCTACGCCGCGACGGCGCTGGTGGTGATCTTCTCGATCGCGTTGCTGCGCTGGCTGCCGCGCGACACGGCGACGCTGCTGCTGCCGGTGGTGATCCTGCAGAACGTGCTGATGAACACGTTCTACTTCGTCAGCGGGCTGGTGCTGCTCGAGCGGGTGGAGGGCACGTTCGCGGCGCAGTGCGTGACGCCGCTGCGCACCGGCGAATATCTCGGCGCCAAGCTGGTCACGCTGACCGCGCTGTCGCTGGTGGAGAGCGGGCTCATCGCCGTCGCCGTGTTCGGTGTCGCCCGCTGGTTGATCGCGATGGCGTGCGGCATCGCCCTCGCCGCCGCGCTGTTCTGCCTCGCCGGCGTGGCGCTGGTGGTGCGCTACGACTCGATCAACGAGTTCCTGCTGCCGTCGGTGCTCTA
>DATKDQ010000369.1:0-3082 GCA_035544635.1 Thermoanaerobaculia bacterium
CTGCTCGACGGGTGGCGACTCGACGACGGCTGGCGCGGCCGCGACTTCTTCCGCCGCTACCTCGAGGACGATCCGACCTTCCGCGACCGCAACGTGTGGGTTGCCGCCGATCGCGGCGAGCTGGTCTCGTGCGTCCAGATCTTCCCACGCCAGGTCCTGCTGCGCGGCCGCGCGGTGCCGCTCGCCGGCATCGGCAGCGTCTTCACCCGCGCCGGCCGCCGCCGTGAAGGGCTCGCCTCCACGCTGCTCGAGCGTGCGCTCGAGGCTGCGGCGGAGCGCGGCATGGAGATCGCGCTGCTTTACGCGGCGCGGGTCGGTTGGTACGAGCGCAGAGGATGGCGCTCGCTGCCGCACGTTCCCACCCGCATCGAGCCGCCACGGCGGCGCGCGTCGCTCGACGCGGGCGATCCGTTCCGCATTCAGACTGTGGACGGGAGCGAGATCGGCGAGCTCGACCTCGGAGCCGTGGCGCGTCTCCATGCGCGCTTCGGCGCCGTTCTCGACGGTCCGCTGCGCCGGAGCCGTCACGCCTGGCGGTGGAGCCTCCGTCTCGCCGGAAACCCGCGCGAGCGCTTCCTGCTGGCGTGGCACGCCGGCAGGCTCGCCGCCTACGCGCGGGCCACCGTGCTCGGCGGACGACGGACGGTCACCGAGTGGGCCTGGGAGCCGGACCAGGAGCGCGCGCTGGCTGCGCTCCTGGTGCGGGCGGGAGCGCTCTCCTGGGAGCGCCTGCTCCCCGTCGCGCGAGGGACGATCCGGAGACGGCGCCGCCGGAGCACGGCCCTGCGCGCGCCGGCGGTGCACGGGGACGGGCTGGTCCAAGCCCTGCGGGACAGCGGTCTGCGGCTCGTGCGGCGACCGGAGCGCGGGCTGATGGCGCGCTGCCTCGACCCGGCGGCGCTCGCGGTGCGTCTCGGCGTCGAGCGGCGGCGCGGTGAGAACGGCAGCGAGCTCCTGCTGCGGAGCGTACGCGCGGAGCGGCTCTGCTGCTGGCTCTCCGATCGCTTCTGACGCCGCCAACGCTATGATCGCCGCAACCCGAACCGCGCGAACCGGCGCGAACATCCGGTCCCGATCAACGGAGGCGACTACATGCGTCATCCTCGGCTCTCGATCGTCGTCGTGCTGCTGGCGGTCTTCCTGGCGCCGCTCACCGCTGGCGCCGAGCCGCTCGCCGACCACGTCGTGCTGATCTCGGTGGACGGCTTCCGCCCCGACTTCTACCTCGAGGACTCCTGGGCGATGCCGATGGTGCGGCAGATGGCGCGCGAAGGCGCCAAGGCGGAGGGGGTGCGCGGGGTCTTCCCTTCGGTCACCTACCCGTCGCACACCACGATCGTGACCGGCGCGCTGCCGGCCCGGCACGGCATCTACTACAACACTCCGTTCGAAGAGGGCGGTCAAACCGGTCGCTGGTACTGGGAGGAAGAGGCGATCAAGGTCGAGACGCTGTTCGAGGCGCTGCGCAAGGCGGGCGGTACGACGGCCGCGATCTCGTGGCCGGTCACCGTCGGCGCGCCGATCGACTGGGTGGTGCCCGAGGTGTGGTCGCTCGATCCGGAGTCCGACCGTCTGGCGCCGATGCGCGAGGGCAGCTCCCCCGGACTGTGGCGCGAGCTCGAGGAGAACGCGACCGGGAAGCTCACGCTCCGCAACTTCTCGGCCGCGTGGATGAATCGCGACGACACCACCGGCGCCGCCGCGGCCTACCTGCTCGAGACCAAGAAGCCCGCGCTCCTGGCGCTGCATCTGCTCGCCAGCGACCACTTCCAGCACGAGGACGGCCGGCGCTCCGATCGCGTGCTGCGGGCGCTCGGCGCCGCCGACCGCGCGATCAGCGCGCTGGTCGAGGCGGCGGAACGCGGGGGCATCCTCGAGCGAACGGCGTTCGTCATCACCGGCGACCACGGCTTCGTCGACGTGCGGACCACGGTGGCGCCGAACGTGTGGCTGGTCGAGGCCGGGCTGATGACGGCGGCGAAGGATCGCGGTCCGGCGTGGAAGGCGGCGTTCCTGAGTCAGGGCGGCTCGGCGTTCCTGCACCTGCGCGATCCGCGCGACCGCGCGACCGTGGATCGCGTGCGGCGCCTGCTCCAGGAGCTGCCGCCCGCGGCGCACCGGCTGTTTCGCGTGGTCGAGCGCGAGGAGCTCGCCGCGGTGGGCGCGAACCCCGAGGTGCCGCTCGCGCTCGCCGCGTTCCTCGGCGTGCAGTTCACGAGCGCCGGGGACGGCGAGGCGTTCCGGCCCGGCAGCGGAGGCCAGCACGGCTACTTCCCGCACGACTTCCCCGAGATCCAGACCGGCTTCGTGGGGTGGGGCGCCGGATTCAGGCGCGGCGCCACCGCGCACGTGATGGGGCTCGAGGACGTGGCCCCGCTGATCGCGAGGATTCTCGACGTGCCGTTCACGGCGCCCGACGGCATCGCGCCACTGGGTCTCCTGGAGCTCGAACGATGAAGAGACCCATCGAGACCGGGGGGAGGCGCTTCCTCAGCCTCGCGTGCTGGCCGATGCCGCTCTTCCACGCGGCGGCGATGGTGGCGCTCGCGGCCCGCCGCCGGTCGTGAAGCGTCTCTGCGTCTTCGCCGGATCGAGCACCGGCCGGCGCGACTCGTACGCCGCGGCGGCGCGCGAGCTCGCCCGCGAAGCGGTCGCGCGCGGCTACGGCATCGTCTACGGGGGCGGCAGGGTCGGCCTCATGGGCATCCTCGCCGACGCCGCGCTCGAAGCGGGCGGCGAGGTGATCGGCATCATCCCGCAGTCGCTCGCCACCAAGGAGCTCGCCCACGCGAGGCTCGCCCGGCTCGAGGTGGTCGCTTCCATGCACCAGCGCAAGGCGCGCATGGCGGAGCTCTCCACCGGCTTCGTCGCGCTGCCCGGGGGCGCCGGCACGCTGGAGGAGACCTTCGAGGTCTACACCTGGGCGCAGCTCGGCCTGCACCGGAAGCCGTGCGGCATGCTCGACGTCGACGGCTACTGGGACCACCTCGGGCGCCTGCTCGATCGCGCGGTGGAGGAAGGATTCCTCCGCACCGAGCACCGGCGCATGCTGCTGATCGAGACCGACTGCTCACGGCTGCTG
>DATKDQ010000370.1:0-4904 GCA_035544635.1 Thermoanaerobaculia bacterium
GCGGCTTCGACGGCGGCCGGGAACTTGGCCGGATGTGCGGTGGCGAGGACGATGCCCGGGCTTCCAGCGTGCTCCGCCCGGAGCGCCTGGATCGCGAGCCAGCCCACGGCCGTGTGCGGATCGAGCAAGTAGCCGTGCTCACGATAGACCCTGGCGATCGCTGCTTCGACCTCCTCGTCCGAGTGGCGGCTGCCGGCGAGGTCACGGCGGAGCGCGTCGAGCTCGCCCCCGTAGAGGTGGCGGATGCGCTCGAAGTTCGACGGATCGCCGACGTCCATGGCGTTCGAGAGGGTGCGGCGAGAGGGGCGGGGGCGGTACACGCCGGTCTCGAGGTACTCGGGGACCACGTCGTTGAGGTTGGTCGCCGCCACGAAGCGGCGCACCCCGAGACCGAGCCGCTTGGCGTAGAGCCCGGCGGTGAGGTTCCCGAAGTTCCCGGAAGGGGTCGCGATCACCGGCGGCGGCGATCCCGGCGGGAGCTGGGAGACCGCCAGGAAGTAGTAGATCACCTGGGGCAGCAGTCGCCCGACGTTGATCGAGTTCGCCGAGGCGAGCCGCATCCGGCCACGCAGCTCGGCGTCGGCGAACGCCGCCTTAACCAGGCGCTGGCAGTCGTCGAACGACCCGGCGACGGCGAGGCTGGCCACGTTGCCGGCGAGCGTCGTGAACAGCTTGCGCTGCGGCTCGCTGATGCGTCCCTCGGGGAAGAGCACCACGACGCGGAACCCGGGCAGGCCCAGAAACGCCTGCGCCACCGCGCTTCCGGTGTCGCCCGAGGTCGCGACCAGAACCGTCGTCACACCCGCGGCCGAGGCCCGTTCCGCGGCGGCGCCACCGGCGCCCGGAGCCGCTCCAGCCCGCGTCGCGCCGGGCGCCCCAGTCGCGCGGTCCATCGTGCCACCGCTCGCCTCGCCCCCGTCTGCGCCCCAACCGGGGGTCTCCCGCGCCGCGCGCACTCGATGATCCATGATGCGCGCCATGAAGCGCGCACCGACGTCCTTGAACGCCAGCGTCGGCCCATGGAAGAGCTCGAGCGCCCAGACGCCGTCTCCGATCGCGCGGAGCGGAATCGGGAAATCGAGGCTCGATGCGACCAGCGCGTCGAGCTCTGGCCGGGGGATCTCGTCGCCGAAGAGATGCGCCGCCACGACGCGCGCGACGTGCTGGGGCGCAAGCCCTGGAAGGTGCTCGAAGAATGCGGCGTCGAGCGGCACCAGCCGCTCCGGGCACCACAGACCGCCGTCGGGAGCGAGGTTGGAGAAGAGCGCGTGGCTGAAGGAGACGGACCCCGCCAGCCCTCGTGAGCTCACGAAGCGCATCGGTCGGCGCCACGAGAGAGGGGCGTGGGTGGGGCCGGGGTCTCCACCAGACGTGCGCCCTCGCCGCCGACCGCCGAGACGTAGCAGTCTCCGGCGATCCCGGCGTGCGCCAAGAGCGCGCGCTGCATGGCGGACGCCACGCGCTCCGCCGTCTCGGCGCCGCGGCACAGCGCGAAGACGGTGGGGCCCGATCCCGAGAGGCTCGATCCCAGCGCCCCGCCGTCGAGCGCGGCCTGCTTCATCTCGCGAAACGCCGGGACCTGGGGACCGCGCACCGGCTCCGCCACCACGTCCCCGAGCGAGCGCGAGATGAGGTCCCAGTCGCCGCGGAAGAGACCGGCGACGAGGCCGGCGACGTTCGCCCACTGCACCACGGCGGTCGAGAGCGGGATGGTGCTGCCGAGCAGCGCGCGCGACTCGCTGGTGCGGATCTCGATGTGCGGCCGCACCAGCGCGCAGCACAGACCCTTGGGCACCGGAATCGGCACGACGTCGAGGGGATCGAGGCTGCGCACGACCACCAGGCCGCCGAACAGGCACGGGGCGACGTTGTCGCCGTGGAGCACGCCGCCCGAGGCGATCCGTTCGCCCTCGAGCGCGAACGCGAGGAGGCGCGGCGCGTCGATGCCGAGCCCGAGCGCGGCGTTGCCCGCGACCACCGCCGCGACGGCGCTGGCGGCGCTCGAGCCGAGGCCGCTTCCGGGCGGGATGCCCTTGCGGATCGCGAGCTCGAGGCCGCGTCCCCGCACCCTGTCCCCGGCGCCCTCGAGCAGCGTCGCGGCGGCGACTCCCGCCGTGTTGCTGCGGGGCTCGAGCGGGATCGAGCTCTCGGCACCGTCGAGGATGCGGATCGAGATCCCGGGCCGGTCGGTGACGGTCGCCGTCACCTGGTCGCCGAGGGCGGCCACCGCGAAGCCGAGGACGTCGAAGCCGCACGCCACGTTGGACACCGTCGCCGGCGCGAAGGCGGTGGCGCTCCTGCTCTGCTGCGCGCTCATCGTCGCTTCCCATCGGCCGCGACCAGCAGCAGATCGCTGAAGATCCCGGCGGCCGTCACCTGCGGCCCCGCTCCTGGTCCGCGAACGACGAGCGGGCGCTCGCGATAGCGCTCGGTGGTGAAGGCGAACAGGTTCTCGGTACCGATCGCGGAGGCGGCAGGGTGGTCGGGCGCGACCCGCTCGATCCCCACCGTCGCGCGCCCGTCGACGAAGGCTGCGAGATAGGCTGGGATCCGCCCCTCGCGCGCGCTGGCGGCCACCAGCTCGGCGAACGAGGCGTCGAGCTCCGGCAGCCGGCGCCACACCTCCTCGGCGTCCGCCTTCCACCACGCCTCGTCCTCTGGAAGAAGCGAGGTCACCCCGATCTCGCCGAGGTCCAGCCGCGCGCCGGCGAGCCGCGCCAGGATGAGGAGCTTGCGCGCGACGTCCTGGCCCGAGAGGTCCTCCCGCACGTCGGGCTCGGTGAGCCCGCGCTCCCGCGCCTCGGCGAGCGCCGCGCTGAACGAAGCTCCCTGGCGCAGGCGCCAGAGCAGGAACGCGAGGGTGCCGGAGAAGAGCCCCTCGATCCGGAGCACCCGGTCGCCGGTCGCCACCTGATCGGCCAGCGTGCGCACCACCGGCAGGCCGGCGCCGACCGTCGCCTCGTAGTAGAGACGACCCGATCCGGGCCGCGACTGGGCGTCGAGCAGGCGCTGCCACGACGACTGGTCCGCCGCCACCGGCTTCTTGTTCGCGGTCACGACGTCGACCCCGGCGGCGAGCAGATCGACGTAGAGGTCGACCACCGCGGCGCTCGCGGTGCAGTCGACCAGGACGCGCGGGCCCACGGCGTCGCGGACGAACGCGGAGAGGCTGGCGAGATCGGTGTCGATCGCGCCGGCCGCGTCGAGCAGGGCGCCGCTCCAGCGCGCGCGCTCGCGGCGGCGGCGCTCGAGGCTCATGCGCCGGCTGTTGGCGATCCCCGAGAGACTCCAGTCGGCCGCCGCCGGCGCGTCCCGGAGCTGGCGTAAGAGCTCGCCTCCGACGGTCCCGGCGCCGAGCAGGAAGAGGTGGAGCCGCGTCGGATCGAAGAACGCGTCGTGGATGGTCGCGAGCGCCCGCCGTTCGTCGGCCGCCGCCACCGCGAGCGAGATGTTGAGCTCGGAGGAGCCCTGGGCGATGGCGCGGACGTTGACGCCGGCCGCTCCCAGCGCGCCGAAGACCCGGCCCGAGATCCCGGGGCGCTGGTTCATCTCGACGCCGACCACCGCCAGGATCGACACGTCCTCGTCGACCACCAGGGGATCGACCAGGCCGGCGGCGCGTTCGCGCGCGAACTCCCGATCGACGATGTCGCGGGCGTGGCCGGCGCGCAGGGGGTCGACGGCGAGGCAGATCGAGTGCTCGCTCGAGGCCTGCGAGATCAGGATGACGTTGATCCCGGCCTCGCCCAGCGCCCGGAACAGACGCCCGGCGGTGCCCGGGACCTCGATCATGCCGTCGCCCTCGAGGCGCAGCAGCGCGATGCGCGAGATCGACGAGATGCCGCGGATCGGCGACTCCGAGGGGCCGGTCTGCTCCACCACGACGGTGCCGGGGAAGCTCGGGTTCAGGGTGTTCCTGATCAGGAGCGGGATCGCCGCCTTGCGCGCCGGGTGCACCGTCGGCGGGTACACCACCTTGGCGCCGAAGTGCGAGAGCTCGAGCAGCTCGTCGTAGGAGAGGCGCTGGAGCGAGAACGCTCCCTCGACGCGCCGGGGATCAGCCGAGAGCACGCCGTCGACGTCGGTCCAGATCTCGACCCGCTCGGCGCCGAGCGCGGCGCCCAGGAGCGAGGCGGTGTAGTCCGAGCCGCCGCGCCCGAGGGTCGTGGTCTCGCCGTCCTCGGTCGAGGCGATGAACCCGGTGACCACCTGCACCGGGTGGTGAGGTCGCCGGGCTGGTGCATCGTCGAGGCTGGGCGGGGTGCTGGCCCTCGGCGCGCCGCTCGGGTCGGGGGTGTCCCGGCACGCAGGCGGCGTGGATCCGATCTCGACGGCGGTTCCCGATGGCAGAACGGTCGCCTCGCGCGTGCGCGCGAAGTGGGCGCGGATGCGCGCGTAGGTGGGCTCGATCTCGACCGCCGCGTTGCCGAAGGTGCCGTCGGTCACGACCAGGCCGCGGGCGTCGCAGGCCTCGGCCTCGACGCCGAGCCGCCGCAGCATCGCCGCCATCAGGTGGGCCGACATCCGCTCGCCCGAGGAGAGGATCTTGTCGAGCGTGCGCGGGCTGCACTCGTGCACCAGCGAGACGCCCGAGAGGAGGAGCTCGAGCTCGCCGAGGCATTCGCCGATCCGGGGCCGCACCCCGCCCCGGTCACCCTCCTGCTCGAGGCGGTCGACCACTGCGAAGTGGCGCCCGGCGAGCGCCTGGAAGAGCCCCTGGTACGAGCGGTCGCCGCGCTGCGCGAGGCGCGCGATCTCGAGCAGCTGGTCGGTGACCCCGCCCAGAGCGGAGACCACGACCGCCACCTCGCTCTCCTCGAGCGCGTCTCGCACCAGGCCGCCGGCCGTCGCGATGCGGTCGTAGTCGCGGACCGAGCTGCCGCCGAACTTCATCACTCTCATGG
>DATKDQ010000371.1:0-6141 GCA_035544635.1 Thermoanaerobaculia bacterium
ACGGCGCTCGCCGCCGCCGGGGAGGCGCTCCTCGTCGCCGCGGGCTCCTCGATCTGGCGGCTGCCGCCGGGCGGCGCGTCCCCGGAGCGCCTGGCCACGCTCGGTGCCGCCGTGATCTTCGATCTCGCGGTCAGGGGCGACGCCGTGCCGGTCGAGATCTTCGCGGCCACCCGCGACGGCGTGTACCTCCTCCGCGGCGACGCGAGCCGCCCCCGGCTCGCGCTCGAGCTCGAGCTCGGGGCGCGCCGCGTCGCCGTGGCGCCGCGCGGATGCCCGGTGGCGATCGCTGCCGAGGCCGGCCTCTTGGTCGCCGACTGCGGCGCCAACGGCGATGCCTCCACCTGGACCCGCCTCCTGTCGCGCGCCGGGCGGCGGAGCTGGGCTCCGGTCGAGGTCGGTGCGGTGGCCTTCGCCGGCGACGGCACGCTGTGGCTCGGCTCGCCGCAGGGCCTGGTGCGGCGTGACCCGGCGGGCGCGACCGTGCTCTACGACGGCGGCGACGGCCTGCCGTGGACCGACTTCACGGCCGCCGCGCCGGCGCCGGACGGAGGGGTGTGGCTCGGCACTCGTCTCGGCGCGATCCATCGCTTCGCCGAAGCCGGCGCGGGCGATCGCGTGAGCGGCACCTGGGAGTACCGCCAGGGACGGCGCTGGCTGCCGCACGACGACGTACGCGACGTCGTCGTCGACGGCTCCGGCGCGGCCTGGATGGCGACCGCGGGCGCGGTCGCGCGCATCGCGAGGGTGCCGATGACGCTGGCCGAGAAGGCGCGGTTCTTCGAGGCCGAGATCGATCGCTTCCACCGGCGCACGCCCTACGGCTACGTCGACGCGGTGCGGCTCGGGGCGCCCGGTGACCGCGCGCGCTTCGAGCAGCGCTCGAGCGACAACGACGGGCTGTGGACCGGGATGTACGGCGCGGCGGAGTGCTTCGCCTACGCGGCGACCCGGCGGCCGGAGGCCAGGGCGCGGGCCGACGCCGCGTTCCGCGCGCTCGCCTTCCTGTCCGAGGTGACGCAGGGCGGCTCGCATCCCGCGCCGCCGGGATTCGTCGCGCGCTCGATTCTCCCGACCAGCGGTCCCGACCCCAACGCCGGGCGACTCGAGGAGGACCGCCGGCGCCGGCGCGAGGAGGACGCGCTGTGGAAGGTGATCACACCGCGCTGGCCGACCGACGCCTCGGGCCAGTGGTACTGGAAGACCGACGCCAGCTCGGACGAGCTCGACGGACACTTCTTCCTCTATGCGCTCTACCACGATCTGGTGGCGGAGACCGAGGCGGAGCGCGCCGAGGTGCGCGCGGTCGTGACCGGCATCGTCGATCACCTGCTCGAGCACGACTACGCGCTCCACGATCACGACGGCGAGCCGACGCGGTGGGCGGTGTTCGGCCCGGCCCAGCTCAACCACGATCCCATGTGGTGGGGTGAGCGCGGGCTCAACTCGCTGTCGATCCTCTCCTACCTGCGCGTTGCGGCGCACGTGAGCCGCGCCGCCGGCGGCTCCGAGCGCTACGACCGCGCCGCCCGCGAGCTGATCGAACGACACGGCTATGCCGCCAACGTGCGGGTCCCGAAGATCCACACCGGCCCCGGCACCGGCAACCAGTCGGACGACGAGATGGCCTTCATGAGCTTCTGGAACCTGCTGCGCTACGAGCGCGATCCGGAGCTGCGGGCGCTGTGGGGCCACGCCTTCCACCGCTACTGGTTGATGGAGCGGCCCGAGCGCAATCCCCTGTTCGCGTTCCTCTACGCGGCGAGCGTGCGCGGCCTCGCCTGGCGCGGCGCCTTCGACACCACCGCGTTCGGCCTCGACTCCGACGACGAAGCGCTCGAGGACGCGATCGACACGCTCGAGCGCTATCCGCTCGACCGCGTCGACTGGGCGTTGCGCAACAGCCATCGTCACGACGTGGTGCTGCTCGCCACCGACCCCGACGACGGCCGCGGCGGCGCGCGCGGCCGGCGGCACGACGGCAAGGTGCTCCCGATCGACGAGCGCTTCGTCGATCACTGGAACCACGATCCCTGGCGTCTCGACCATGGAGGCGAGGGCCGGAAGCTCGGTGACGGCGCGAGCTTCCTTCTCCCCTACTACCTCGGTCTCTACGAGGGCTTCCTGTCGGAGTGAAGCGGGTGTCGCGCGCGAGAAGCTCGGTGAGCGCATGACGGACGGCGCGATCGGCCTCGCCGGCATCGACTACGCGATCGTCCTGATCTATCTCGCCGGGGTGGTCCTGGTCGGGACCTGGTTCGCGCGCTGGGTGCGCTCGCCCGGCGACCTGTTCCTCGCCGGACGGGGACTCCCGTTCTGGGCGGTGGGCATGTCGATCGTGGTGAGCGACATCGGGGCCACCGACTTCATCGCGGTCGCCGGCGGCACCTATCGCTACGGCCTGGCGCAGGCCAACTTCGACTGGATCGGCTCGATGCCCGCCCTGCTGGTCGCGGCGTTCCTGTTCGTGCCGCTCTACTGGCGGGCGCGCGTCTACACCATCCCCGAGTTCCTCGGCCGCCGCTACAACGAAGCGGTGCGCACCTTTCTGGCTCTGGCCTGGGGCCTCATCCTGATCGCCAACCTCGCGATCATGCTCTACGCCACCTCCATCCTCCTGGGCAGCCTGCTGGGGTGGGATCCACTGGTCTCGATCTGGGTGGCTGCCCTGGTGGTCGGGATCTACACCACCAGCGGCGGCCTGGCGGCGGTGGTGATGACCGACGTGGTCCAGCTCGTGGTGATGTTCGTCGGCGGCACCGCGCTCGTGATCCGCGCGGTGTGGGAGGCGGGGGGACCGGCCGCGATCCGGGAGAGGGTGGTCGAGCGCGGCCCGGAGCTCGCCGATCATTTGAACCTGCTCCTGCCGCACGACTCGCCGACGCCGTTCCCCTGGTCGGGAATCCTGCTCGGCCTCGGCATCGTGCTGTCGACGGCGTACTTCTCCGGCAACCAGGTGGTGGTGCAGCGCGCGCTGGGCGCGAAGAGCGAGTGGGACGCCAAGGCGGGGGTGCTGTTCGCGGCGTTCTTCAAGCTGTTCATCCCGCTCCTGGTCGCGGTCCCGGGTCTCGCCGCCCTGGTGCTCCTGCCGGAGCTCGACCGGCCCGACGCCGCGGTCCCGGAGCTGATCCGGCTCCTCCTGCCGCCCGGTCTGCGCGGGTTGATGTTCGCGGCCTTCCTCGCCGCGTTGATGTCGAGCGTCGACTCCACGCTCAACTCGGCGTCGACGCTGTGGACCCAGGACGTCGTGCTCAAGGCCTACCGGGGCATCGCGCGCCGCGAGCTCCCGGAACGACGGGCCCTGGTGGTGGGCCGGGTGCTGAGCGTGGCGTTCCTGCTCGCGGCCGCGCTCTTAGCGCCCGAGATCGAGCGGCGCTTCGGCAACGTCTACAACGCCATCCAGACCATGTTCTCGCTGATCCAGGGGCCGACGCTCGCCATCCTCCTCTTGGGGGTGACCTGGCGCCGCGCCACCGGATGGGGCGGCCTCGCCGGGTTGGCGAGTGGGGTGGGACTCGCGGTCGTCCTCAACCTGCCGTCGATGGCCGGCATCTTCCGTGCGCAGGAGCCCTTTCTCTTCGTCGCCTGGTGGTCGTTCGTATTCAGCCTGGTGGTGACGGTGGCGGTGAGCCTGGTGACGCCGCAGGGCGGCGATCACCGCCCGGAAGCAGCCGTGACAGGCTACGGATCGTGAGGAGCTTCCTCCAGGCGGTGCTCGGCCCCTTCGACGCTCTCCTCGGCGCCATCCCGCTCGAGGCCGCCCGCTGGATCGTCGTCGGCTTCTTTCTCATCGCCGGAGCGGGCGCCCTCCTGGTGCCGCGGGCCTTCGTCTTTCGCGGCGCGCCGGACGATCGATGGCATCGCGACCTCCGGCTGTGGGCGATCCTGGTGCTGCTGCCGTATCTTCTGATCTATGCCTTCCTCTGATTCGAGTGGCGCCCCGCCCGGGCGCGACGCCACCTCGTCCGGGGTCCCGGAGCCGGCAGCGGGCGATCGCAGGCGCGATGCCGCCGTCGCCCGCATCCTCGGCGTCTTCTTCCTGGCGCTCGCCGCGCCGGTCGTCGCCGGGATCTGGTTCGCAACGCTTCCGATCGACCGCCTCCTCAACGTCGCGGCAGCGCTCGTCCTGGCGATTGCCGGTGGGTCGTTTTTGGCCTGGTCGACGAGGATGGCGCGCTTGTGAGCCGATCGCGAACGTGGAAGGATCGTGAGCTCCCCCCGAGAATCGGGCCTGCGGCCTGCCGGCGCAACCATGGAGGGCACGATGAGAGCGATGAGGACGTCGATCGGGATCGGGGGCGCCGCGTCGGGGCGCGAGGACTGGAGCCGCGTCGTCGAGCTCGTGGTCGAGGCGGAGAAGCTCGGCGTGGACGCCGCGTGGTCGGCGGAAGCGTGGGGCCAGGACGCGGTGTCGCCGCTGGCGTTTCTGGCCGCGCGCACGTCGCGGCTCCTTCTCGGCACCGGCATCATGCAGATCAGCGCCCGGGTTCCGGTGATGACCGCGATGACCGCGCTCACCATGGCCTCGATCTCGGGCGGTCGCTTCCTGCTCGGCCTCGGCGCCAGCGGCCCGCAGGTGGTCGAGGGTCTCCACGGCCGTTCCTTCGATCAGCCGCTCGCGCGGCTGCGCGAGACGGTCGAGATCGTGCGCATGGCGTGCCGCGGTGAGCGCATCGTCTATCACGGCCGCCACCACGAGCTGCCGCTCGCCGGAGGCGAGGGCAAGGCGTTGAAGCTGGCGCAGCCGCCCAACCCCGAGATCCCGATCTACCTCGCCACGCTGGGACCGCGCTCGCTCGAGGTCACCGGCGAGATCGCCGACGGCTGGCTCGGCACGTCGTTCACGCCCGAGCACGCCGAGGCGCACCTCGGCTACCTGCGCGCCGGCGCCGAGCGTGCGGGGCGCAAGCTCGAGGACCTCGATCTCGCCGCGGGCGGCACCGTCGGGTTCAGCGACGACGTCGAGCGGCTGGTGGCACAGCGCAAGCCGTACCTGGCGTTCACGCTCGGGGCCATGGGCTCGCGCAAGACCAACTTCTACAACGACGCCTACCGCCGCGGCGGGTTCGCCGACGCCGCGATCGAGGTGCAGCGGCTGTGGCTCGAGGGCAAGCGCGACGAGGCCGCGGCCCGGGTGCCCGACGAGATGGTGCTCCAGAGCTCGCTGCTGGGCACCGAGGCGATGGTGCGCGAGCGCGTGCGGAAGTATCGCGACGCGGGGATCACCATGCTGCGGCTCGATCCGCTCGGGGAGACCCCGAGCGAGCGGCTCGACACGCTTGGCCGCGCGCTCGAGATCGTGCGCCAGGAGTGCGCGACGGCACGAGACGCGGCGGCGGGGTGAGTCGGCTCGCGATCCAGGGCGGCGCTCCCGTCCGAACCCGTCCCTGGCCGCGCTGGCCGGTGTGGGACGAAGCCGAGGAGCAAGCCGTGCTCGCGGCGCTCCGCGGCGGCGAGTGGGGCGGCTTCCCGATGCCGAACCGGCACGCCGCGCGCTTCGCCGACACCTTCGCCCGCTTCCACGACTGCGACTACGGGCTGTGCGTCGCCAATGGCACGGTCTCGCTCGAGCTCGCGCTCGAGGCGGCCGGGGTCGAGCCCGGAGCCGAGGTGGTGGTTCCGGCCTACACCTTCGAGGCCACCGCGGCCGCGGTGCTGTTCGCGGGCTGCGTGCCGGTGTTCGCCGACGTCCTGCCCGACACCTATTGCCTCGACCCGGCGGCGCTCGAGGCGGTGGCGACGCCGCGCACGCAGGCGGTGGTCCCGGTGCATCTCGCGATGCGCTTCGCCGACCTCGATCGGATCGGCGAGATCGCCGCGCGGCACGGGCTCGCGGTGATCGAGGACTGCGCCCACGCGCACGGCGGGCAGTGGCGCGGCCGGGGCGCCGGCTCCTGGGGTGTCGCCGGCTCGTTCAGCTTCCAGTCCTCGAAGCTCATGACCGCGGGCGAGGGCGGGATCGTCGTCACCCGCGACGCCGCCGTCCTCGACCGGCTGTTCGCCCTCGCCAACTGCGGGCGCCAGCGCCCCGGCCGCCGCGCCGATACGCCGGTGGTCGGCCACAACTACCGCATGACCGATCTCCAGGCTGCGATCCTCGAGGTCCAGCTCTCGCGCCTCGAGCAGCAGCACGAGCTGCGCAAC
>DATKDQ010000372.1:0-3511 GCA_035544635.1 Thermoanaerobaculia bacterium
CGGGTCGATGTAGAAGCTGAATTCGGAGGGCACCGGCATCGTTCAGCCGATCTCTTCCGCGCTCGCCGGCCGCACCCGCGCCGCGCACGCCTTGTACTCGGGAATCTTCGAGATCGGGTCCTGCGCCGCGATGGTGAGCCGATTGATGCTCCGGCGTCCCGGCCAGTGGTAGGCGACGAAGACGGTGTCGGGCCGGATGGTCGAGACCACCCGCGCGCGCAGGGTGATCGCGCCGCGCCGGGTCTCGGCGGTGGCCCATGCGCCGTCCTCGACCGCGAGCCTGGCCGCGAGCCGCGGGTGCATCTCGATGCGGGGCTCGGGATCCATGTCGAGCAGCGGCCCGATGCGGCGGGTCTGGGTGCCGGAGAGGAACTGGCTGATCACGCGACCGGTGGTGAGGATCACCGGATACTCGTCGTCGACGTCCTCGGCCGGCGGCGTGAACGCCGCGGCATGGAAGCGCGCCTTGCCGTCGGGGAAGTAGAACGGACCGGCTCCCCTGGCCACCACGTTCCACGACCCCGGCTCGAACAGGCGGGGCGTCCCGGGATGGTCCTCCGCGGGGCAGGGCCAGAACACCCCCTGCTGCGCCTCGATCTTCTCCCAGGTGATGCCCGAGTAGTCGGCGATGCCTCCGCGCGACGCCACCCGCAGCTCCTCGAAGATCTCGCGCGGCGAGGCGAAGGTGAACCCGCGCTCCGCCCCGAGCGCCTGCGCCAGGTCCTGGAAGATGCGCCAATCCTCGCGCGCCTCGCCGGGACAGGCGATCGCCTTGTTGATCTTGATCACGCGGCCCTCGGCGGTGGTGACCGTTCCCTCGTCCTCTTCGTGCAGCGAGCCCGGGAGGACGAGGTGGGCATGGCGCGCCGTCTCGTTCATGAAAAAGTCGATGGCCACGTAGAAGTCGAGCTTGTCGAGCGCGCGGCGGACGTACTCGCTGTCCGGCAGCGAGACCAGCGGGTTGAAGCAGATGGAGAGGAGACCGCGGATCTCGCCGCGGTCGATGCGCCGGAAGATCTCGTAGGCGTCGACTCCGGGCTGGGGCAGATCGTCCGGATCCACCCCCCACACCCGCGCCATGTGGGCCCGGGCCTCGGGGTCGGCGAGGCTGCGCGCCCCCGGGAGCTGATCGCACTTCTGGCCGTGCTCGCGGCCGCCCTGGCCGTTGCCCTGGCCGGTGATGGTGGCGTAGCCGCAGAACTCGCGGCCGATGCGCCCCGAGGCGAGCACGATGTCGATCGCGCCGAGGACGTTCTGCACGCCGTGGCTCGAGTGCTCGATGCCGCGGGCGTGCAGGAGGAAGCTGGTCTTGGCGGTGCCCCACCACTCGGCCGCGCGCCGGATCGCGGCCTCGGCGATGCCGGTGGTGGCGGCGGTCCGCGACGGCGTCCACTCGCGCGCGGCTCGCGCCGTCTCCTCGAACCCGACGGTGTGCCGCTCGATGAACTCGCTGTCGATCCAGCCGTTCTCGATCATCAGGTGGAGGACGCCGTTGAACAGGGCGACGTCGCGCCCCGGCTTGATCGGCAGGAACAGGTCGCAGGTGCGGGCGATCGGCGTCATGCGCGGGTCGACCACGATCACCCGGGCGCCTCGGTCGCGCGCCTGCCACACGTACTCGGTGGTGATCGGCGCGCACTCGGCGACGTTGGCGCCCGAGATCCAGATCACCTCCGCGCCGAGCAGATCGGACCACGGGTTGGCGGCGCGGTCGACGCCGAACGCCCGGTTGTTCCCGGCCGCGGCCGACACCATGCACAGCCGGCCGTTGTAGTCGATGTTCGAGGTGCGCAGCGCCACACGCGCGAGCTTGCCCGCGAGGTACACCTTCTCGGTGGTCAGGCTGGCGCCGGAGAGGACGGCCATGGCGTCGCGGCCGCCTCGCTCCTGGACCCGGCGGATCTCGGCGGCGGCGCGCTCGATCGCCCGCTCGTAGGCGATCGGCCGGAAGCCGCCCGGCGCGGAAGGATCGCGCTCGAAGGCGTCGAGCAGCCGGTCGGGGTGCGCCCCCTGCAGGTAGCGCTTGATGCCCTTGGGGCAGAGCATGCCGCGACTGAAGGGAGAGTCGTAGCGCGGCTCGAACCCGATCACCACCTCGTCCTTGACCTTGAGGCGGATGCCGCACTGCTGTCCGCAGAAGCAGCAGTGCGTGTCGACCACGCGGTCGGGTGTGACCCCGGTGTCGAGGCGGACTCCCGCGGAGTAGACGGCGTGCGGGCCGAACGGATCGTCCGCCGCGCCGCCGCCGGGCGCGGTCTCGACGCGGGTCCCGCGCGGATCAGCCATGGAAGTTCTCCGCGTCGGACGGCCCGAGCGGCCCCTCGCCCAAGCCGGGGTTGACGTGGGCCGTCGTCGCGCCGGGCGCAGCGAGCTGCCCACCGCGGACGCCGCGCCACGCCTCGCCCTGCGCGTGCGCCAGGAGCGCGCGCCGGCAGGGCGGGCAGATCCACTGGTAGTGCTCCGCCTCGCCGCTCAGGGTGTAGTCGAAGCCGAGCCGCCGCTGGACCTCGATCAGGTCGAGCGCGTGCATCCGCGAGGTGAACGCCTGGCCGCAGCGCCGGCAGCGCGCGGCTTCCTGGTCGCGGCCGACCTCCTTGTAGTAGCGCACGGCGAGCTGGGCGGGGCCTTGGAAGACGTGAAAGAACTTGCCGAACGGGAGCCACAGAAAGGTCCCGATCACGGTCACCGCGTGGAGGATGGCGATGAAGTCGTAGGCATAGCCGTTCATCCAGGTATAGCTGGCGGTGAGCATGAGCCCGGTCAGACTCACCGCGAAGAGCAGGATCAAGGGCAGGAAGTCCTCGGTCACGCTCTGGAGCGCCGCCGCCCCTTCCTCGCGCATGCGCCGCCGCATGGCGAGCATGACGCCGGCGATCACCGCGAACGACGCCCACACCAGACCGTGGAACATCAGGAAGCCGACCAGCGAGTCGGTCCGGAAGGAGAAGGTCGGGAAGCCGAAGACGAAGGCCCGGTAGATCTCGGGCTGTCCCGGGAGGGACTCGAACATGAGCCAGCCGAAGACGAGCGGGAACGTGATCACCACCGCCAGCACGCACCCCCAGAGGATGAGCAGGTGGGTCAGCCCGCGCAGGCGCCCGCGCGCCCAGATGAACCGGTTCAGCGCGATGTCGCCGACCGCGTGACCGAGCCAGCGGCCGAGCCGGCGCGGGCGCCGCGCCCCACGGAAGAAGACCTGCCAGCCGCGGCGCCAGTACACCTCGGTCGGCGGCCGCCGCAGCCACATGGCGTAGCGGTAGGTGAGGCCGAACGTGGCGAACAGGATGGAGAAGGTGTAGGCGACCAGGGCGGCGTCGAAGTGCGCCAGGTTGCGCGAGCCGACGACGATCAGCGCGCCGAGCACCGCGGTCGCTGCGGTGCCCCATACGGTCGCACGAACGGCGTCGCGTGAGATTCCCGAGCCCGACATCGACTTCGAGCCTCCGAAGAGACGTGGCTCTCGTGGCCAGCCTCCTCCGGATCGTGGTTGAAGTCTATCCCGCCATCGCTC
>DATKDQ010000373.1:0-4823 GCA_035544635.1 Thermoanaerobaculia bacterium
TCCGCCTTCTGCTCCGGTTGCGGCGCTCGCCTCGATCCACCCTCCACGATCGCGGGCGGGCGCTACCAGCTGGGGCGGCTCCTCGGCGAGGGCGCGACCAAGCGGGTGTACTCCGGGCGTGACCTGCGGCTCGATCGCGAGGTGGCGATCGCCTTCGTCTCGACCGCGACGCTCGACCAAGCCGGCAGGGTGCGCATCGAGCGCGAGGCGCAGGCGATGGCGCGCCTCGGCGATCACCCGAACGTGGTCACCGTGTACGACGTCCTGGAGGAGAGCGGCGCGATCTACGTCATCACGCAGCTCATGTCGGGCGGCGATCTCGCCACGCGTATCGCGCAGCATCCCGGTGGGCGCCTGGGGATCGAGGAGGCGGTCGCCATCGCCGTCCAGATCTGCCGTGCGCTCGAGCATGCGCACGGCCGCGGGATCGTCCACCGCGACCTCAAGCCGGCGAACGTCTGGCTGACCGGCGACACGACGGCGAAGCTGGGCGATTTCGGGCTGGCCGTCGCCGCCGACCAGACGCGCGTCACCGCTCCCGGCACCATCGTGGGCACCGTCGACTACATGGCGCCCGAGCAGGTGCTCGGCAAACCGGCCGACGTGCGCTCGGACCTCTACGCGCTCGGCGCCACGCTCTACAAGATGCTCACCGGGCAGGCGCCGTTCACCGCCGACGATCCGATCGCGGTGCTGTCGCAGCACCTGCACACCCCGCCGGTGGCGCCGAGCTTCCGCAACGCCGACGTGCCCCGGGGGCTCGAGCTCGTCATCCTCGACCTGCTGGCCAAGGACCCGGCCGCGCGGCCGGCCGGTGCGGCCATCGTCCGCGGGCGCCTGCAGGCGGTCACCTCGACGCCGATGGCCGCCTCGGCGCCGATCGCGGCGCCCGCGCCGAACCCGCTCGATCGCCTGGCGGGCGGGGTCTACGTCGGCCGCACCGCCGAGGTGGCGCGGCTACGGCGGCTGTTCGAGGACACGCTCTCCGGCAGCTTCCGATTGCTGCTGGTGGCGGGCGAGCCGGGAATCGGCAAGACGCGCACCGTCGAAGAGCTGGTCACGTACGCGCGGATGCGGGGCGCGGAGGCGCTGTGGGGACGCTGCCAGGAGGATCGTGGGGCTCCGCCGTTCTGGCCCTGGCTGCAGATCGTGCGCGCCTGGATCCGCGACCGTGAGCCGCGCGAGCTGCTCGCGACTCTCGGGCCGGGCGCCTCCGATCTCGCCTCCGCGGTGCCGGAGCTCCACGAGATCCTGCCCGGTCTCGCTCCGCCACCGCCGCTGGACGCGGAGCAGGAGCGCTTCCGCCTGTTCGAGAGCGCCGTCGCTCTCCTGCGCGGCGCGGCGCTGCGCCGGCCACTCCTGGTCGTGCTCGACGATCTGCACTGGGCGGACGAGGCGTCGCTCCTGCTGCTCCAGTTCGTGGCCCGCGAGCTCGGTCCCGCGCGGCTCCTCCTGGTCGGGACCTATCGCGACCTCGAGCTGCGCCGCCGTCATCCTCTGGCCGAGACCCTGGCCGAGCTGGCCCGGGTGCAGGGCGTCGAGCGCGTGCAGCTGCGCGGGCTGAGCGCGGAGGACATCGGCAGCTTCATCGCTCAGACCGCCGCGGTCGAGCCGCCCCGGGCGCTGGTAGAGGCCGTGCACCGGCAGACCGAGGGCAACCCGTTCTTCGTGCAGGAGGTGGTGCGGCTGCTCGCCGCGGAGGGTCGCCTCGAGCGCATGAGGAACGTCGACTCCTGGAGCCTCGAGATTCCGCAGGGCGTGCGCGAGGTGATCGGGAGACGGCTCAACCGGCTATCGGCCGGCGCGAACGAGACCCTCGCCGTCGCCTCGGTCCTAGGCCGCGAGCTCGATCTCGCGACGCTGAAGCGAGTCTCGCAGCGGCCGGAGGACGTGCTTCTGGCCGAGCTCGAGGAGGCGCTGGCGGCGCGCATCTTCGAGCCGGCGTCGAAGCCGGGGCGCTACCGGTTCGCCCACGCGCTGGTCCAGGAGACGCTCTACGAGGAGCTCTCGGCCCCACGCCGAGCGGTGCTCCATCGCACGGCGGCGGAAGCGCTCGAAGAACGTCATGGCGCCGCGCAGGGGGCTCATCTGGTGGCGATCGCCCTGCACCGATTCGAGGCGGCCTCGCTCGCGGACCGGGAGAGGGCGATCGAGGCGTGCGAGCGCGCCGCGCGCTGGTCGACCGCGAACCGCGCCTGGGAGGAGGCGGCCTTGCAGCTCTCGCGAGCGGTCCAGCTGGTCGAGCTCGGGGACCACACCGATCCGGTTCGCCTCTGCGAGCTCATGGTGTCGCTCTCCGAGGCTCAGGTGCTGAGCCGCGACAGCGAGGGCCGGCGTGCAACGGCGTTGCGGGCGGCCGAGCTGGCGCGCGAGATCGGGTCCGCCGTCCATCTCGCGCGCGCGGCACTCGTCTACGGCGCGAATCTGGGTCCCGTCGAGTTGGGGAGAGTCGATCCCGCGATGACCGGGCTCCTGGAGGAGGCGATCGCCGCCCTCGGCGACGGCGAGCCGGCGCTGCGCGCGCGCCTGCTCCTGCAGTTGGCGCGCGAGCTCTTCTTCTCCTCGGACTTCGAGCGCATCGGCCGACTGATCGATGCCGCCGGGCGGCTGGCCGAGGAGATCGGAGACACCGCCCTGCAGGCCGACGTCATCTGGAGCGGCATGTTCTCGGTGCAGGTCGGCCGCGAGCACGAGCTGCTCGATCGCAGTCGGGAGATGGTCGAGCTGGCTCGGAGGGGAGGGGACCTCGAGGCGGAGGCCCGGGCGTGGGCGGCGGTCGTCAAGGGGGCGACGTTCCTCGGCGACCGCGAGGCGGCGCTGCGCGGCATGGCCGAACAGGCACGGGTGGTCGAGGAGCTCCGGCTGCCGATGCCGCGCTACGTCCTGCGTCTGCAGGAAGCGATGTGGATGCTTCTCGAAGGGCGCCACGACGAGTTTCCGGAGGCGGTCCGACGGATGCGCGACGACCACGGAGAGATGGCGGTTTCGCCCAATGGACGGCAGTGGCTGGGCTCGCAGTTCTTCGTCGCCAGCCGGCAGCGGCGGAGCCCCCTGGCGATTGAGCCGGCGCGCGAGCTGGTCGAGCGCTTCCCGGCGTACCCGATCTACCGCGCGTTCCTCTGCGGCGTGTACCTGAGCCAGGGCGAGGTCAACGAGGCTCGCCGGACCCTGGCGGTTCTGGCCAGCGACCTCGGATCGGTGCCGCGCGACAACAACTGGCTGCCGACTATGGTGCTCGCGGCCGACGCGGCGGCGGAGCTCGAGGAGCCGCGCGCGGCGGCGGCTCTCTACGACCTGCTGCGCCCGTTCGCGGGACTGTGGCCCGGCATCGGTCCCATGGTGGTGTGCTTCGGGCCGGTCGATCTGCGGCTCGCGCGCCTGGCCGCGGTCCTCGGGCGGGTCGAGGACGCTCGCGTTCACCTGGAGGCGGCGATGGCCGGCGCCGTCCGCATGGAGTCGCGCCCCTACGTCGCCGAGACGCGGCTCGCGATGGCCGCGCTCGATCTCGCTGCGGGCGGGGAGCCGGGAGAGGCACACACGCTGCCTTCCGGATCGCCTCCGCCGCGAGCGAGCGGGTAGTACGCTGCGCCGATGACCTTCCGAGCCCACGCCTCCGCTGCCGGCATCCGCCGCGCCTGCCGGCGGGGACGGCTGCTCCTCGTTCCCCTCGCCGCCGGGATGACGCTCGCGTCGGGCGCCTGCCGCCCGCCGTCGAGCTCGCCGGAGCCGCCGGCGGTCGGCGCGCAGCGCGCCGCCGATCTCGTCCTGCGCGGAGGCAAGGTGGTCACGGTCGACCGGGCGAATCCGGTCGCGGAGGCGATCGCGGTGCGCGGCGCGGAGATCGCCGCGGTGGGCACGGACGTCGAGATCGCGAGCTGGATCGGGCCGCAGACCCGCGTCGTGGAGCTCGCAGGTCGGCTCGCGATCCCCGGCTTCATCGAAGGGCACGGTCACTTCATGGGTCTCGGCGACGCGCTCACGATCCTCGATCTCACCGCGGCCCGGAGCTGGGAGGAGATCGTGGCCCAGGTCGGCGAGGCCGCGCGCGCGGCGTCGCCCGGCGAGTGGATCCGCGGGCGAGGGTGGCATCAGGAGAAGTGGGAACGGCCTCCCGATCCGGCGATCGAGGGCAACCCGGTGCACGCGGCGCTCTCGGCCGCGTCGCCCGAGAACCCGGTGCTCCTCACCCACGCCAGCGGACACGCGGCACTCGCCAACGCGAAGGCGCTGGCGCTGGCGGGGCTCGATCGCGCGAGCGCCGCCCCCCCCGGAGGCGAGCTGGTCCGCGATGGCGCGGGCCAGCTCACCGGGCTCCTGCGCGAGACGGCGCAGCGTCCCGTCACCGCCGCCTACCTCCGCTCGCAGGCCGAGCGCTCGCCCGAGGACGTCGAGCGCGAGCTGCGCCGCCAGGTGGAGCTCGCCGGCGCGGAGGCGTTGCGCCACGGCGTCACCAGCTTTCAGGACGCGGGCTCGAGCTTCGCGACGATCGACTTCCTGAAGCGGCTGGAGGCCGAAGGGGCGCTGCCGGTCCGCCTCTACGTGATGGTGCGACCGGGTGCGCGGGGCGGCGCTCCGCCCCGGAGCGAGGCGAGCGCTGGCGGCGGCGACGTGGTGGCGAGTGCCGGCAGGGCGGACGCCGGCGGCGAGGAGCTCGATCGCCTGCTGCCGCTGTACCGTTCCAGCGCCGAGCGCGACGACTACCTGGTGGTGCGCGCCATCAAGCGCCAGATCGACGGCGCGCTCGGCTCGCACGGCGCCTGGCTGCTCGAGCCGTACGCCGATCTGCCGCGCAGCTCGGGCCTCGTGCTCGAGCCGGTGGAGGA
>DATKDQ010000374.1:0-3881 GCA_035544635.1 Thermoanaerobaculia bacterium
TGGCCCAGACCCTTGCAGACCGGCGTGACGACAACTCTCGCGTTGAATCCGCGTCCCACGCCCGCACAAGCGGCCGGACGGTCAACCTCACCCGCCCCTGGGGACCTCGTCGAGCCCCTTCATGCATAGTCCGGGCTAGCGCCGTCGCGCAACCGTGCCAGCGACCACGCGAGGTTTCGCCGCGCCTGGTCTTCGTAGCCGGGCGGCGAAGAAGTCGGTGCGGTAGATGCGTTCCTGGGCGAGCAGCTGCCGCAGGAGCTCGCGGCGGCGGCGTGGCCGAGGTCGTGGTAGTGGCGGTGCGGCTCCCCGTACCGCCGCTCCAGCTCTGCCAGCAGCTCTCTCGACGCGCTCGCGCCCAACAGACGCCACGCCTGCAGCCACCTCGCCTGCGGGTCGACCCCCGTCATGCCCCTCCCGCGGCACGAGCAGCCGGCGCCCGTTGCACCTGGGCGATGTGCCCGCGGTGGCTGCCGATCACGCCAATGACTTCGGTCGTGGCCACCAGTCGGTATTGTAAATTGCTGGAATGCGAGAGGGTGCGAGGAGGCCGAATCCATGGCTGTAGCGATCCGCCAAGCCCGCGAGCAGGACCGGGAGGTCATCCTCGCCATCATGAAATCGGCGAACATGCACCACGTGCCGTCCCCGGAGATGCCGGAGCTGGACATCGGGTCCTTTTTCGTGGCGACGGTGGACGGCAGGCCGGTGGGAGCCGCCGGCTACAAGCTGCTGTCGCCCTCGAGGGCCAAGACGACGCTGATGGCCGTCCTCCCCGAGCTCAAGGGGTTGGGCATCGGCAAGAGGCTCCAACGCAGGCGCATGTCCGAGCTGAAACGACTCGGCGTCAAAGTCCTGACGACCAACGCCGACCTCCCGGCCACCATCGAGTGGTATCGGCGCCATTTCGGCTATCGCGTGGTGGGCAGCCTCGCCAAGGTCCACGAGTTCGGGGCTCCGGACATCGCTCGCTGGACCACCCTGGAGGCGAATCTCGAGGAGTGGGTCGACGAGTGACTTCGCCGAGTGCTCGCCACAGGGCCAGTTGGCAGATCTCCCGCCCGAGCCATCGGCGAATCGGGAGCACGGAACGAGTGACCGCGGTCGTCTCCGGCCATCCGCTGTGGTTCGAAACCGACGACGCACAGCTGGTCCCTTCGCCCGAGGCCTTTGCGGGCCCGTTGCTCATCCCGGCGTTGGAGCTCGGCGTCGGCGTACGGGTCGACACCCCGCTCGATGCGCAGTGGCTCGCCAACACCGCGGACCTGCTACCGATACTGGCGAGGTGGTGGGGCTACGGTCACCATCATCCGATGACCGCCGAGAGCGTCTGCACGGAAGGGCGAACGGTTCGCGGCACCGGCCTGTGCTTCACCGCCGGCGTCGATTCCTTCTACTCGCTCCTCCATGGGCAGCACGCCGCAGACGTACTGGTCTTCGTGCACGGCTACGACATCGCGCTCGACGACCACCGGCGCATGGACGAATTCGCCCGCTCGCTGCGGCAGGTCGCGGCGGAATACGGTAAGCGGGCGGTGATCCTTCGCAGCAATCTCCGCCGGCACCCGCTGTGCGCGGCGGTGAGCTGGCAGCGCACCCACGGCGCCGCCCTCGCTGCCGCAGGGCACCTGCTCACTGGGATCCTCGATACGCTGGTGATCCCGGCGAGCTACAAGTACGCGGACGAAATCCCCTGGGGGTCCAACTGGCGCACCGACCCGCTGTGGTCGAGCGCGCGCCTGCGGGTGCTGCACGACGACGCGGCGCTGGCGAGGCGGGACAAGATACCGCTCATCGCCGGGGAACCGATCCTGTGGCAGCACCTGCGGGTGTGCTGGGAGAACCGATCGCCGACCGGAAACTGCTCCCGCTGCGAGAAGTGCCTCCGCACCATGGTCTCGCTGGCGATCTGCGGCCGCCTGGCCAACTACGCCGTGTTCGACCGCAACGTCTCGCTGCCCCGGGCGCTGGACTCGCTGACGGCCGTGCCCGAGGGTCTGCTGGTGGTCTGGGAGGAGCTCGCCGGCAGGGACCTCGAGCCCGAGCTGAAGGCGGCCGTGGTGAGGCTCGTGCAGCGCAGCCGGGAGCGCCGGCGCAGGTCGAGGCTCACCGTCTACCTGCATCGGGTGCTGGAGAGGGTGCTCCGACACCGCCTGCTCGACCGCATGCGCCCCCCCTTGCTGCGCTTGTGGGACAGGAGGGCGGAGTGACGCGCGAGCGGCGCAATGCGATGAAGATCGCCATCGTCGGTGCGGGCGCCATCGGCGGCTTTCTCGCCTCGCGGTTCGCGCGCACGGGTCATCGTCTCGGCGTCGTGGAGCGCGGTGCGCAGCTCGAGGCGATCCGGGAGCGCGGGCTGACGGTGATCGACGCCGACGGCCATCGCGCGACGACCGGGCCCATCCTGGCGACGGACCGCTGCGACGAGCTGGGGCCGCAGGACGTGGTCGTCCTGGGCGTCAAGGCCTACGATCTCGAGAGGGTGGCTCCAGACCTGCCGCCGCTCTTCGGTCGCGAAACGGTGGTGGTCACGCTCCAGAACGGCCTGCCCTGGTGGTACTTCCACCGTCACGGCGGAGAGCTCGAGGGGCGTCGCCTCGTCACCGCGGATCCGCAGGGCGCGATCGAGGCGCACGTCGAGGGGCGGAGAATCGTCGGTTGTGTCGCCTACCCCGCCGTCGACCTCGTCGAGCCGGGCGTGATCCGGCATGTCGAAGGCGACCGCTTCCCCCTGGGAGAGCCCGACGGGACGATCAGTGACCGCTGTCAGGAGCTCAGGGACCTGCTCGCCGAGGCCGGGCTGCGCAGCCGGGTCCTCGACGACATCCGGGGAGAGCTCTGGCTCAAGGCCCTCGGCACGCTCTCGCTGAATCCCCTGAGCGCCCTCACCCACGCGACGATGGGTGAGATCTGCAGCCTCGCAGAGACCTTGGCGTTGACGCGACGGATGATGGAGGAGGCGGAGGCGGTCGCCAACCGCCTGGGAGTGCGCCTTCGCCACCCGGTCGAGCGGCGCCTCGCCGGCGCCCAGGCGGTCGCCGATCACCGCACCTCCATGCTCCAGGACGTCGCCAGAGGACGGCCGCTCGAAACCGAGGCGCTGATGGCGACGGTCATCGAGCTCGCCCGGCTCGTCGGGCTGCCCTGTCCGAGAATCGAGGCGATCTACGCCGTCGTCACGCTGCTCGAGCGCACCTATCGACGCGCCGGAGCCGCAGTGAGGCTGCTGCCCGAGGTGGCCCCTGTCAGCGCCCGGGTCGCCACCGGCACGCGGTGAGCGCCGAAGCACGCCCCGCGACGGCCCGGGCGCCGCCTTTCTCGAAACCTGTGAAGCGCCGCACGGTGCGCGGACACTTTGCGGGGCGGGCGTTCGCGCCAGCGCCGCCGGGCAGCGCGCCGGTACAATGCGAGGCGATGAGGCGCGCCGTCACGCTCCTGCTCCCGGTCCTGCTGGCGGCCGGCCCGCTGGCGGCCCGCGAGGGAGACGATCTCGTCGGCTCCCGGCCCTCCGAGTGGACGGTCGAGCAGTGGCTCGACGGCGAGCCTCTCACCCTCGAGGAGCTGCGGGGGAGGGTGGTGCTGGTGCGCTTCTGGACCGCGCCCCACTGCCCCTACTGTCGGGCCTCGGCGCCGGCGCTGAACGACTTCCACCAACGCTATGCCGAACGGGGGCTGACGGTGATCGGCCTCTACCACCACAAGGGGCGCGGTGGAGCGGATGGAGCGGACGTCGACGAGGTGGCCCGCTGGGCCGACGAGCTCGGCTTCGAGTTCCCGGTGGCGATCGACGCCGGCTGGCGCACGCTGCGCGCCTGGTGGCTCGACGGCCGCCCCCGGGCCTGGACCAGCGTCAGCTTCCTGCTCGACCGGCAGGGGGTGATCCG
>DATKDQ010000375.1:0-13325 GCA_035544635.1 Thermoanaerobaculia bacterium
TGTTCGAGAAATACAACGAGAAGGCACGGCGGGCGCTCTTCTTCGCGCGCTACGAGGCGTCGAAGCTGGGTAGCCGGGTGATCGAGACCGAGCACATCCTGCTCGGCATCCTGCGCGAGGGCGAGGACACCACCAGCGAGCTGTTTCGGCGACTGCACGTAAAACCCGACGAGATCCGGCGCGAGATCGAAGGCGAGCGGGTATTCGTGGAGAGGATCTCCTCGACCGCCGAGCTCCCGCTCTCCGAGGAGTCGAAGAAGGTGCTGGCCTACGCCGCCCACGAGGCCGAGACCATGCTGCACCCCGCGGTCGGCTCCGAGCACCTGCTCCTCGGCATCCTTCGGGTCGAGGGATGCCTGGCAATGCGCATCCTCCATCAGTACAGCCTCGACGTGGAGACTGTGCGCGAGGAAGTGTCGAGCATCAACAAGGAGAAGGAAGCCTCGCAGCAGAAGAAGGAGCTGCCCTTTCTCACCGAGTACGGCCGCGACCTCACCGCCCTTGCCTCGGAGGGCGTCTTCGACCCGCTGATCGGCCGCCAGAAGGAGCTCGACCGGATCATCCAGATCCTGTCGCGCCGCACCAAGAACAACCCGATTCTGCTGGGCGAGCCCGGCGTCGGCAAGACCGCCATCGTCGAGGGGCTCGGCCAGCGAATCGTCACCGGCAGCGTGCCGGTGTCGCTCGCTCAGAAGCGGGTGATCGCCCTCGACCTGTCGCTGGTGGTCGCCGGCACCAAGTACCGCGGCCAGTTCGAGGAGCGCCTGAAGGGCATCCTGAAGGAGCTGCGCGAGAGCCCCGATCTGATCGTCTTCATCGACGAGATCCATTCGCTGATCGGAGCGGGCTCGGCGGAGGGCTCGCTCGATGCGGCGAACATCCTCAAGCCGGCGCTGTCGCGCGGGGAGATCTCCTGCATCGGCGCGACCACGCTCAAGGAGTACCGCAAGTACATCGAGAAGGACCGCTCCCTCCTGCGCCGCTTTCAGGCGATCCAGATCGATCCGCCGACCATAGAGGAGACCTTCCACATCCTGTCCGGCCTCAAGGAGCGCTACGAGTCGTTCCACAAGGTGCAGTACACCGAGGATGCGCTGCGCGCGGCGATCTATCAATCGAGCCGCTTCATCAGCGACCGCTACCAGCCCGATAAGGCGATCGACGTCATCGACGAGGCCGGCGCCAAGGTCAAGCTGCGACGCGCGCGCAACACCCAGAACCTGCGCCGGCTGGAGCAGGAGATCCGCCAGGTCGTGCAGGAGATGAAGGACGCCATCTCGGCCAAGGACTTCGAGCGCGCCGTGTACCTGCGCGAGAAGGAGATCGAGCTTCGCGAGGATCTCGAGAACATGGGTGCGTTGGCCTCCGAGGAGGGTTACCTCGACGTCACCGCGCGGGACGTCGAAGAGGTGGTCTCGTCCTGGACCGGCATCCCGGTGGTGAGCCTCAAGACCGCAGAGGCCGAGCGCCTGACGCAGATGGAGGACATCCTGCGCAAGCGCGTCGTGGGACAGGACCGCGCGATCTCGGCGATCAGCCGCGCCATTCGCCGTTCCCGGCTCGGCGTGAGCGATCCCCAGCGCCCGGTGGGCTCCTTCATGTTCCTCGGACCGTCGGGCGTGGGCAAGACCGAGGTGGCGCGCCGCCTCTCCGAGTTCCTGTTCGGCAGCCAGGACACCCTGGTGCGTTTCGACATGAGCGAGTACATGGAGAAGCACGCGGTCTCCAAGCTCATCGGCTCGCCGCCGGGCTACGTCGGTCACGAGGAGGGCGGCCAGCTCACCGAGCGCATCCGACGGCAGCCCTACTCGATGCTGCTGTTCGACGAGATCGAGAAGGCTCACCCCGACGTCTGCAATCTGCTGCTGCAGATTCTCGAGGACGGCGTGCTCACCGACGCCTACGGCAACCACGTGGACTTCAAGAACTCGCTGGTGCTGATGACCTCGAACATCGGTTCCAAGCTGGTGCTGCGGGGTGGCCGCATGGGGTTCATGGAAAGCGAGGACGACGGCTTCAAGCGGATCGAGGAGGAGATCCTCGGCGAGCTGCGCCGCACCTTCAGCCCCGAGTTCATCAACCGCCTCGACGAAGTGATCGTCTTCAACCCGCTCGGCTCGGTCGAGCTGCGCCTGATCACCGACATTCTGCTCGAGGATTTCAACGTCACCCTGGGTGAGAAGCACCTGAAAGTCGAGGTCGACGCGGCCGCCAGGCAATGGCTCCTCGAGCGGGCCGGCGTGGATCCCTCCACGGGCGCCCGCCCGCTGCGGCGGACGATCCAGCGCTACCTGCAGGACGCCATCTCCGACATTCTGATCCAGCGCCGCGAGGGGGAGGACGATCTCGCCTGGATCGAGGTGCGGGTCGAGGGTGAGGAGCTCTCGTTTCACCCACGCTCCCGGGTGTCGATCGGCACCGAGACCTGAGACGAGACGTGACCGGGCGGAATAGCGGCCGGTGCTCGGCGCGTTGTTCACAGCCGGGGCACCGATAGCAAGGAGCCGCGACTGCGGGCGCGTAGCAGCTACGACGAGCGGGGCGGCCGGCGCCGTCCCGGCTTGCACCCCGGCGGCGCCTACTCCGCGCAATGTTCTTGATCCCACCGCTCGAGTCCGGTGACAGTGCCGCGCTTGCGTGGACGCGCGCGGTGGGCGGCTGCCTGCTGGCCGCCGCCGTCCTCCTGTGCGCGGCGCCTCTGGCGGCGCAGAGCCGCGAGCACGCCGGCCGCGAGATCGCCGAGGTCGGAGTCGAGGGCAATGTCACCCTCACCGAGCAGGACCTGCTCTTCTATCTCGGTCTCGAGGTGGGTTCGCGCTACGACCCCACCGAGCTCAATCGCCGCCTGAAAGAGCTCTGGGAGCGCGACCTGATCGACGACATCTCGATCGCGGTCGAGCCGGTCGGCGACGACCGGGTGCGCATCGAGGTCGAGATCGAGGAGAGGCCGCTCCTAGTATCGATCGACTACCAGGGGCTCGATAAGCTCAAGCGAAGCGACATCACCGAGATGATCGACCGCAAGCGCCTCGAGCTGTTCGAGGGCAGTCATCTCTCGAAGGGCGAGCTGGCCCGTCTGGAGGCGGAGATCGAGGCTCTGTACGCCGAGAAGGGCTACCGCTTCGCCGACGCCGCGGTGCAGCTCGAAAGGGTCTCCCAGTACGAGCTGCGGGTGCTGGTGATCATCGACGAGGGCGACAAGGTCAAGATCGGAAAGGTGACCTTCGACGGCAACGAGGTGTTCGGCGACGGTACGCTGCGGTCGGCGATGAAGAAGACCAAGAAGTCGAACCTCCTCACCCGCATCCGCAAGCGCGACATCTACAACCCGGCCACCATCGAGCAGGACCTCGATCACGTGCGCGAGCTCTACCGCAACGCCGGCTACAAGAACCTGGTGATCGGCGAGCCGGAGACCTACATCATCGAGAGCGGTGAGGACAGCGAGGGTCTTCCCAAGCGGCGCCAGCTCGGGATCGTGGTGCCGCTGGAGGAAGGGGAGCGCTGGAAGCTCGGCGAGATCCTGTTCGAGGGCAACCAGGTGCTGCCCTCCGAGTTCCTGAAGAACGCCTTCGAGCAGCCCAAGGGCGGCTGGCTACGGGCCGATGTCATCGAGAAGGGGATCGAGCAGATCCAGGAGTTCTACAGCAACACCGGCTACATGTTCGCGCGCATCGAGGACGAGGTGGTGGAGCGCGAGGACCTGATCGCGGACGTCAGGCTCCAGATCGACGAGGGCGACCAGTTCCGCGTCGGCCGCATCGAGTTCGAGGGCAACTCGAAGACCAAGGACCGCGTGCTGCGGCGTTCCCTGCGCGTGCACGAGGGCATGGTGTTCAACTCTGCCCAGCTCAAGAGCAGTCTCTTCCGCATCAACCAGCTCCAGTACTTCAAGGTGCACCAGGAGGAGCCGGTCGAGCTGGACATCGACAACCAGGAGAAGAAGGTCAACCTGACGGTCAAGGGCGACGAGGCGGAGCGCACCGAGCTCACTTTCGGCGGCGGCTACAGCGAGATCGACGGCTTTTTCCTGCAGGGCGGCATCCGCACGCGCAACTTCCTGGGACGCGGCGAGACGCTCGCGGTGCAGCTCCAGACCGGCCGCTACACCGAGCAGTTCGACGTCTCCTACTTCGTTCCCTGGCTGCGTGACAAACCGCAGAACGTCGGCATCCAGATCTTCAGCCGCGATCTCGACTTCGACCTGCTGGCGTCACAGCGGTTCGTGCGCAAGGAGCAGGGCGGATCCGTCACCTACCAGCGCGTCATCGGGCCGTGGTCGAACGTCTCGTTCGGCTATACCAACGCGGCGTTCGAGGACTTCCGCTCCTTCAACTTCTTCGGCGAAGAGGACCAGGTGGTCGAGCAGGCGTTCGACTTCACGCGGTCGGCGTTCTCACTGGGCTGGTCCTACGACAAGCGCGACAGCGCTCTCGAGGCGACCCGCGGGATCTACGCTCGGACCAACCTCGAATACGCCGGTGGCTTCCTCGGCGGCGGCGACTGGTACGTGCGGCCGATCCTCGGCCTGACCTACTTCAAGCCGATCACGATTGGCGGCTTGAGGACGGTGGCCGCGGTCAACGTCGAAGGCGGGCTGATCGACCCCTTCGGCTCCGACGACGAAGGCAATCCGCGGGACATCTTCTTTCTCAACCGCTTCTTCCTCGGCGGCGAGCAGAGCGTACGAGGGTTCCAGTTCCGCTCGGTGTGGGCGCGCGACTTCGAGACCGGGGGCACCCTTCTCGACAACGGGTTCCCGAAGGGCGGCGACAAGTTCTTCCAGCTCAACCTGGAGTACCAGTTCCTGCTCGGCGGCCCCTTCCGGCTGGTGCCCTTCATCGACGCCGCCAACGTCTACGCCGAGGAGCAGTCGTACGATCTAGGGCACTTGCGATATTCTGGCGGCTTGGAGCTCCGGATCAATGTGCCGCTCTTCGGTGCTCCGCTCCGCTTCATCTGGTCGCAGAACCTCGATCCACTCAAGAACCTGCCGGCGTTCGACCAGGAGCGGTTCCAGAGCTTCGACTTCTCGATCGGCACGTCTTTCTGAGGGGCTGGGACCGAGCACGGCGTCATGCTTCGAAGTCCACGCGAAACAAGGAGCGGAGTGAGATCATGAGTCCTGGCTTCCGAATGCGAATGGTGGTTCCATGCCTGGCGGCGGCGATGCTGGCGGTCGCAGCGTCTTCGCCCCTGGCGGCGCAGTCACAGATCAAGGTCGCCGTGATCGACGTCAACCGCATCATGACCGACTCTCAGCGCGGCAAGGCGGTGATCGAGACCATCGATCAACTGCAGGCGCAGAGGGCGGCCCAGCTCAAGACTCTCAACGACGAGCTGGTCGACTTGCAGAAGCGGCTCCAGGAGGGACGCCTCTCGCTCGCCGAGGACAAGCTGGTGGAGCTGCAGGCCCAGATCGAGGATCGCAGCAGGGCCTTCCAGCGCGCCCGCGAAGACGCCGAGCGCGACGTCCAGAAGCGCCGCAACGACGAGATCGACAAGGTGGAGGCCGCGGTGTTCCCGATCATCAACGAGATCGGGAAGGAGGGCGGCTTCACTCTCATCTTCAACAAGTTCCAGAGCGGCCTGGTGTACGCGGACGAGCAGGTGGACATCACCGAGCTGGTGATCCAGCGCCTGGACTCCACCGCGGCCGCCACCTCCGGCGGCGAGTGACGTGCCGTTTCGGCTCGGGGAGCTCGCCGCGCGGGTGGGGGGCCGCGTCGCCGGCGACTCCGAGCGCGTTCTGCACGGCCTGCGCGCGCTGGAGTCGGCCGGCCCCGAGGATCTCTCGTTCTTCACCGATCCCAAGCTTCGGCACCAGGCCGAGGCGAGCGGCGCCGGCGCGATCCTCACCGGTCCCGCCACCAGTGGTTTGGGCTGCGACCTCCTGGTCTGCGACGATCCCGGCCGCGCGCTGATCGACCTGCTGCGGGTCTTCCATCCCGAGGCCGCGGCGCCGCCCGGGGTGCACCCGACAGCCCTGGTCGGCGCGGAGTGCCGGCTCGCGCCCAGCGCCTCGATCGGCCCCTACGTGGTGATCGGCGAAGGCTGCGAGATCGCCGAGGAGGTGGTGCTCCACCCCTTCGTGTGCGTGGGTGCGGGGTCGCACATCGGGCGTGCCGCGGTGCTCCATCCCCATGTCGTCCTCTACCCGCGAACCAGGCTGGGAGAGCGCGTGGTGCTGCACGCCGGCACCGTGATCGGTGCCGACGGCTTCGGCTACGTCTGGCGCGACGGGCGGCACGTGAAGGTGCCGCAGGTTGGCTCGACCGTGCTCGAGGCCGAGGTCGAGGTCGGCGCCAACTCCGCGATCGATCGGGCGGCGCTCGAGGAGACCCGGGTCGGCGCGGGCACCAAGATCGACAACCTGGTGCAGGTCGGGCACAACGTGCGGATCGGACGCTCCAGCATCCTGTGCGGCCAGGTCGGTGTGGCAGGCAGCGCCACGCTGGGGGACGGCGTGATCCTCGCCGGGCAGTCCGGCGTCTCCAATCGCGTCGCCGTCGGAGATGGAGCGCGGGTGGCGGGAAAGTCGGCGGTCTTCGACGACGTCCCGGCGGGCGCGCAAGTGGCGGGCGTCCCGGCGGTCTCCGCCGCTCGGTGGCGCCGGCAGGTGGCGCTCCTCGCCCGCCTTCCGGAGATCCGACGGCGCCTGGCCGCTCTGGAAAGAGACTCCACGCGGGACCGGGAGTGAAGCGGTGACCGCCATCGGGCCCTTCGACGTGCGGTGGATCCAGTCCGTGCTGCCGCACCGGTATCCGATGCTGCTGGTCGACCGCGTGCTCGAGCTCGAGCCCGGCCGCCGCATCGCGGCGACCAAGAACGTGACCATCGACGAACGCTTCTTTCAGGGGCACTTCCCGGGCCAGCCGGTGATGCCGGGCGTGCTGGTGGTCGAGGGCCTGGCGCAGGCTGGGGGGATCCTCCTGCTCCACGACATCCCCGACCGTGATCAGAAGCTGCTGTACTTCATGGCCATCGAGAGGGCGAGGTTCCGCCGGCCGGTGGTGCCCGGAGATCAGCTTCGCTACGAGGTCGAGGTGCTGCGCATGCGCTCGACGACCTGCAAGCTCGCCGGCAGGGCCTTAGTCGAGGGCGAGGTCGCCGCCGAGGCGGTGTGCCTGTCGGCGATGGTGAACCGCGAGGGCGGCGCCGGAGCTCGGGTATGGCCGGCCTGATCCATCCCACCGCGCAGATCGACCCTGGTGCGCGCCTCGCGAGCGGAGTGCGGGTGGGGGCCGCCGCGGTGATCGGCGCCGAGGTCGAGATCGGACCCGACTGCGAGATCGGCCCCGGCGCCCAGGTCTACGGACCGACGCGACTGGGCCGCGAGAATCGGGTGTTCCCACTCGCCTGCGTGGGCTTCGACCCGCAGGACCTCAAGTACCAGGGCGAGCGCAGCGAGCTCTGGATCGGCGATCGCAACACCGTCCGCGAGCTCGCGACGCTCAACCGCGGCACCGCGTTCGGCGGCGGCGTGACGCGGATCGGCGACGACAACCTGTTCATGGCCTACAGCCACGTCGGTCACGACTCGCAGGTCGGCAGCCGCACCGTCTTCACCAACGGCGCCACCCTCGCCGGTCACGTCGAGGTCGCCGACGACGCCACCATCGGCGCCATGAGCGCGGTGCATCAGTTCTGCCGCGTCGGGCGCCACGCCTACATCGGCGGCTTCTCGGTGGTCACCCTCGACGCGCTCCCGTTCGCGCGCACCGTGGGACAGAAGCCGCTGTGCTACGGCGTCAATCGCATCGGCCTCGAGCGCAAGGGCTTCTCCCCGGAGGGGATCCGGGAGATCGAGCGCGCCCTTCGCGTGCTGCTTCGCTCCGGAAAAAACACCAGCCAGGCGCTCGAAGAGCTCCGTGCCCTCCCGGCGCGCGGTCCCGACGTCGACTACCTGATCGGCTTCGTCGCGGAGAGCAAGCGCGGCGTGATCAAGACCAGGCGCCCGGGATCGCGGGGGGCCGCCGCTGACTGATTCGACCGGACGGCCGGCGGAGACGGGCGCCACGACCGCATCCGGACAGCCGGTGTCCGACCCACCGCTGCGCGTCGGCGTGGTCGGCGTCGGTGCGCTCGGCCGCCATCACGTGCGACTTCTCGCCGGGCTCGAACGAGTCGAGCTCACCGGGGTCTACGATCTGCGTCAGGAGGTCGCTCGACAGGTAGCCGCCGAGTTCTCGACCCGGGCCCTGGCCACGCTCGACGCCCTGGCCGAGGGAGCCGAGGCGGTGGTGGTGGCGGTGCCGACGGTGAGCCACGGCGCGGTGGCGGGCAAGCTGCTCGATCTCGGCCTCCACGTCTTGGTGGAGAAGCCGATCACCCTCGATCTCGAGTCGGCCGATCGCCTGCTCGAGCGCGCCGGCGATCGCGTGCTCGCGGTGGGGCACGTCGAGTTCTACAATCCCGCGGTGGCGACGCTGGTCGCCCAGTCGCCTCGGCCGCGCTTCCTCGAGGTGCAGAGGCTCTCGGTCTGGAGCCCGCGCAGCCTGGACATCGACGTGATCCTCGACCTCATGATCCACGACCTCCAGATCCTCCATGCCCTCGACCCGAGCCCTGTGCGCGAGGTGCGCGCGGCGGGCGTCGCGGTGCTCTCCGACCGCATCGACATCGCCAACGCACGGGTGGAGCTCGACTCGGGCTGCGTCGCTAACCTGACCGCGTCGCGGGTCTCGGCCGAACGGGTGCGCAAGCTCCGCCTGTTCTCGCGCGAGCGCTACTACTCGCTCGACTATCAGGAGCAGACACTTCGGGGCTACCGGCTGGAGGACCGCAGTGCCGGCGCGGTGTCGGTCGCGGCCGCGCCCGGCGAGGGGCCGCCTGGCGAGACCGGTGCCGGGGCCCGCCGCATCTCGGCCCTCGACCTCTCGGTGGCGCGCGAGGAGCCGCTGCGGCGCGAGCTGGAGGCGTTCGTCGACGCCTGCCGAGGTGTCGACGTCGACTACGTCGACGGTGCGCGCGGGCGCTCGGCGCTCGCCACCGCGCTGGCGATCGCTGGTGCGGCCGCGGGCGGTGGGGGAGGGCGGGCGTGAGCGATCCGCGGCTGGGCGTCATCGGAGGGACCGGGCTCTACGGCATGGAGGAGCTGCGGAAGGTCGAGGAGCGCTGGGTCGACACCCCGTTCGGCCGTCCCTCCGACGCGTACGTCCTCGGCGAGCTCGAAGGGACGCCGGTCGCGTTCCTGCCGCGCCACGGGCGCGATCACCGGTTGCTCCCCTCGGAGCTGAACTACCGCGCCAACGTCTTCGGGTTCAGGAAGCTGGGCGTCACCCACCTGGTGTCGGTGAGCGCGGTGGGCTCGCTGCGGGAGCCCTACGAGCCGGGGCAGGTGGTGGTGGTGGACCAGTTCTTCGATCGAACCCGTCACCGTCCCGACACCTTCTTCGGCAACGGTCTGGTGGCGCACGTGTCGTTCGCACATCCCACCTGCCCGGGACTCTCCGCGGTGGCGCTCGAGGCGCTGCGGCGGATCGACGCCAAACACCACGCGGGTGGGACCTACCTGTGCATGGAAGGACCGCAGTTCTCCACCAAGGCCGAGTCGGTGGTCTACCGGCAGTGGGGCGCCGACGTGATCGGCATGACCAACCTCCAGGAGGCGAAGCTCGCCCGCGAGGCGGAGATGTGCTTCATCTGCCTCGCTCTGGTGACCGACTGGGACTGCTGGAAGGAGGACGTCGAGTCGGTCACCGTGGAGGGCGTGCTGGAGGTGCTCAAGCGCAACACCAGCACGGCGCAGAACACGCTGCGCGAGATCGCGCGCCTCGGTGCTGCGTCGTCTGGGTCGGCGTGTGGCTGTCGCGACGCGCTGCGGGGCGCCCTGGTCACCGATCTCGCGCTGGTTCCGCACGACACGCTCGAGGCGCTGGACCCCCTGATCGGACGCTACCGGCGCTAGCGGAGCAAATGCTGAGTAGCCTTTGCTCCGCTGGCTCATTGTTGGCGCCGCGGACGGCGCGCGTCCTTGCGGACGGCCGCCCAGGCCGCATGTGATGATCGAGTCATGAGCCGACGGCCGCGCATCCTGCTCACCAACGACGACGGCATCCACGCGGAGGGGCTCGGAGCCGTCGCCGAGGCCCTCGCCGGGTTCGCCGACGTCGTCGTGGTGGCGCCGGACCGCGAGCAGAGCGCCTGCGGCCACGCGCTCTCACTCGACCGACCGCTGCGCATGGTCGAGATGCGCCCGGGTCGCTTCGCCGTCGACGGCACGCCGACCGACTGCGTGAACCTGGCCGTGCACTGGGTGCTGCGCGAGGATCCGGTGGATCTGGTGGTCTCGGGTATCAACCACGGCCTCAACCTCGGCGACGACGTCACCTACTCGGGCACGGTGAGCGCGGCGCTCGAGGCGCACCTGCTCGGGTTGCCCGCGGTCGCGTTCAGTCAGCAGATCGGAGACGAGACCTCGTTCGCCCGCTCGGCTCGCGTCTCGGCGGCGCTGCTGCACGCCCTGCTCGATCACGGCGTCTCGCCGCGAATGCTCCTCAACGTGAATCTGCCGGCGACCCCTTCGGCTGGGGTGCGGCTCACCAGGCTGGCGCGTCGCGTGTACGAGCAGGTCGTGGTCGAGCGCGGCGATCCACGCGGGCGCCGCTACTTCTGGATCGGCGGTGAGCCGCGGTGGGAGGAGGGGCCGGACTGTGATCACGCCGCCGTGAGCGCGGGTCTGGTCTCGATCACGCCGCTGCGCCTCGATCTGACCGACTACGAGGGCCTCGACGCGCACGCCGAGGTGATCGCCGCGCTCGGGCGGGCGGTGGGAGATGGCGGTTGAGGGATGGCTACGCCTATCAGCGTGAGCGCATGGTGCGCGACCTCGAGCGGCGCGGCATCCGTGACCCGCGGGTGCTCCAGGCACTTTCCGCCGTGCCCCGCCACCTCTTCGTGCGCGACCAGTTCCTGGCCAGGGCCTACGGCAACTACACGCTGCCCATCGGCGCGGCGCAGACGCTGTCGCAGCCGTACGTCGTGGCCCGCATGACCGAGCTCCTGGCCGTCGACGCGGCGCACCGCGTGCTCGAGGTCGGCACCGGCAGCGGGTACCAGACCGCGATCCTCGCCTCACTCGTACGCTGGGTGTACAGCATGGAGCGGATTGCGGCGCTGGCCAAGGCCGCGATCCAGAGGATGCGCGACCTGAAGATCGAGAACGTGAAGATCCAGACCTTCGACGGCACCGTGGGCTGGGCCAAGGCGGCACCGTTCGACCGCATCCTGGTCGCCGCCGGGGCGCCCGCCGTACCCGCCCCGCTCCTCGAGCAGCTCGCGGTCGATGGGCTCCTGCTCATCCCGGAGGGTGATCGCGACGGCCAGCGTCTGGTGCGCTATCACCGCGGAGAACGGCGAATCGAGCGTGAAGAGGGAGAGGCGGTGGGGTTCGTCCCTCTGATCGGGCGACACGGCTGGAGCGAAGGTGACGCGCAGTGAGCGACGCCGCGTCGCACGCACCAGGTTGGTAGGAGAGCTCATGGACGACCTGAAACGCTACATCCGCGAGGTGCCCGACTTTCCGAAGCCGGGCATCGTGTTCTACGACATCACCACGTTGATGCAGGATCCGCTCGCGCTCCGCATGACCGTCGACCGGCTGAGCTGGATGTTCGTCGGCGAGCGCGTGGACAAGGTGGTGGGGATGGAGTCGCGAGGCTTCATCTTCGCGCCCATCGTCGCGGCGAGCCTCAACGCCGGCTTCGTGCCGGTGCGCAAGCCCGGCAAGCTGCCCTCGCGCACCGTGAACCGCTCCTACGCGCTCGAGTACGGGCGCGACACCCTCGAGATGCACGCCGACGCGATCGGCCCCGGCGATCGGGTCCTCATCGTCGACGACCTGATCGCGACCGGGGGCACCGCGCTCGCCACCGCTGAGATGGTGGAGAACACGGGCGGGTTGGTGACCGGACTCGGGTTCGTGATCGAGCTCGAGGGCCTCGCGGGGCGCAGGAAGCTCGAGAGGTACCCGGTGAAGTCCTTGATCCAGTACTGATCGAGCGACCTGAGGGGTGAGACCGTTCCGTATAATGCCTCGCTGGCGATCGCGGCTGTAGCTCAGCTGGACAGAGCGGGGGCTTCCTAAGCCCTAGGTCGGGGGTTCGAGTCCTCCCAGCCGCACCAGCCCCCGACGGAGGAAGCATGCCAGGTCATCTCACCCGCAAGGAGATCAAGCGCGACGAGGTCCGCGAGGCGCTGGGGCGCGGGATCCAGTACGTGCGGGGGCACGAGCGGCTCGCGCTGTGGACGATCGGGGGGCTCGTGGCCGTCCTCCTGGTCGCCGCGCTGGTCGCCTTCTTCCTCAGCCGGCGCGAGGCCGTGGCCGCGCAACGGCTGGAGGCCGCGCTCCGCGTCTACGGGGCCGAGGTCGACGTGTTCGACGCCGCTCCCGACGATCCGGAAGCGCCCCGCTTCGCCAGCGACGCCGAACGGCTGGCCAGGGCGAAGGCGCTGTTCCAGGAGCTCGGCGACGACTACGGCTCCACCAGCGCCGGCGAGGTGGCGCGCGTGTATCTCGGCGAGATCGCCGCCAGGGAGGGGGAGACCGGCACGGCGCGCGAGCTGTGGCGGGAGTACCTGCGCCGCAGTCCCGGGACCATCCTCGCCCTCTCGGTCGAGCTCAACCTGCTCGCGCTCGATCGCGACGAGGGCAAGCTCGAGCAGGTCGTCGCCGAGCTCGAGAAGCACCTCGAGGGCGGCCGCGCGCGGCGCTCGCTGCCCGAGGACATGGTCCTGTTCGAGCTGGCGGAGACGCTCTCGGCCCTCGGGCGCGAGTCCGAGGCCAACGACACCCTTCAGCGGCTGGTCGACGATCATCCGCGCTCGCCCTACGCATTCGAGGCGCGCCAGCGCCTGCAGTCGCGTCCGAGCTAGCCTCCGGAGCGTGCTGGGTAGCATGCTCCTCCGGCTAGATGCTGTTTGGCGCCGCGGACGGCGCGCGTCGCCCGTCCGCGGACGGACGGGCTCCCGTGCTCCGAAGCGCTGACCTGCATTACTCGGACACCCTCCCGGGCCAGCGCGGTCCCCGGCCCCATGTCATGCCTAGCGGAGGAAATGCTACTCAGCATTTCCGGAGCCAGCGCCGTCCCCGGCGCCATGTCATGCCTAGCGGAGGAAATGCTACTCAGCATTTCCGGAGCTAGGCGCGAACGGTCTGAGGGGCGAGCGTTCCCATCTTGCGACCGACCAAGAGCGCCATCTCGAGCGCCTGCTCGTAGTTGAGCCGCGGATCGACCTGCGAGCGATAGGCGCGTGAGAGGTCCACCTCAGCGAGCCCGCGCGCACCCCCGACGCATTCGGTGACGTCGTCGCCGGTGAGCTCG
>DATKDQ010000376.1:0-5758 GCA_035544635.1 Thermoanaerobaculia bacterium
TCGGCTCGTTCCCTGGAAGGCTCGGTGCGTACCGCGCTCGCCCCCTCCTCGGTGTCCGCGCCTCGCTCACCGGTGCCACAGGCGAGCACCCAGCAGAGTGACCCGACCAGCAGCAGTGTCGATCTCGTCCCGCTCATCCGAACCTCCTCCGCTCGCTCTGGTACCGGCTCTCCGGCGTCGTCTCCCCACGCCGTCGTGAAGAACCGGTCCCACCTCCTAGTACGGACTCGGAGCGGGAACCCGCCTCTTTCGCCGCAGGAGCGCAGCGGAAGATGCCGCCGCAAGGCGAACCGGCACGCCGGCGGCTTCTCGATCGAGCTGCCGAGTGGATGGATCGTGGAGCACCGCTACGCCGCAACCGACGAGCCGGCGGTCGTGCTCACGGCCTTCTACGACGGGAGCGAACGGATCGCTCCGGGCCGCGGCGCGGAATCCTCCGAGAGCAACGTCATCGTCGCGCACGGACCCTGCGAGCTCTCGCTCGTCGTCGAATCGCACCCGGGCGAGCCGCCGGAGGATCGCCCGGCGCGATCGGCGGCGGGGAAACTGGGTCTGAAGCTCGCCCGGGCCTACGCGAGCGAGCGCGAGCCGGTGCGCCACGCCGGGCTCGAGGGTGAACGATCCGTCATCGAGCAGCGCGGGCAGCGCGTGGTGGGACCGCGCCTGCAGGAGGTGCGCTTCAGCAACGAGGTCCGCATCCTGCGCGGCGCCGGCCGCTGGTACCGCTCGACCGCCCGCTGGCCCTTCGCCCTGCGGGAGGCAGAGGAGGCGCTCGGCGAGCTGATCGGGACGTGGTCCCTCGCCACGGACGGTGCCGCCGTCGAACGGCGGCTGCGAGCCTGACTCAGGCTCGGAAGGACCCGGGAAGCTCCGGTGCCTTGGTGCTCATGCGCCTCCGCGCTAAAGTGCAGGAGTGTCGAGACTGACGATCACGCTGCCGGACGAGCTCCACCAGGCCTTGCGCGAAGCCGCCGCCCGTCGAGGCATCGGTCTGGGTGAGCTGATTGCGGAGAGCCTGGAGCTCTACGGCGTGAAGCCGCGGGAAACGGCGGAGGCGCTGGTGGCTCGGGCGCGAGAGAACAGCGCACTCGACGAGGCGGCCGCACTCGAGCTGGCCCTGGACGAGACCCGGCGAGTACGCTCGAAGTGAGCTCGGTCGCAAGTCGTCGACACCAACGTCCTGATCGCCGGCATTCTCACCTCGGACGCCTTGGCCCCGACCGCGAGAATCGTCGATGGCATGCTCTCGCGCCGCTTCGCCTTCGCACTGAGCGAGGCCCTGCTCAGGGAGTATCGGGAGGTTCTGCTGCGTCCCGGGATTCGGGTGCGGCACGGACTCGACGAGCGAAGCGTCGACGTGATCCTCACTCGTCTGGCGCTCGAAGCCATCGTCGTCGAGCCTGAGTCCGGCTCGACAATCGCCGCGCCCGACTCAGGTGAGAGTTCCTCGCCCTCCTGGCGTTGATCGTCGCGCTGATCGTCATCGCCCTCCAGAACACGACACCGGTCCAGGCGCGCGTCCTCTGGGTGAGCGCGGAGGTGTCGGTCGCACTGCTGTTGCTCCTCACAACCGCGGGAGGCTTCGTTGCCGGGCTGCTGGTTGGACTTCTCGCGAAGCAGATCGCGGACTTCACGTCAGCGCGACAGCCTGGTTCTCAGCTGACCGGGGCTCAGGATGTCGAAGGTGACGTCCCCCTTCATGGCGAGCAGAGCCTGGTCGCCGGTCACCAGAGCTTCGGCTTCGCCGACATGCGCCAGCTCGACGAACATCTGATCGTCCGGATCGGAGCATCGGGGGAGCCCACGCAGGTCGCCCTTTACATCGACCGCTTCCACGAAGGGAAGATAGGCCGACAAGACGGTTTCCACCTCTTCGGGGCTCAAGTCGAACTTTGGATACCCCAGTACCCGAAACAGCTCCGTCGTCGTGTCCCGCGAGACCAGCGGCACCAGCCGGCCCGTTGTCCACGCGTCGCGAACGTAGCTGAGCCTCCCGGCCTCGAAAAGGAGCGCCGACACGACGACGGCTGTGTCCAGCACGACTCTCAACGGTCGCGCTCACGTGCCCATTCCACGGCCTCTCGCACTTCGCTCTCCGTGATGCCCAGCTCTTCCAGTTTGCGCTGCACCTTCGCGAGCGCTTCGAGGTCGACGGGTCTCAGGATGATCCTTCCGCTCTCGGCGCTGACCTCGAAGTAGTCGTAGCCCGGGAACTGCTCGACGATCTTCTTGGGTAGCGTGATCTGGTTCTTTGTCGTCTTCTTGGCAATCATCCGGGTAGGATATCAGGAAGTAGGAATTCCTTACTTTCCGCTGGAGCTGTGAAGCGTACCCGTGGCGGTTGGGACCAGCAGGGCAACTGGGTGCCCGTACACTTCGCTCGACACGAGATATCGACGTCGCCGCCGAATCTCGGAACACTCTTCACGGTGGTTCTGGCTTCGAAATGGAGCCGACGGCGAGAGTTGAACTCCGCGACCTGCTGATTACGAATTATCAGCTCAGCGGCGCTGGGTCGAGACGCCGAGCACCTGTCCGCGTCTGGCGTCGATCTCGCACCGGTAGCTGACGCTCGTGGGGCCGGCGAGAACCACCGCGTCGCCGCTCAGCTCGACCCATCCGCTGGCGCCGCTGGTGCGCTCGGGAGCCAGAAAGAGCAGGACCAGGGGAATACCCCGATCGCCCTCGAGGCGCGCGCGCGCCTCCTGCATGCAGAGCGTCTCCTCGCGCGGAGGTGTGTAATCGTCCGCAACGAAGGAGAAGACGATCTGGTTGCGGGCTCCCGGAGTGCCCGCCGTCACCTCGACGCGCGCCAGGCGGCCGCCGTCGAGCAGCACGCTGCCGCTGCCGCCGACGCGGCGTCCACCGATGTCGGGAATCTGGAGCCGCATGCGCTCGCTCGACTCCGCGGTCCAGGTGCCGTCGAAGCTCTGGGGAGTGGTGCCGTCGAGTCCGACGCGAGCCCTGCCGTCGCGGCTCAGCACCACGGACGCTCCCGACAGCGACTCGTAGCGCCCGTTGGCGCCCCACACCACCAGCCCTGCGCCGTTCGCCTGCAGGTCGTAGACGCTCGATGGCGGCTCCGGGCTGGGGATTCGCTCGCCCGTGCCGCCGGAGTACTGGTCGGCGGAGAGCAGGGCCAGCATCACCTGCGCGTCCTCGCCGCGCTCGATCGATGCCACGTACGAGCGGCGTGCAGCGGAGTCGGCGGAGCGGCCGTAGAGGCCGCGGTACATCCGATCGAGAATCTCCCCGGCGGAGCTCTGTGAGCGCAGATTGCTGTACTCGGCGCTCCGCATCATCCCCCGCACCAGGGTGTCGGTCTGGCCGCGCTCGATCTGGGCCGCCGCGTTGCGCAGACCCTCCGGGTCGGCGTCGCGCCCCAGGATGGCGCGATACAGCCGCCCCGCCAACTGCTCCGCCGAGCCCGCCATCGCTTCGTTCACCGGCCGCAGCGAGCTCAAGGCGTCGTTCCACCCCGACTCGAGGCGTCTCACCTCGCCCATGTCTGCGGAAACGGTGCGACAGTCGGAGTAGCCGTCGTCGCGACAGACCTCCCAGCGGCCCGAATCGACGCGCAGGGACGAGATGCGGTCGTTCCAGCCGACGTCACCCAGTCTCGGCACGGCGCGATCGAAGACCACCGTCGCTCCACGCAGGTCGTTGTGCTCCCAGACCGTGATGGCGGCGCCGCGGGCTCCAGCCGATAGCAGGACGGTGGCGAGGAAGGCGAACAGACGGATGCGGGTCGGCATCGACTCTCCTTCAATGAGCGGGACGAGGACGATGGAGAGATGACGCAAGGAGCGTGCCGGATCGTTCGCCTACGCCGAGGAGTCCGCGTGCCCGATCGGCTGCTGATGCCGTTCCCAGTCGTCGAGCTGGGTTTCGGCGCCCATCGCGGTCAGACCGTAGGCGTCCCGCAGTCGGGCGACCAGCCGCTCGCGGCTGCCGGCGATCCGTTCGAGGTCGTCGTCGGTAAGCTTGTCCCAACGGGCCTTCAGGTTCCTGCTCATCTGCTTCCATTCGCGTTTCACGAGCTCCCAGTTCATCTCGGCCTCCAGGTTGGTGTCGCGGACCGCTCGCCTCGAGTCGCCGGCGATCACCTCGCCGCAGCGGAGCGCGCGCGGTCCAGACCAGGCTGAGAGCCGTCCACCGGATCCCTAGCACGAGCCCAAAGCTCGCAACTACCGTGCCAGATGAACAGGGCCGGCCAAAGAGGAAGAGCTCACTCGCCGCCGTACTCGCGCAGCCGGTTGTAGAGCGTGCGAACGCTCACGCCCAGGGCCTCGGAGGCCTTGCGCCGGTCGCCGTCGAAGTGCTCCAGCGCGGCCAGGATCAACCGGCGCTCGGCCTCGGCCAGCGTGGTCAGGGAACCGGCGACACCGGCCGCCGCGCGCTTGCCCGACAGCTCGGGCGCCAGATGCGAAGGGCCGATCTCGCTCTCGGCGAGGATGAAGGCGCGCTGGATCACGTTCTTGAGCTCGCGCACGTTGCCCGGCCATGCGCAACGCTGCAGGATGGGGAGGACCGTCGGCGCGAACGTCTTACGGCTCGCCTCCTTGCGGTTGAGCTCGTCGAGGAAGTGCTGGGCCAGAGCCTCGATGTCCTCGGCCCGCTCCCGCAGCGGCGGTACCTCGATCGGGAACACCTTCAGCCGATAGAGCAGGTCGCCGCGGAACTCGCCCTCCGCCACCCGGGCGTCCAGGTCGCGGTTGGTGGCGGCGATGATCCGCACGTCGACCTTCACCATCTTCTCGCCGCCCACCCGCGTCAGGGCGCCGGCCTCGAGCACCCGCAGCAGCTTGGCCTGCAGCTCGAGCGGCAGCTCACTCACCTCGTCGAGGAAGAGCGTGCCGCCGTCGGCGCGCTCGAAGTAGCCGCGGTGCACCCGATCGGCGCCGGTGAAGCTGCCGCGCTCGTGGCCGAACAACTCGCTCTCGATCAGCGTCGGCGAGAGCGAGCCGCAATTCACGACCAGATACGGACTGCCGGCGCGGCGGCTGAGTTGGTGCACGCTCTCCGCCACCAGCTCCTTGCCGGTGCCGCTCTCGCCGGTGACGAGCACGGTGGCGGTCGACGGCGCCACCCTGGTCACCATCTCGTAGACGCGCTCCATCGCCGGAGCCGTTCCCACCAGCGCTCCGAAACGGCCGAGATTGCGCACCTGCCGGCGCAGCTCGCTGAGCCGCGGCCGCAGCTCGCGAGAACGCGCCAGGCCGGCGAGCATGCGCTTGAGTCGCGCCGTATCCACCGGCTTGGTCAGAAAGTCGCTGGCGCCCCGGCGCAACGCCTCGACCGCGGTGCTCACGCTGGCATGGCCGGTGATCACCACGATCTCCACCTGGTCGGTCTGCCCCTCGAGGTCCTCGATGAGCTCGAAGCCGGTGCCGTCGGGGAGGATCAGGTCGAGCAGCACGACGTCGGGGACCTGGGCGGCCAGGCGGGCGCGCGCCGTGCGCAGGCTGGTCGCCCTCTCGACCGCGAAGCCCTCGTCGGCAACCAGAACGGCCAGCGCGCGCAGCGCGTTCTCGTCGTCCTCGACCACCAGCGCGTGCAGCACGGCGCTCAACGCCCCTGCCCGAGCGCCGGCAGGCGCAGCCGAAACTCGCTGCCTCGGCCGGCCAGGTTCTCGACCCTGATCTCGCCGCCGTGGGCCTCGACGATGGAGCGCGCCACGTAGAGCCCGATGCCGGTGCCCGTGGTCTTGGTCGTGTAGTGCATGTCGAAGATCCGCTGCAGCGTCTCCTCCGGGATC
>DATKDQ010000377.1:0-4941 GCA_035544635.1 Thermoanaerobaculia bacterium
TGTTCGGCAGCTACACGTGACCGCCCTTCCGGGCCCGTGTGGCCCGCATGGAGGACCTGAGCAAGAAGTACGCGGGCGTCGCCAACTTCGCCTACGTCTACATCAAGGAGGCGCACGCCGACGACGAGTGGCAGGTCGAGAGCAACAAGGTCGGTGGCGTGATCTTCGACCAGCCGACCACGTTCGAGGAGCGGTTGATGCTGGCGCAGGCGTTCCAGGAGGCGATGGGCACCGAGACCACGATCCTGGTCGACGACATCCGCAACACGGCGAACGCGATCTTCGCCGCCTGGCCGGAGCGCATCTACATCCTCGATACCAGCGGGACCATCGTGTACAAGGGCGGCATGGGGCCCTTCTACTTCGATCCCAACGAGATCGTGCCCGTGCTCGAGAAGCGCTACAGCAGAGGCGCACGGCCGAGCTAGAAGTCTTGACCCGACTTTGGCGCCGAGGACGGCGCTGGCTCCGGAAGTGCTGGTTAGCACTTCCTCCGCCAGCATGACCTTGGCGCCGAGGACGGCGCGTCACAGCTCGACCACGACGTAGGACTCCTCGATCGAGACCGGGTAGGTCTCGACCGCGTACGGCCCCTTGACCATGCCGGCGCGCGGTGCGTCGAGGTCGGCGGGCGCGGCGAGCGCGCTGCCCTCCTCGACCGTGACCGGATAGCGGTGCACGCGCAGGCGCTCGGGCGCGCACCAGGACTGCCCGGTGCGGACGTGGAACTCCCAGCCATGCCAGGGACAGGTGAGGATCTCGCGGCTGGGCTGGTACTCGAAGGCACCGGGCACGGTCGCCTTCAGCACGCCCCAGAGCTTCCCCTCGCACAGCGCGCCGCCCTGGTGGGGACAGCGGTTGCGCAGGGCGAAGTACTTGCCGTCGAGATTGAAGACACCGATCGAGCGGCCGGCGACCTCGACGATCTTGCGACCGCCGGGCGGGATCTCGCCGGCTGCCGCGACCACGTGCTTCATCGGACCGCGATCCTCACCGGTGCCACGTAGAGGCGGAGCTCGCCTCCACCCGAAGAGGGGAGCAGGCGAGCTGCTCCGTTACAGCCCGTAGAGCTCCCGCGCGTTGTCGAAGCGAATGCGCCGCTTCCACTCCTCGGGGAGCTGGCTCGGCAGCGCGACGTCGGGATTGTCGCCGTCCCAGTGCGGGTAGTCGCTGGCGAGCATCAGGTGGTCTCGCATCTCGCCGAAGTGATCGAGCAGCTCGAGCATCTGCTCGGGCCGATGCGGCTCCTCGATCGGCTGGGTCGAGAGCCAGACCCGCTCACGCACGATCTCGGAGGGGCGCCGCTCGAGGTGCGGTACCTCGGCTCGCAGCAGCCCCCAGGCGGCGTCCAGCCGCCACAAGAGCGCGGGAAGCCAACCGAAGCCGTTCTCGACCGAGACGAAGCGCAGGCACGGGAAGCGGTCGAAGACACCCTCGACCACCAGGCTCGTGATGTTCGCCTGCACCGCCTGCGGCGGGCTGGTGTGGTCCTCGATGTAGAACGAGGCGTGCCCCGCGCCGGTGATCGGGTGCCCGTAGGCGCCGAACGCGTGCGACGCCAGGTGCAGCCCGTGCTCGGCGCAGGCCTCATAGATGGGCCAGTACTTGCGCCTCCCCATCGGCTCCTGGGTCCGCCCCATGAACAGGACCTGCACGAAGCGCCGATCGCGGGCGCGACGGCGGACCTCCTCGGCCGCGGCGGCCGGGTGCTCGTTCTGGATCACGATCGAGGCACGCAGCCGCGGCTCGCGATCCAGCCACTCGGCGACCTGCCAGTCGTTGACCGCCGTGGCGAGTGCCGAGCCGAGCTCGAGATCGAGCGTGACCGGCGCCGGCGAGAGCGGGTTCAGGATCGCGAACGCGACATTGTACGGCTCGAGATAGCGGTCGCGCAGGACGCCGACCTCGGAGCCGCTCCGGCGCCCGGACGGCGGGCGCGCGTCCTCGCGGTTGTCCATGAAGCGCGGGTAGTAGCCGCTGTTGGGATGGCGCACTCCGAACGCGTCGAGATGATCGCGCCAGCGCTTCGACAGGTAGGGGTAGAGGTCCTTGATCGAGTCGAGCTCGTTGTGGACGTCGCAGTCGATGATCGCCGGGCGAGTGCGCGCGCGGGCTTCGACCTCTCGATCGACGGTGGTTGCCGTGAGCGTGTCGACCATGACCGACCTCCTTGCGAGCCCTTCACCTACGCCATCCTCACAGCCGGTACAGAGCGCGCGCGTTCTCACTCCGGATCTTACGCCGCGACGCCTCCGGCAGGTGCGCCAGCAGATCGGTCTCGACGTCGAACGCGTGGCGGTGCGGGTAGTCGCTGGCATAGAGCAGCATGTCGTCCGAGCCGAGCTGATCGACGATCTCGACCAACTGGCGCGGCTCGGGAGGCGCGTCGAGCGGCTGGATCGAGACCCGGACCTGCTCGCGGACGTACTCGGACGGCGCCCGCTTCACCCACGGCACCTGCCGCCGCAGGTTGCGCCACTCCTTGTCGAAGCGCCACAGGTGCGCGGGCAGCCAGGTGAAGCCCGACTCCAAGAGCGCGACCCGGAGCGAGGGATGGAGATCGAACACGCCCTCGACCACCAGGCTCGTCAACTGGGTGGCGAAGACCTGCGCCATCGCCACGTACTCCTCGAGGTAGTACGACGGCCATCCGGTAGGGGTCGGCGGCTGGACCGGTGCGCCGCCGAAGTGGATCGCCGCCACCAGCCGGTGCCGGACGATGGCCTCCCACAGCGGCCGGTACAGGCGGCTCCCCAGCGGGTGCTCGGTCCGCACCGGTAGCAGGACCTGGACGAACCGCGGATCGTCGGCGACGCGATCGATCTCGCGCGCCGCCAGCTCGGGGATCTGCACCGGGACCACGATCGAGCCGCGCAGCCGCGGCTCGCGATCGAGCCACTCCGCGCGCTGCCAGTCGTTCACCGCGCTCGCCATCGCCAGGGCGACGTCGGGGTTGTGCACGCTGTCGACCGCGTACAGGCAGCCGAGGATCCCGATCTCGACGCCGGCCTCATCGAGCGCCTGCGCGCGGAGCAGCTCGAGGCTCGAGCCGGCCGGACCACCGCCGTCGGGCAGGCTGCCCGGGCGCGCCGCGACCGGAGAGCGCCGCGGGTAGTACGACACCGACGCGCCCTTGAACATCGTGTTCTGGATGTGCTCGATCCAGTGCTCGGCGAGGTAGGGAAAGAGCGCCTCGACGCGCGGCACCTCGCAGTGCAGGTCGCAGTCGACGAGGACGGGAGGGGTGATCTCGCCCATCTCGGGTACCGGCCGGGGGCTCCATCGTACGCCCGTCGCGCCCCGTTTCGCTCGATCCCGGCGCTCCCGCGACGACCGATCACCCCCCGCGATCCGAGGGTTCTCGCCGCCGCCGCCGAGGGCTATGATCCGACCGCAACCAAGATAGAGCAGTCGGTCTAAGCCGTTTCCTAGTCGCTCGTCCGTTCGCCGGAGGAGCTCCTGGTCCGCCGCTCGCGGGCGCCCTGCGTCTCGAGCAGGCCGCGCACGAGCAGCGGCCAGGCGATCGTCGCGTCGCAGAGGACCTCGGCGAAGCGCCCGCCCTCCTCCGGTCGCAGGAACTTTCCCCACGACACTCCCTCGGAGTAGCTGCACCCCGACAGGCCTCCCCAGTGCTCGGGCTCGGGGCAGATGCGCACGCCGTAGCGGATGCGCGGCACCTCGAACGAGGTCCCCAGCCGCGAGTTGATCACCTCGAAGAACGGCCCGATCTGCTGGGCCCAGTTGCGGGGCACGCCGCCGCCCACCGTGAAGATGCCGAGCGTCTCGGCGGCGGCGAGCCGCCGGGCGAAGTCGTAGAGGTCGAGGTACGGATTGAAGAGCGGCGGGTCGACGAAGAGCACGCCCTCTTCCGGGTCCGCCGCCACGGCGCGGGAGCGGGCGAGCCCGTGCGTGGCCACCGCGAGCCCGACCTCGGAGTCGGTGAAGGCCGGCACGTAGACGGGCACCCCCGTCCGGTAGGCGCATCCCAGGATCGAGCGCTCTGCTCCGTTCGCGGCGAGGTGCTCGCCGATCGCGTGGTGCAGCTCGTAGGACCCCATCGGCCGCTCGAAGCCCCGCGCCGTCAGCACCGCGTCGACCAGCCGGTTCACCCCCTCCAGGCTCGACTCCAGCTCCAGGCTGTCGTAGATCCGGTTGTAGCCCCGCTCGTAGAGCTCGCGATCGCTCAGTCCCGCGCGCATCTTGTAGTGGCTGGCGCCGATCGCCTCCGACAGCGAGTGGGTGACGAAGGCCCCGGTGGTCACCACGAAGTGGGCGTGGCCCGACTCCATCATCGTGCACAGCACGCCGCCCATCTTGGCGACGCTCATCGCGCCCGAGATCGTCACGATGATCTCGCAGGAGGGATCGGCCGCCATCTCCCGCAGCACGCCGAACGCCTCGCCGAGCCGGCGCCCGCCGAAGGCGGTGCGCGACATCGCCTCGAGCAGCTCGGACACGCTGCCCGCCTGCCTCGGATCGAGCGACACCAGCGGCTCGAGGCCGTCTTCGCTGCCGTCGCGCAGTCGCCTGGGCATGTCGTTCCCGAGAGAGAGAAGTGGAGCGGCCGGCGCAAAATCGCCGCCATGCCCCCTCGATCGACTCTGGCCGTTCCGCGAGAGCGGGATCGCCCACGCGGCCGAGAGATCGGCTGCGGATCGACGACGAGCGAGACAGCCGATGCCGGGAACTGTAACAGGTGTACGCGCGATCGACGAGCCGCCGAGCCCGGCGCGCGACTTCACCTCGCCCCTCCCTAGCTCGGCATCAACCGGCGACCACACTGCCGCTCCATACGCCCGAAAATCGCGCTGAACGAGCTCCAGCGAAGTCGCGATGATATAACGCAAGGAGGCATGCGAAGCCGGCGGAGGTCTTGATTCATGAAGCCAGAGACCACGGAATCACGGAAAGACCAGCACGCCGTCGTCAAGGAGAAGTTCG
>DATKDQ010000378.1:0-4022 GCA_035544635.1 Thermoanaerobaculia bacterium
CACCCAGGCGAGGGGCTTGCCCAGCGCCCGCGCCCGCGCCACCACCGCCGCGGTGCCCCCGCGCTCACCGGGGCCGCCGTCCCACACCGCCAGCAGCGCGTCGGCGCGGCGCAGCAGCTCCTCACCCAGGGCCTCGTAGACTTGCGGGCGGGGGCCGGCCGGCAGCTCGATGCGCTCCGCGGCCCGCGCCAGCAGGCGGTCGATGTCGGCGCGCGACGCTGCCGAGACGAAGTCCCGCCGGTACTGGGCGAGCGGCAGCGGGAGGATGGCGACCAGCCGCGCGTCGCCGCGGCCGAGGGCCACCTCGGCGGCGAGCCGGTCGGCTCCCTCGGCGAGGCCCGAGAGCACCTCGAGCGGCCATCCGGGGCGCCACCGCGCCAGCCGCTCCAGCGCCTCGGAGATGCCGGCCTCCGCCAGCTCGGGGTGCGCCAGCCGGCGGTGGCCCGTCACGGCGACGACGGTCAGCGGTGCCCCCCCGGCGGCGGGTTCGCGGGGACGGTTGCCTCGCTCACATCGGGCTCCTGCCGGTTGTCCGAGGCAAGCTACCACAGCGTCTGATGGCTCGGCGGCGGCGTCGAAACCAGCAGGCCAGCGACTCTTGCGAACGACGCCTCACTGGCTTAGGGTTTCGTAGCGGAGCACGCCGCTGGCGTTCCAGCGGAGTGGGCGATTCGATGCCCGATCGCGAGTCGATGGACGCGTCGCCGAGCCGCCTGGTCTCGCTGCGCCGGCACGAGCTCGGCAGGTGGCAGGCGATGGTGCGCGCCGAGGCGCACCTGCTGCACGAGGCGCCGGGAGCGCTGCTGCAGCAGGTGGCGAATCAGCAGCAGATGGCCGCTGCGGCGGCGGAGGCGAGCCAACGCCTGCTGCTCGCCGGCCGCCCATGGTTGCGATCTGTCGAGCCGCCTGGCGGCGGTGGAGCGTCGGGCTCGATCACCCTCGCCGCGCTCGCCGGTACGGTCACCATCCACACCGTCTTCCCCGAGGGCGGGGTGCTAGCCGAGGCGGTGCGACGCCAGCGGGTCAGCCGAGGCTCCCTGGCGGTGGCCACGCTCGGCGTGTGGGACGCCGGCAGCGGCAAAGCGCTGCGCTCGTACTACCAGGACGCGCCATGTCGACTGGGGGCCCTCTCGCTCGAGGCCGATCGCTTCCTCACCTACCCGACGTACCTGGAGCTGAGCTTCGAGGCCTCGCTGCGGGACTTCACCAGCGGTGCGATCCTCGCGAGCTTCGCCGGCGGCCCACCTTGGGCCTTCTCGCCGGACGGACGGCTCCTCGTTGGAGCCACGGCGGACGGCGAGCTGGCGCTTCGCGAGACCACCGCGGGAACCGAGCTCGCCCGCTGGGCCGGCCCGTTCACCGAGCAGAGTAATGGCTCGCGCCTCCTTGCCGTGGATCGAACCGAGCGCCAGCCCTGCTCCTTCTCGCCCGACGGCCGCTGGGTGCTGGTCCGGTGCGCGGGGGAGAGCGTCCGACTTCTCGATGCAGCGGCGCTCCGCGAGCGGGCCGCATTCGAGGGGGCTCGCTGCGACGGCTTCTCGCCCGATGGGCGGTGGCTGCTGATCTGCAAAGCGGGAGAGGCGCGGCTCCTCGATGCGGCGACGCTCGAGGAGGCCGTCCGTTGGCACGATGTCTCGGAAGGGGCCTTCTCACCCGACGGCAGGCTGCTCGCCCTGGCACGGCGCGCGGCTCGCCCCGAGACCAGACTCTTCGAGCTCGGCTCGTCCACCGTCATCGCCACGCTGCACGGCTCGTTGGTCGCCTTCGCTCCCGACGGGCGCCGCCTCGTGTACGGGCCGCCAGCCCGGCTCTGGGACGTTCCGACGCGAGCTCCGGTCGCCGACCTCCGTGGCGGCGACGCGCTCTTCTCGCCCCGAGTATCGCGCATCGTCTTCTCGTCGGACGGCGGACGGCTGGCGGGCCTCGGCCCCTCGCCGCCGCGCGTGTGGGATGCGCGATCGGGCCGCCGGCTCTTTACAGACGCGGGCCTTGGTGCTCTCCGGAGGAGCAGCGTCGCGTTCGCGCCCGACGGCAGCGCGCTCCTGTCGGGCGGCGAGGACGGGACGCTGCGGCTCTGGCCGCTGCTCGAGAGAGCACCGACGGCGGTGACGGAGGAAGGCTCGCGTCGGGGCACGCCCGTGAGCATCATCGCCTACGCCTCCGACGGCGAGCTCCTCCGAGTGTCCGACAGGGAGAACGTCGTTGGCTTGTCCGCCGACGGTGAGGCCCGCGCTCGATCCGTCGCCCGGCGATCGGGCGCCTTCGTGGTCTCCACCCGCACGACGGGGGATCTCTGTGCCTGCCGCGCGCATGGCGAGGTGCGCTTCTGCGTCTTCTCTCCGGACCATACCGCCGTCCTCTCGGTAACCGTGGTCGGCGAGGTGGCGCTGTGGAGGACCGATCAGGGCCCGGAGCCTCGCCCGGTGCGTTTTGCCGAAGGCGGAGCATGGGAGGGGCCGCTCTGTGCGGCCTTCTCTCCCGATGGCACCTTGGTCGCGCTGGGCTTCCTCGCGGGTGCGATCGAGCTCTGGAGCGTGCCGCTGCAGCGCTGCCTGCGGGGACGTGGGTTGCGCGGCGGCGACCGCGAGCCTCAGTCGTGCTCGTTCGGCGCCGACGGCCGGCATTTCGCGGCGGCCCATCGCCGGGGCGTCACCGTCTGGGAGCTGCGCACCGGCGCGGTCGTCGCCGAGCTGTCTCGTCCGGGCGGCGCAACGGCGGTGGCGTTCACGCGCGGCCGCCTGCTGGCGGCCGGGAGCCGCGCGGGCCGCCTCTGGGTCCATCGCCAAGAGGACTGGAGTCTTTCGTGCGAGACTCGCCTGCACGGCGGCGTCGGGGGCCTCGCCTGGAGCCCCGACGGCGAGCGGCTGGCGGTGGTCGCGGGCGGTGAGGTGCACGTGCTCGCACTCACCGGTCCCGCGAGCTGACGTCCGCCGAGTGACTGGTGACCGGCGTTAGAATCGGGACGCGTTTCCCAGCCGGGCCGGCGCGAGCCGGAGGAGGTGGTCATGGCCACAGCGTGGCGCGAGGTCCGCGTCTTCATCTCCTCGACCTTCAAGGACATGCAGGCGGAGCGCGATCACCTCGTGCGCTTCGTGTTTCCGCGCCTCCGGGAAGAGCTCGCCAAGCGGCGGATACGGCTGGTGGACGTCGACCTCCGCTGGGGGGTGACCGCCGATCAGGACGCCTTCGAGCTCTGCATGCGCGAGATCGAGAGCTGCCACCCCCGCTTCCTCTGCATCCTCGGCGGGCGCTACGGCTGGGTGCCGCCGCCCCGGGTGATCGCAGCCGAGTTCATGGCGACTCTTCGACGCGGCGAGAGCCCCGCCGGCGCGCTCACCGACGACGAGCTCGCGCTTCTCGACTGGGTCTATCCGGGACGCGACGTGGCGGGAAACCACGAGCTGCGCCCGAAACCCGAGACGGTCGAGGAGGTGGATCGTTACAACGAGAGGACGATGCGGGCGGTCGCCATCCTGCAACGCGCCGAGCACCTCGAGACCGAGCGCTCGATCACCGCCTCGGAGGTCTTCTTCGGCGCCCTCGACCGGCTGCACTCGCCGACCTTCCGCTACTTCTACTTCCGCGACGAGGAGGTCACGCGCTCGATCCCCGACTCGCACGCCGCGATCTACCGCGAGCCCGCGGGGAGCTTCGGCGAGCGCGAGCTCGCCAGGCTCCAGCAGCGAATCCGCGAGGCGCGCGGGCTGGTCAAGATCCCACCCGACCGGGAGGGGAGGCTGCCCCTGCCGGTCTTCGACGGCTACCCGTGCCGCTGGGACGAGCGGACCGAGCGCCTCACCGGGCTCAAGGAGCTCGGCGAGCGCGTATACGCGGACCTGATGGCGAGCGTCGAGGCCCAGTACGGGCCCGCCGAGGCCGGCGAGCTGCCGTGGCACGAGGAGGAGCGCGCGGCGATCGAGGCGTTCGTCGAGCCGCGCGTCGAGCGCTACGTGGTGGGCAGCCGCGGCGCCGTCTTCGACCGCCTGCACGCCCACCTCGCGGGCAGCGGCGGCACCGGCATC
>DATKDQ010000379.1:0-5419 GCA_035544635.1 Thermoanaerobaculia bacterium
TCGTCGTAGAGATCGATTGCTTTGCCGACGGGCACGACGCGATCCGGTGCCTCCTGCACGTCGAGCAATCGGCTGGCACCTGTGCTACGCGCGAGATCGAGATGGATCCTCTGGGGAACGACCGGTGGCGTGCGGTGTTCGAGGTCGAGCAGATCGGGGAGTACCGGATTCACGTATCGGCTTGGGTCGACCCGTTCACGACCTGGCGGCGCGATCTGCGCCGGAGGTTCGAGGCCGGGCAGGACGTCTCGCTCCATCTTGCCACCGGCGCCGCACTGGTCGAGCGCGCGGCGGCGCAAGCTGCCGGTACCAACCGCGCCGAGCAAGCGCCCGCAGAACGTTCGCGGGCCACCAGGCTGCGAGACGCCGAAGACGTCGTCCGCGGGGAAATCTCGACCGCGGAGGAGCACGCTCGCCACAGCGCCGAGTACCCCGGCACCGCCACGTCCGCCGAGTGCCCCTCGGATCACGCCTGGAGGCGGAACCCAGCCGAGATCGCCGACAGCGCAAGAGATCGCGATGAAGCCGATCGCCGTGCGTTGGCCTCCTGGGCTCGACGCCTACGAACCGGCGGCTCGAAGGCCCGGCGCGTCGAAGCCGCCGTCCACCCGGAGCTCGCCGCACTGATGGCGCACTGGGGTGAGCGCCAGCACCGGGTCGGCTCCGAGCTCGAGCAGCGCATCCTGGTCGAACGGCCACGGGCACGCTACAGCACCTGGTATGAGATGTTTCCGCGCTCGGCATCGCCCGACCCGGCTCGTCCCGGCACCTTGCGAGACGTCGCTGCGCGGCTGCCCTACGTCGCCGGCATGGGGTTCGATGTCCTGTACCTTCCACCTATCCACCCCATCGGCGCCGCGCACCGTAAGGGACGCAACGGCGCACTGATCGCTCGGCCGGACGACCCCGGCAGCCCGTGGGCGATCGGGTCCAGCGCCGGCGGGCACACCTCGATCGACCCCGCGCTGGGCACCCTCGAGGATTTCGATCACCTCGTCGCCGCGGCGCGAAGGCACGGGGTCGAGATCGCACTCGACCTCGCGTTTCAGTGCTCACCCGATCATCCCTGGGTGCGCGAGCACCCTCAGTGGTTCCGCCACCGCGCCGACGGCTCGATTCAGCACGCCGAAAATCCGCCGAAGAAGTACGAGGACATCATTCCGTTCGACTTCGAGAGCGGAGACTGGACGAGCCTGTGGCAAGCGCTCTACGGCGTCGTCGAATTCTGGATCGAACGCGGGGTATGCATCTTCCGCGTCGACAACCCGCACACCAAGCCGTTCGCATTCTGGGAATGGCTCATCGCCCAGATTCGCAGCCGGGAACCCGATGTCCTCTTCCTCGCAGAGGCGTTCACGCGTCCCAAGGTCATGCTCCGCCTTGCCAAGCTCGGCTTCTCGCAGTCCTACACTTACTTCGCGTGGCGCAACGAGCCCGCCGCCCTGCGGGCGTACTTCGAAGAGCTGACGTCGGCGCCCGTGGTCGAGTTCTTCCGCCCGAACGCCTGGCCGAACACGCCCGACATCCTGACCGAGTACCTCCAGCACGGCGGGCGGCCGGCCTCCGTCATCCGGTTGATCCTGGCGGGGACTCTAGCGGCGAGCTACGGGATCTACGGCCCGCCGTTCGATCTTTTCGAGTCGACGCCCCGACATGCAGGAAGCGAGGAGTACCTCGACTCGGAGAAGTACCAGCAGCGGGTCTGGGACGTGGAGCACGCCTCTTCCCTGCGCCCGCTGATCACGCGACTCAACTGCATCCGTCGTGACAACCCCGCTCTGCAGCAGGATCGCACACTGCGCTTTTACGCCGTCGACAACCCGGCGCTGATCGCCTACAGCAAGACCGCCGACGCCCGGCCGGTAGGAGATGCCTCGGCGGAAAGAGGTGCCGGCACCCCCTTCGCCGACGACCGGGCGGGGCCCGCCGAGCAAGCGGCTGGCACCAACGTCATCGTGTGCGTCGTCAACACCAACCCGTATGCTACGGAGTCCGGCACCGTGCATCTCGACCTCGAAGCGCTGGGCATCGGGGACGAGCCCTATCAGCTCCACGACCTCCTGAGCGGCGCTCGCTACTTCCGGCGGGGCGCCAACCTGGCCGTCGTCCTCGACCCGGGGGTGATGCCGGCCCACGTCCTGCGCGTGCGCCGGCGCGTCCGCAGCGAGCACGACTTCGAGTACTACCTGTGACCGACGCGAGCGAGAGCCCGGCGGCTGACGCCACCGCCGCGTCCCGGCAGACCGCCGCGGCACCCGACGCCGCGAACGCCGGCCACCGGAACCCCGCCGCAGAGACCCGCGTCGTCCCCTGGTACAAGAACGCGGTCATCTACGAGCTGCACGTCCGCGCGTTCCACGACTCGAACAGCGACGGCATTGGCGACTTCCGCGGCCTCACCGAGAAGCTCGACTACCTCCAGGAGCTCGGGGTCACCGCCATCTGGCTGCTGCCCTTCTATCCCTCGCCGCTGCGCGACGACGGCTACGACATCGCCGAGTACACCGGCGTCCACCCCGCCTACGGGACGCTCAGCGACGCCCGGCGCTTCATCCGCGAGGCCCACCGCCGCGGCCTGCGCGTGATCACCGAGCTCGTCCTCAATCACACCTCGGATCAGCATCCCTGGTTCCAGCGCGCCCGTCGCTCGCCTCCGGGTAGCCGCCAACGCGACTTCTACGTTTGGAGCGACACCGCCGAGCGCTACCCCGAGGCGCGCGTCATCTTCTCCGACTTCGAGTCGAGCAACTGGTCGTGGGACCCGGTGGCGAAGGCCTATTTCTGGCACCGTTTCTACAGCCATCAGCCCGATCTGAACTTCGAGAACCCCGACGTCCAGGTGGCGCTCCAGCGCGTGGTCGACTTCTGGCTCGCCGCCGGCGTCGACGGCCTGCGCCTGGACGCCGTCCCCTACCTGTTCGAGCGCGACGGCACCAACTGCGAGAACCTGCCCGAGACTCACGAGTACCTGAAGCGCCTGCGCCACCACGTCGACCGGAAATATGGCGGCGATCGCATGCTCCTCGCCGAGGCGAATCAATGGCCCGAGGACGCGGTTGCCTACTTCGGAGACGGCGACGAGAGCCACATGAGCTTCCACTTTCCGCTGATGCCGCGCCTGTTCATGGCGCTGCGCATGGAGGACCGCTTTCCGATCCTCGACATCCTCGACCAGACGCCCGCGATCCACGCCGACTGCCAGTGGGCCATCTTCCTGCGCAACCACGACGAGCTCACCCTCGAGATGGTCACCGACGAAGAGCGCGACTACATGTACCGCGTGTATGCGCAGGATCGCCGCGCCCGCATCAACCTCGGCATCCGCCGCCGCCTGGCCCCGCTCCTCGAGGGCAGCCGGCGAAAGATCGAGCTGATGAACGGTCTCCTGTTCTCGATGCCGGGATCGCCGGTCATCTACTACGGTGACGAGATCGGGATGGGCGACAACTTCTATCTCGGCGACCGCAACGCCGTACGCACGCCGATGCAGTGGAGCTCGGACCGCAACGCCGGCTTCTCGCGCGCCAACCCCCAGCAGCTCTACCTCCCGGTGATCATCGACCCCGAGTACAACTGCGAGGCGATCAACGTCGAAGCGCAGCAGCGCAATCCGACCTCCCTCCTGTGGTGGATGCGGCGCCTGATCACCCTGCGCCGCCGCCACCAGGTGTTCGGCAGCGGCTCGCTCGAGGTGCTCACGCCGTCGAACCACCGGGTGGTCGCGTTCCTGCGCCGCGACGCCGACGACACCGTCCTCGTGGTCGCGAACCTGTCGCGCTTCGTGCAGGCGGTGGAGCTCGACCTCAAGGAGCTCCGCGGCGCGACCCCGGTGGAGCTCTTCGGCCACACCCGCTTTCCGGCGATCGGCGACCTGCCCTACTTCCTGACCCTCGGTCCGCACGGCTTCTACTGGTTCGCGCTCGAGCGCGCCCCGGCGGAGGCGGAGACGGCCACCTGGGCGGGCGCCGGCGTCACCGCCACCCCCCCCGCCGCGCCACCGCCGCTGGTCGAGGTGAGCGGCGGCCCCGCGCGTCTTCTGCTCGACCCGGACGCCGAGGCGAGGCTCGCTCGCGTCCTTCAGGACGACCTGCCGAAGCGCCGCTGGTTCCGGGCCAAGGCACGCACCGCGCGCTCCACGCGCCTGCGCGACCTGGTCCCGGTGCCGCTCGACGTCCCCGAGCGCGAGGCGGTGGGACTGGTCGCGCTGGCCGAGGTTCAGTACTCCGAAGGCGAGCCGGAGACCTACGCCATCCCACTGGTCGCCGCCAGCCCCGCCCACAGCGCTCGCGTCGTGAGCGTCGACGACGCGGCGATCGTCGCGCGCCTGCGATTCGGCAACAGCCGCGATTCCCGCGCCGGCGCGGAGCCGTCCGCCAGAGGAGAGCCGCGCGCCGACGCGCGGGAGCATGGCGACGGCAGCCGCCGCGACCAAGCCGACTCCGGCCGCGGCGATGCCGAGAGCTGGATCCTGTACGACGGCCTGGTGGATCCGGCGTTCGGCCGCGCCCTGTTCGATCTCCTGGCCCGCCGCCGCCAGTGGCAGGGACGCGGCGGGCGCATCGTTGGTTCGGCCGTTGCCGCGGTGCGCCACGAGCCGACGGACGACCTCGCCGTCCGCGTCGTCGGCGCCGAGCAGACCAACAGCTCGATCGTCTACGACGGACGTTGGATTCTGAAGCTCTACCGCGGCGTGGCGCCCGGCCCCAATCCGGACATCGAGCTCACCCGCCACCTTTCCGAGCGGGCCCGTTTCGAGCACGTGCCGGCCTACGCCGGGTCGATCGAATACCGCAGCGACGACGGAGAACGCTGGAGCCTGGCGCTGCTCCAGGAGTTCGTGGCGCATCAGAGCGACGGCTGGCGCTACACGCTCGACACGCTGTCCCGCTTCTACGAGCGCATGTTGGCCGCCGGCTCGCCCGCGGAGGCCGAGGAGCTGATCCGGCCGCCGTTCCTTTCGGTGCTGCGCCTGCTCGACGTCGAGCCGCGGCAGGAGGTTCAGGGGCTCCTCGGCCACTACCGAGGGGCAGCCGCGCTCCTCGGCCAGCGCACCGCCGAGATGCACGCCGCGCTGGCCTCTTCCGATGGCGATCAGGAGCTCGCGCCGGAGCCGCTCGGCCAGCTCTCGCAGCGCTCGCTCTATCAGTCGTCGCGCAACACCGCTCGGCGGGCGCTCCAGCTTCTGCGCCAACGCCTCGACCACCTGCCCGAATCGGCGCGCGCCGACGCCGTGGCGCTGCTCGAGCGCGAGGGCGAGCTCCTGACGCGGCTGCGGCGCACGGTCGAGACCCGGCTCGGCGGACGGCGCATCCGGTGCCACGGCGACTTCCATCTCGGCCAGGTGCTGTGGACCGGGCGCGACTTCGTGATCCTCGACTTCGAAGGCGAGCCCGCCCGCTCGGCCACCGAGCGCCGGCTC
>DATKDQ010000380.1:0-2046 GCA_035544635.1 Thermoanaerobaculia bacterium
TCCCAGGGGGCGTCGCAGGCGATGCTCTTCGGGACCGGCCTCACGCCCGAGGACCTCGAGAAGCCCCAGGTAGGGATCTCGAGTGTATGGTGGGAGGGCAACACCTGCAACATGCACCTGCTCGACCTCGCCGCCGAGGTCAAGGCCGGCGTCGAGGATGCCGGCATGGTCGGAATGCGCTTCAACACCGTCGGCGTATCCGACGGCATCTCGATGGGCACCGACGGCATGAGCTACTCGCTCCAGTCGCGCGACCTCATCGCCGACTCGATCGAGACGGTGATGGCGGCGCAGTGGTACGACGCCAACGTCTCGCTGCCGGGCTGCGACAAGAACATGCCGGGCTGCGTGATCGGGATGGCCCGCATCGACCGTCCGTCGCTCATGATCTATGGGGGCACCATCCGCCCCGGGACCTTCGGCGGCCAGCCGGTGGACGTGGTCTCGGCGTTCCAGAGCTACGGAGAGCTCCTCGCCGGCAAGCTCTCCGAGGCGGATCGCGCCGCACTCCTGCGCAGCGCCTGCCCCGGCGCCGGCGCCTGCGGCGGCATGTACACCGCCAACACCATGGCGGCCGCGATCGAGGCGCTCGGCATGAGCCTGCCCGGGAGCTCGTCGACTCCCGCCACCGCGCCGGAGAAGATCGCCGAGTGCCGGGCCGCCGGGGCGGCGGTGCGGCGCCTGCTCGAGCTCGACCTCAAGCCCTCGGACATCATGACCCGGCCCGCGTTCGAGAACGCGATCGCCGTGGTGGTGGCGATCGGCGGCTCGACCAACGCCGTCCTCCACCTGATCGCGATGGCGCGCGCGGTGGGCGTCGAGCTCTCGATCGACGACTTCCAGGCGGCGAGCGACCGCGTGCCGCTCCTGGGTGACTTCAAGCCGAGCGGCCGCTTCGTGATGGAGGACCTGCACCGAGTGGGCGGGACGCCGGCCGTGCTGAAGCTCCTCTACGAGCGCGGGCTTCTCCACGGCGATTGCGTCACGGTCACCGGCCGCACCCTCGCCGAGAACCTGCGCGACGCCCCGGGTCTCGCCCCCGGCCAGGAGGTCATCCGCTCCTTCGAGGATCCGGTGAGCCCGACAGGCCATCTGCGGATCCTGCGCGGGAACCTGGCGCCCGAGGGAGCGGTGGCCAAGATCACCGGCAAGGAGGGCGACGCGTTCAGCGGTCCGGCGCGCGTCTTCGACTCGGAGGAGGAGATGCTGCGGGCGCTCGAGCAGGGTCGGATCGCGCGCGGCGACGTCATCGTCATCCGCTACGAGGGCCCGCGCGGAGGGCCCGGGATGCCGGAGATGCTGACGCCCACCTCGGCGCTCGCCGGCACCGGGCTCGAGAAGCACGTCGCGCTCCTCACCGACGGCCGCTTCTCGGGCGGCTCCCACGGCTTTCTGATCGGGCACGTCACCCCGGAGGCGCAGGACGGCGGGCCGATCGCGCTGGTGCGCGACGGCGACCGGGTGACGATCGACGCCCGCCGCCACGCGATCGAGCTCGGGGTCGACGCCGCCGAGCTCACGCGCCGCCGGGCGCAGTGGCGGGCGCCGCCGCTCAAGGCGCGCCGCGGGACGCTCTACAAGTACATCCGGAGCGTGCGATCGGCCTCCGAGGGATGCGTCACCGACGAGTAGGCGGCGGCTTCGGAGCAAACGGCGCCGCGCGGGCGTCCCACTGCAACCCGGCCGCGCCCGACTCCGTAAGTAGCCTCAGAGATGCGTCGATCTCACCTCCTCAGGCTCACCGGCCCCACCTCGAGGCAGCGGATGCTGCTCTTGCCGGTGGTGCTCCTGCTCTTCCTCGCCGGCGCAGCCGCCCCTGCGACGGCCGAGGTCCTTCGCGAGGAGACCGCCGAGCGCTACGCGCTCGCTCCGGGGGGGCGGGTGGAGATCACGAACGTGAACGGCAACCTCGAGTTCTCCTCCTGGGAGCGCGACGAGGTGCTGCTCGAGACCACCAAGGTGGTGAAGGCGCTGGGGCACGGCCGGGCCGCGCGCGCTATCGAGGACCTGCGCATCGAGGTCGAGCACACGCCCGAGCTGCTCGAG
>DATKDQ010000381.1:0-3737 GCA_035544635.1 Thermoanaerobaculia bacterium
GCGCGCCGGTGGCCGGGTCGAGCAGCAGGAGCTGCGGGCGGTAGACGAAGATGAACGGCAGCGTGAAGCCGACGAGCGCCACCCGGAAGGCGGCCATGCTGGTCTGCATCACCGGCGTTCCCGCGATCGACGCGGCCGCGAACCCGGCGAGCGCCACCGGCGGCGTCACCATCGACATCATCGCGAAGTAGAAGATGAAGAGGTGCCCCGCGAGCGGGATCACGCCGAGCTGGCCGAGCACCGGCCCGATGAGAGTGGCCAGCAGCAGGTACGACACGGTCGAGGGCAGCCCCATCCCCAGGATGATCGACGAGAACATGATGATCACCAGGGCGAGGAGGAGACTCTCCTGGGCGAGCGGCAGGAGCGCCGACGGGAACCGGCTGCCGACACCCGTCAGCGTCACCACCCCGATGACGATGCCCACGCAGGCCGAGGCGGCGATGAGCGGCAGCGCGTCGCGGGCCGACTTCACCAATGCACCCTCGAGGCCCGCCCAGCGGATCCGCGTGCGCTTGCTCAGGAAGCTCAGCACCACGATCGAGGCGAGCGAGAACGTGACCGCACGGAAGGGCGTGTAGCCGAGCGCCAGGAGCCCCATCAGGACGGCGAGCGCGCCGGCGAAGATGATGCCCTCGATCCGGCCGACCGGCACGGCACCGGCCGGCGCCGCCTCCGGCAGCTCCACCTGCTCGAGCCGCGCCCGCCGCGCGTAGAAGTGCACGTAGAGGAAGAGCGACAGGTAGTAGAGGAGCGCCGGCAGCAGCGCCGCGCGGATGATCTCGAGATAGGTGACCGGCGGGTCCACGATCTCGAGCATCATGTAGGCTGCGGCGCCCATCACCGGCGGCACCAGCGCGCCGCCCGAGCTCGCCGCCGCCTGCACGCCGGCCGCCGTGGCCGGCACGAACCCGGCACTGCGCATCATCGGGATGGTGAAGGTGCCGCACGCCGCGGTATTGGCCACGGCGCTGCCCGAGAGCGTGCCCATTAGGCCGGCGCTCAGCACGCCGACCTTCGCCGGCCCGCCGGCCGTTCCCCGGAACGTGCGCGTGGCGAGGTCCATGATGAACTCGGTGGCCCGCGTCGCGTTGAGGAGCGCCCCCAAGACGACGAACAGGAACACGTAGGTGAACATCACGCCGAGCGCCACGCCGAAGACGCCCTGCGCGTGCAGGAACGTCTGGGCGACGATCCGCTCCACTGGATAGCCGCGGTGCGGGAACAGCCAGTCCGGCATCAGTGCTCCCCAGTACGCATAGGCGAGGAAGATCGCCGACAAGAGCGGGAGCGCGAGCCCGATCGTGCGCCGCGTGGCCTCGAAGACGAGCAGCAGGCCCACGATGCCCACCGTGATGTCGACTCCCGTCTCGAACGCCGCCCGGTTTCCGAGGGAGCGCCCGCCGGCCCACCAGGCCTGGAACGTCGGCTCGGTCTGCACCACGACGTAGAGGCAGACGGCGACCGTGGCACCGGCCAGGGTCCAGTCGAGAGGGCGACCCGGGTTGTGCGGCCGCCAGGCCGGTCTCGCCGGCACCACCAGGAACGCGATCACCAGCCCGAGCATCGCGAAGAGCGCGAGCTGGGAGATCGGCGTCAGGCGCGGATAGTTCACCTCGACGAGGGTGAACGCGCAGAGGATCAGGCTGAGCCAGCGGACCAGGGGGGTCTGCATCGCGCGGGATGGTGTGGCCTATTCGGACCAGATCCCGATCTCCCGGTAGTACCGCACGGCACCCGGGTGGAAGGGCGTCCCCGTGTCCTTCCCGACGTTGGTCGGGTTGATGGCCGCGCCCGCCGCGTGGCGCTGCATCACCTGCTCGCGGTTCTCGTAGAGCGCGCGTGTGACGCGATAGACGAGGTCCTCGTCCTGATCGGCCGACGTGATGATGTGCATCGACCCGACGTTGAGGCCGCGGAAGTCCTCGGCCTGGTTGCGGTAGGTGCCCGCCGGGATCGTCGCCGGCTCGAAGAACACGTACTCGGAGGCGAGGCCGTCCAACGCGTCCGGATCGTACGGCACGAAGAAGACGTCCATCGACGAGGAGGCCTGCGTGATCGAGGCCGTGGGCACGGCGCCGCCGAGCAGCGCCGCCGCCGCCGCGCCGTCGGCCAGCATGTCGACCGCCGCCGACTGGCTGGCATTCAGCTCGGTGAAGTCCCCGTAGGCGATGCCGTGGGCCTGGAGCAGCGGACGAACGAAGTACTCGAAGCCGGCCCCGGCCGGCCCGATCACCACGCGGCGGCCGCGGAGATCGCCCATCGTCTTCACGCCGGAGCTCGCCTGCGTGACGAAGACCGTCACGTTCGGTGCGAGCGTCATCACCGACCGCACCGGATACTCCCGGTCCCAGCCCTCGCTGCCGCGCGCGGCGAAGTAGGTGATCGACGCGTTCGACAGCGCGAAGTCGAGCTCGCCGCTCGCGAGCCGGCGGATGTTCTCCTGCGACCCGCTGGTCGCCTCCGGTGTGACGTTCCAGCTCTCGTCCTCGTCCCCGTTCAGCACCTCGACGAGGGCGCTCCCCACCACGAAGAACGCGCCGCCCGTCGGCGCGAGGCCGAAGCTGAGGAAGCTCCGCCCGCCGCCGGATCCGCCGCATGCCGAAACCGCGAGCAGCATCAGCACGGTCATGCCCGCCCCACCCTTGCTCACCACCGACCTCCGATCTTTCGTAGCGCGAAACACCTGGCGTCGTCCCGTCCCGTCCCGCCGTTCCCTCGAGACCGCGCGCCGCGGGGCATCCCGAGCAACCGGCCGCTGCCGCCCGGCCGGGTTCGACGCCGAGCCTCACCAGCGTCGTGGTGGTTGGCGCGACACGCCGGGATCGACCGACCGCTGGCAGTGCGGCCGCATCTTACAACCCGCATGCCGCGGAGAGCTCCCCGCACAGGTCGATGAGCGAGACCGCCTCCACGCCTTCGGCGAGTGGGAAGCGCTCGACGCCGCCATACACCACCATGCGGCGTTCCGGTCCTACCGCGTCGCAGGCCAGCTCATAGCCTCTCTCGACCTTCGGCGAGAGCCCGCGCTTGATCTCGATCGCCCAGGGCTCGAGGTGGCCGGGCAGCTTCAGCAGCAGGTCGATCTCGGCACCGGTCGCGGTGCGGAAGAAGTACGCATCGGTGCCGCTCGGCGCTGCGGCGATCAGCGACTCGATCGCCAGGCCCTCCCAGCTCCCACCAGCGACCGGGTGCGCCAGCAGGGCCTCGCGGTCGCCGACCCCGAGCAGCGCGTGCACCAGCCCGCTGTCGCGGACGTAAACCTTGGGCGACTTGACGAGACGCTTGCGGATGTTGCCGTGCCAAGGGGAAAGGCGGCGCACGAGAAGGAGGTCCACGAGCAGGTCGAGGTAGGAGGCGACCGTCTTGCCGTCCACGGCGAGTGCGCGGGCGAGCGCCGCGGCGTTGAGCAGGCCGCCCTGCTCGTGCGCGAGCATCGTCCAGAGCCGGCGCAGCGCTTCGGCCGGGATGCGCGGCCCGAGCTGCGGGATGTCGCGCTCGAGGTAGGTACGGATGAAATCCGCGCGCCAGCGCAGGCTCGCCGCATCGGAAGCGGCCAGCAGACTTTCGGGGAATCCGCCGCGCAGCCAGAGTGTGTCGACACGCCCGCCACCGACCTCACCGGCGTCGAGCGGCGCGAGCTCCAGATAGCGGATGCGTCCCGCGAGCGACTCGCTCGATTGCTTCAGCAGATCGATCGACGCGGAGCCCAGCACCAGGAAGCGGCCGTTGCCCCG
>DATKDQ010000382.1:0-2476 GCA_035544635.1 Thermoanaerobaculia bacterium
AGCGCGAGCAGGAGCTGCACCAGGTTGTAGGTGAACGAGTCGTAGTTGTCGACCACCAGGATCATGGAGTCTCCAACGCCTCGGCCAGGGCGAGCGCCTGGAGCATGGCCGCCGCCTTGTTCTCGGTCTCGCGCACCTCGGTCTCGGGGTCGGAGTCGGCGACGATGCCGGCCCCCGCGGTGATCGACGCCTCGCCGTCCTTGATCACGATGGTGCGGATGGTGATGCAGGTGTCCATGTCGCCCGAGAACGAGAAGTAGCCGATGGCGCCGCCGTAGGGGCCGCGCGCCTCGGGCTCGAGCTGGTCGATGATCTCCATGGCGCGGATCTTCGGCGCGCCGGAGAGGGTGCCCGCCGGAAACGCCGCCAGGAGCGCGTCGAGCGAGGTGCACTCGGGCCGGATCCTGGCCTCGACCGACGACACGATGTGGATCACGTGCGAGTAGTACTCGACGATCATGAAGTCGGGCACGGTCACGGTGGCGGCGCGCGCCACCTTGCCGAGGTCGTTGCGATGCAGGTCGACCAGCATGACGTGCTCGGCGCGCTCCTTGGGATCGGCCAGCAGCTCCTGCGCGAGGCGGTGGTCGTCCGCAGGCGAGGAGCCGCGCGGCCGCGTGCCCGCGATCGGGCGGCTCTCGAGCCGGTCGCCCGACTTGCGCACCACCATCTCGGGCGAGCTCGACACCAGGGTGACGTCGGGCGTCTCGAGCAGCACCATGTAGGGGCTCGGGTTCACCATGCGCAGCGCGCGATAGGCCTCGAGCGCTCCCGGGCAGTGCAGGGTCCGCCAGCGGCGGGCCGGCACCACCTGGAAGATGTCGCCGGCGCGGATGTAGGCCTTCGCCCGGCGCACCGCGTCCTCGTACTCCGCGGCGGAAAGCGTCGGCGGATGCGTGGCCGCCGGCCGGAGCCGCTCGCCCGGGATCGCGATCCCGCCGCTCGCGACCCCTGCGGTGAGGAGCGCCTCGAGCTGCTCGAGCCTCGCTTCGGCCGCGGCGCGCGGAACCTCCCCCTCGATCTCGTTGGCGATCGCCACCACGCGCTGGCGGGCGTGATCGAACGCGACCAGACTGTCGAAGCGCCCGAAGGCGGCGTAGGGCAGGCCGTAGGGGTCGGGCGGCCGGTCGGGCAGGCGCTCGACCAGGCGGACGGTGTCGTAGCCGAAGAACCCCACCCAGCCGCCGGTGAGCGGCACGTCGCCGGGCTCGCACCGGACACTGCCGAGCAGCTCGCGCAGCGCGACCAGCGGCGGCGCCTCGGCGAGGCGGCTGCCGCCGGCGTCCTCGATCTCGAGCCGGTCCGGCCACAGCCGGCACACCACCGACGGCCCGGCGCCGATGAAGCTGAAGCGCGACACCTGCTCACCGCCCGAGATCGACTCGAGCAGGAAGCCGTGCGGACCGACCACCGACCCGGCGACCGCCGGGTCGGGATCGCCCGGCAGCCGGCGGCGGGAGGCGACGCTGTCGCTCGCCACGCGTTGGCCGGCGGCGCGCAGGCGGCGGTAGACGGCGAGCGGCGTCAGGCTGTCGGCGAGGAACTCGCGGGTGTGCGGGATCGCGGTACGCGCGGCTAGAGCGACCGCGGAAGCGCCCGAGGGCTGGTGGAGCGTCATGATCGATGCCTCCGCTCGAGCTCTGCGAGCACGTCGGCCGGCTCGACGCCGAGCGCGAGCAGGAAGACCAGCAGGTGATACACCAGGTCGGCCGCCTCCTCCACCAGCTCGCTCGACGACGCACCCGCGTGGCGCAGGCGCATGCCGGCGATGATCGTCTCCGCCGCCTCCTCGCCGATCTTGCGCCCGATGCGGTCGGGCCCCTCCGCGAGGAGCCGGGCGGTGTACGAGCTCTCGGGATCGGCGGCGCGCCGCGACTCGAGCACGTCCCACAGCCAACCGACGTCGAGCCGTGTGGTCAAGCGCCCTCCTCACGCCGGAGACGCGAGCAGGCAGGCGCAGCAGCAGGCCACCCCTGGCGCTGCGTCATGCCTCCTCCTTGAGCCGCATCGGAAAGCCGCGCCGCTGGAGCTCGCGCTTGACGTCGTCCGGCGTGTAGGTCGACTCGTGGAAAATGGAGGCGGCGAGCACGGCGGAGGCGTCGGCGGCGAGCGCCTCGGCGAGATGGTCGATGGTGCCGGCACCCCCGGAGGCGACCACCGGCACGGTGACGCTCGCGCACACCGCCGCCAGCAGCTCGAGGTCGTAGCCTGCGCGCGTGCCGTCGGCGTCGATCGAGGTGAGCAGGATCTCGCCCGCGCCGCGCGCGACCCCGTCCTGGATCCACGCCAGGGCGTCGCGGCCGGTGCCGGTGCGCCCGCCCTGGGTGACGACCTCCCAGCGCGGGCGGCCCTCGCCGTCCACCACGCGGCGCGCGTCGACCGAGAGGACGACGCACTGCGACCCGAAGCGCTCGGCCAACCGGGTCAGGAGCGCCGGCTCCTCCACCGCCGCGGTGTTGACTCCCACCTTGTCGGC
>DATKDQ010000383.1:0-11330 GCA_035544635.1 Thermoanaerobaculia bacterium
CCCGACCTGCCGGCACCCGCCGCGCCCTCGCGGCCGTCGGCGCCGGCCGCTCCGGCCCCTGGGACCGCGCCGAGCGACCTGCCGCGGCGAGTTCCGTCGATCCAGGCCCGCCCGGTCCTCTTCAGCGGCGGCGCCTGTCCGGAGTGCAAGCCCGGCGAATGGGCGCTGATCGTCGAGCGCCGGGCGGCGCCGGCGACCGGCGCCTCCGACTCGTCGGCCTGCGGCGCGGGGCGCGAGACGGTGGCGAAGCGGTTGGCGAACGAGCTGCTGGCCGGAGGGGGTGCCACGGTCGCCGCCTTTGCGGGACCCGTCGCCGACGCGTGGGGCAACGCGTTGCCGCCCGCGGTGTGGGAGTCGATCGCGCCGGATCTCGCCGGGGCCCTGCGCCCGCTCGATGGCGCCTGCCAGGACCTGGTCGCCGTGCTGCCACAGGGAGCGCGCTTCATCGGCTTTCGCTTCGAGGCCGAGGACGGCGGCGGCAAGGGAGACTGCTTCGGCGAGGAGCCGTGCGCGATCGGCAGCGCGCGGTGGACGACCAGCCCCCGGATCGAGCGCACCGCGACCGTTACGGTGATCCACTCCAGCTTCCTCAACGAGTCGCCGAGCGCCGAGCGTCGCGCGCGCATGACGCTCTACTTCCAGCCGCCGCGCGGTTGGCGTGCGCCCGGGTAGCAAGACGCCCGAGGCGCTGGTGCTACTGGAGCGAGAAGTTGACCGTGAAGTTGTAGTAGACGGGGACCGGCTCCCCGTCGAGCATGGCCGGTTTGAAGCGCCAGGTCTGGACCGTGGCGACGGCGGACTCCGCGAGTCCCTCGGGTAGCCCCTTCAGAACCTTGATCTGCGTCACGTTGCCGAGGACGTCGATGATCGCCTGCAGGATCACGACGCCCTGGATGCGTGCCTGCCTCGCGTCCTCGGTGTACCCCGGCTGCGGTCCGAACACCTTGACCGGCGCAGCGATGTCGCCGCCGAGCTGGAGTGCCGCGCCGGGACCGCCACCGGGAAGGGGCGGTGCGTCCGGGATCGACGACAGAGCCCAGCTGTCGCCGATCTCGGGGAGCTCGATCTGAGGGATGTCGTAGCGCTCGTCGAGGATCGGCTCTGGCAGGTCGGGCGTGGGATCGGGGATCGGCACCTTACGCGCCTTGGGCCTGGGCGGCGGCGTCTGCGCCTGGGTCGGCTCCGGAGGCTTGAACCGGACCGCCTGGATGACGTAGGCCTTGGGGGCGCGGTCGGCGGTGCGGATCTCCTGGCGGAGTTGCGGGAGAGTGACGAGGAGGAGCACGACGTGGAGAGCGAACGCGACCGCCCATCCCCAGACCAGCGGCCGGCGATCCTCCTCGGCGGCGAGCAGGAACTGCGGCACGCCGAGCGCGAGGCCGCGCTCCTTCGGCTCGGCCGACGAGAGCGTTCGCGAGAGCTTCCTGTCGAGTCGCAGCGTCACGTGGTTTTCGGAGGACGGCTCGGGCTGCTCCGTCCTCGGGGAGGAATACGGCTCCCGGCGCGCGCCGGTTCGACCGGTCCGTCCCCTTCCGCGGGGACCGAGCAGGAGCCGTGCCAGAGAGGGTCACCACGCCCGGTGGGCAACGGTGCGCCGTTGAATCGCAGGCCGCCTCCGCGGGGGGAGCCTCGGGCGCAGGCCTCCGGCTCCCGTGAGCATCTTACGCTGGCTAGAACCGCCGCGCCATTTTGGCCGGCTCTCGGGAACTGCCGACCAGCTCTCGACGCAACAGCTCCTCGGCGATCTGGACCGCGTTGGTGGCGGCGCCCTTGCGCAGGTTGTCGCCGACCTCCCACAACCAGAGCCGATCGGAGTGGAGATCGCGACGGATTCGTCCGACCAGCACGTCGTCGCGCCCGGCGACGTCGGCTGGCGTCGGGTGCGGGCCGTCGGGGTAGACCACGATGCCGGGGAAGGCGCGCAGCGCCTCGATCGCCTCCTGGACGGCAAGGGGACGCTCGGTCTCGACCAGGACCGCGCCCGAGTGGCCGACCGGCACCGGCACGCGCACGCAGGTCATGCTGACCTGGAGCTCGGGCAGCTCCAGGATCTTGCGGCTCTCGTCGAGGAGCTTGTGCTCCTCGCTCGAGTAGCCGTCGGGGAGCAGGGCCTCGCACACCGGGATCACGTTGTCGGCGATCTGGGCCGGGAAGGCATGGGGCGGCGGGAGCGGCTCGCCCGCAAGCTGCGCCGATTGCTGGGCCGCGAGCTCCTCGAGCCCCGGTAGTCCGGCGCCGCTCACCGACTGGAAGGTGGTCACGACGACGCTCTTGAGGCCGGCTCGCCGGCGCAGCGGCTCGAGCACCATCACCAGCGGGATCGTCGTGCAGTTCGGGCAGGCGAGGATGCCGTCGTGGTCTTCGACCCGGTCGGCGTTCACCTCCGGCACCACCAGCGGAACGCGCTGGTGCAGGCGCCACGTGCTCGACTTGTCGATCGCGATGCCGCCGCGGCGCGCCACCTCCGGCCCGAGCTCCTTGGAGAGCGCCCCGGTGGCGGCGAAGAAGACCAGGTCGGCGCCGTCGAACCAGTCTGGAGCTGCCAGCTCGACGCGGAGCGTCTCGCCCCGAAAGGTCACGGCGGTCCCTGCCGAGCGCTCGCTCGCGAGCGGCCGCAGCTCGGCTACGGGGAACGATCTCTCGGCCAGCACCTCGAGCAGGACGGCGCCGACGGCGCCGGTAGCGCCGACGACGGCCACGACACATCCGCGGTCGAGAGGTCCGGACATGGCCGAGCATTCTAGAGCGTCGTCGACACCCCGCCAAGAGCGCCGAGCGTACGCCCGACTGCCTGGTCTACGCTAGACTGTGCGCTCTTCCTCCCGCCGTGGAGGGCCAAGGAATGAGCGAGCCCAAGGACAGGCCGCGCGACGTCGGCGACCCGTTCTCCTGGTGGCGCGACTGGCTGATGCAGTCGGAGCGCCAATGGAACGCCACGCTGAACGAGCTGATGAGCAGTGATCAGTTCGCGCAGTCGATGGGACGCTGGATGGAGCTCTACCTGGGCATGCAGAAGAGCATCAACGAGAGCCTGGGCCGCGCGCTCACCGGCATGAACGTACCGAACCGCGACGACATCGCCGAGCTCGGACAGCGGCTCGCGGCGATCGAGGACCGTCTCGCTCGGATCGAGACCATGGTCGAGCACGGCGGCCGGTCGGTTCCGGAGCGGCGGCGGCCTCCCCGCACGCGCAAGCCGCCGGCGCGCAGCGGACCCGCCGCGCCGTCCTCGGGTGCCGTGGCAGCATCCAAGAATGACGCAACCAGCTAGCGCTCCCGACCCGAGCCTCGCCCGCCAGGTGCGCCTCGAGGTGGAGCGTGCCATTCAGCGCGGGATCCGCGGCCTCGAGTACGTCACGGCCGGAGACCCGGCGGTGGGCCTCACGCCGAAGACGTCGATCTGGTCGCGCGGGACGCTGAAGCTCTACCACTACCACGCGCAGGCGGACGAGCTGTACCGGGTCCCGCTGGTCCTCGTCATGTCGCTGGTCTCGAAGCCGTACATCCTCGACCTCGCCCCCGGTCAGAGCCTGATCGAGTTTCTGCTCCAGAAGGGCTTCGACGTCTACATGATCGATTGGGGCGTGCCGCGCCCCGAGGATTGCCGACTGCGGCTCGAGGACTACGTCCTCGACTTCCTCCCCGAGTGCATCGACAAGGTGTGCCGAGACAGCGGGGAGCGCGAAGTCTCGATCGTCGGCTACTGCATGGGCGGCCTCCTGGCGTCGATGTACGCGGCGCTCCACACCGACGGACCGCTGCGCAACCTGGTCTGCTTCACCACGCCGATCGACTTCGATGGCATGGGACTGTTCAAGCGCTGGACCGATGCCCGGCACTTCGACGTCGATCGCATCGTCGACTCGCTCGGAAACGTGCCCCCCGAGCTGCTCTACGCGTCGTTCAACCTGCTGCGGCCGGTGTCGCAGGCGGTCGGGCGCGTGCAGCTCTGGGACAACCTGTGGAACGACCGTTTCGTCGAGTCGTACCGCCGATTCGATCGCTGGGCGGCCGACCAGATCCCTTTCCCCGGGGAGTGCTTCCGGCAGACGACGAAGGAGCTGCAGCAGCAGAACAAGCTGATGAAGAGGGAGCTCGCGCTCGGCGGTCGCATCGTCGACCTCGCCTCGATCGAGGTCCCGGTTCTCCACGTCGTCGCCGAGCACGACCACATCGTTCCGTACCAGGCGTCGCGCGCTCTGGTCCCGATGGTGGGCAGCGCCGACAAGACCGAGCTCATGCTCAAGGGAGGCCATGTGAGCCTGGTGGCCGGGGCCAACGCCGTACACCGGCTATGGCCGCGGATCGAGTCCTGGCTCGCGGAGCGATCGCTATGACTCTGGAGAGAGATCCCGATTATCCGGCCCTGCGCCACGTCGGCGGGCTCGACGTGACGCTGTCCTACATGAGCTCGGCAGACGCGGACCCGCTGCTGCTCTTCGCGAAGGGACTCGAGGAGCACGACCTCCTCTTCCTGCGCCGTGACATCACCCAGCTCGACGCGGTCGAGGACTGGCTGCGCGACATCGAGGCGGGGGACGCGCTGACGATCCTCGCCAAACGGGGCGGCCAGGTGATCGGATACGGCACCATGCACCGCGAATCGCTGTCGTGGTCGGCGCACGTCGCCGAGCTGCGTGTGCTGGTCGCCCGCGACTTCCGCGGCAAGGGCCTCGGGCGCGTGCTGACCCAGGAGGTCTTCAAGACCGCGCTGCGCAGCGGCATCGAGAAGATGATGGCGCGCATGACGCTGGACCAGAAGGGCGCGATCGCCACCTTCGAGAGCCTCGGCTTCCGGCCCGAGGCGCTGCTCAAGGACCACGTCAAGGACCGGCAGGGAACGCTCCACGACCTGGTCATGATGAGCCACCGCGTCGCCGACTTCGAGCGCACCCTCGAGAGCTATGGCGTCTCCGGTGCTCTCGGCGAGGAGGCAGGGTCGCGCTCGTGAAGATCCAGACCCCGTATCTGCTCTTCCTCGGCGACGAGCCGAGCTCGACGCTCGCCAAGACGGCGCGCGGGCTCGCGCACTGGCGGCCCGAGCTGTGCCTGGCGCAGTGCCGGGTCGACGGCAAGGGCACCGACCTCGGGCTGCGCGAGCTCACGCCCGCCGCGGCCGCGGCCCAGGGCGCCAAGACCATGGTGATCGGTGTCGCCAACGTCGGCGGCTACATTCCCGAGAGCTGGACCGCCTCGATCGTCGCCGCGCTCGAGGCGGGGCTCGATGTCGTCTCGGGGCTCCACACCCGGCTGATCGAGCTCGAGGCGGTGCGCGAGGCAGCCTCGCGTACGGGTAGAGGCCTCCACGACGTGCGGCACCCCGGCCGCAGCTTTCCGCCCGGCACCGGCGAGCCTCGCCCCGGCCTGCGCCTGCTGACGGTCGGCACCGACTGCGCGGTGGGGAAGATGTACACCGCACTGGCGCTCGAGCGTGCGATGAAGACCCGCGGCATGAAGGCGGACTTCCGCGCCACCGGCCAGACCGGGATCCTGATCGCCGGCGAAGGCGTCTCGGTCGACGCCGTGGTCTCGGACTTCGTGTCGGGCGCGGCGGAGTGGCTCTCGCCGGCCAACGATCCCGAGCACTGGGACCTGATCGAGGGGCAGGGCTCGCTGTTTCATCCCGCCTACGCCGGCGTCACGCTCGGGCTCGTCCACGGCAGTCAGCCGGACGCCCTGGTGGTGTGCCATCAGGCCAAGCGCCGCCACCTCCACGGCTTCCCGCGGTTCGCGACGCCCAGCATCCGTGAGTGCATGGAGCGCCACATCGACGCCGCCCGGCTCACCAACTCGAAGGTGATCTGCGCCGGCATCTCGATCGACACCTCGAGCATGGAGGAGGACGCGGCCGCCGAGTATCTCGACGAGCTAGAGGACATGCTCGGAGTGCCCTGCGTCGACCCGATCAAGACCGGCGTCCAGCTCATCGTGGAACGGTTGGAGGACCTGTGAGGCTGCGCTCTCGCCGCGAGACCTGGCCGGTGGCGGGTGTCTTCCGCATCGCGCGCGGCGCGGTGACCGCGGTCGAGGTGGTGGTCGTCGAGGTGGAGGAGGACGGCGTGGTCGGCCGCGGCGAGGGCTGTCCGGAGTCGCGGTATCACGAGGGGGCGGAGGGCTGCCTCGAGCAGATCGACGGCCTGCGAGCGCACGCGGAGGCGGGGCTCGACCGCGTCGAGCTGCAGGACCTGCTGCCGGCGGGAGCGGCGCGCAACGCGCTCGACTGCGCGCTCTGGGACCTCGAGGCCAAGCGGCGTGACGTGCCGGCATGGAGAATTGCCGGGCTCGGTGGTGTCCAGGAGCTGGTGACGGCCTACACCATCAGCCTCGATCGGCCGGAGACCATGGGCGAGCGGGCGGCGGGGGCCGCCGATCGTCCCCTGCTCAAGATCAAGCTCGGTGGTGAGGGCGGGGCGCTCGCCGACGTCGCCCGGGTCGCCGCAGTGCATGCCGCGGCCCCCTCGGCCCGGCTCATCGTCGACGCCAACGAGGCCTGGAACCTGGAGCAGCTCCGCGAGATCGCGCCGCGACTCGCCGATCTCGGCGTCGAGCTCATCGAGCAGCCCCTGCCGGCTTCGGCCGACGTCGCGCTCGAGGGCTTCGCCAGCCCGGTGCCGCTCGCCGCGGACGAGTCGTGCCGCGACCGCGGCTCGCTCGACGCGGTGCGCGGCCGTTACCACTTCGTCAACATCAAGCTCGACAAGACCGGAGGGCTGACCGAGGCGCTCGCGCTCGCCGAGGCTGCGGCGGCGGCCGATCTGCGCCTGATGGTGGGATGCATGCTCGGCACCTCGCTCGCGATGGCGCCGGCGGCGCTGATCGGCCAGCGCTGCGAGCTCGTCGACCTCGACGGGCCGCTCCTCCTGGCCGAGGATCGCGTGCCCTGCATCCGCTATGACGGCGGGGTGATGCTGCCGGCGCCGCGCGAGCTGTGGGGTTAGACCGCACCTCCATGATCGACGAGCGATCGCGCGCCTTCCTCGACCGGCTCCTCCTGACTCCCAGCCCGTCGGGGTACGAGCAGGAGGTCCAGGCTCTGGTGCGGAGCTTCGCGGCGGAGCTGGCCGACGAGGTGCGCACCGATCTCCACGGCAACGTGATCGCGGTCCGCAACCCCGGGGGCCGCCCGCGCATCCTGCTCGACGGTCACTGCGACCACATCGGCCTCCTGGTACAGCACATCGACGACTCGGGCTTCCTCTACGTGCAGGCGATCGGCGGCTGGGACCTGATGATGCTCTTGGGCCGCGCGGTGGTGGTGTGGACGCACTCGGGTCCTCAGCCGGGCGTGATCGGCCGCAAGCCCAAGCACCTGCTCTCGAAGGAGGAGAGCAAGAAGATGCCGAAGATCGCCGATCTCTGGGTCGACCTCGGCATCGGCTCGGCGGAGGAGGTGCGGCGGCTGGTGCGCATCGGCGACCCGGTCACGGTCGAGCTCGGCGCGCGTGAGCTGCCGAACGGCCGCCTCGCGGGCCCCAAGCTCGACAACACCGCGGGCCTCTTCGTCGTCCTCGAGACGCTCAAGCGGCTGGCGGCGAAGACCTTCGACCCCGCGGTGTTCGTGGTATCGGCGGTGCAGGAGGAGATCGGCCTGCGCGGGGCCACGACGGCCGCCTACGGCGTCGATCCGCAAGTCGGCATCGGGGTCGACGTCACGCACGCCACCGACTGCCCGACGATCGATCGCCGCGAGCACGGAGCGGTCGACCTCGGCAAGGGGCCGGTGCTCTTCCGCGGTCCCAACGTCAACCCCGTCCTGTTCGACACTCTGTGCGGGCTGGCGAGCGCCCGGGCGCTGCCCTACCAGGTCAAGGGCGCGCCGCGCGGAACGCCGAACGACGCCAACGTGCTGCAGCTCACCCGCGCCGGGGTGGCGACGGCGGCGATCGGGCTGCCGAACCGCTACATGCACACGCCGGTCGAGATGGTGGCGCTCGCGGACCTCGACGTCGCGGCCGAGCTCATCGCCGAGCTGGTGACGACCACCAAGACCGACGCCGGCTTCACGCCGTGATGAGCAGCTCGCGCACGGCCTTCAGGTAGCCGAGCGAGCTCTCGAGCCCACCGGGGCGGTTGCGCGTCAGCCACAGCTCGCGCCGGCTCACGGTGAGCTCGTCGAGGCGGTTCGCGAGCGCGTGCCGGACGGTCTCCGGCAGCGCCCGCGCATCTTCGATCGCGCCCCGCTCGAGGCGCGCTCGCCCGAGGTCGCATCCCAGGCGCACCGCTTCGCCGGCCCAGGCGAGCTCCCGCCTGACCAGCTCGCCCTCGGCGTCGCCGGCTCGGGCCGCCGGCAGAGCGGCGAGGAGTGCGGCCGCCTCGCTCGACGCGGCGGCGAGGGCGGCGGCATCGAGCCGATCGAGGCCGCGCCGGGTCAGGGGATCGGCGGCGCCGACCAGCAGATGGAAGGGGACGGTCGAGTTGGCGAGCGCGCGTCCGGTCACGAGGTGGAGATCCCCCAGGGCCACCAGCGTGGTCCCCGAGTCCAGGCCGGGCACCGCCCAGGTGTCCAGGAGCTCGGCGATGGGAAGCGTCTCGGGGGCGCGCGCCGCCTCCGCGTTCCAGGCGAAGCAGGCGCCGGCGACCAGCGGCGGGTAGCTGATCGGTAGCGGCTGGAGGTGACCCCGATCGCCCCAGTCGGTGACGAGGAAGCCGCGCGCGCCGTGCTCCACCCCGGCTCGTGCCGCGGCGGCGAGGTTCGCGACGGCGTTGGTCAGGCGGCCGGCGAGGCTCAGCCAGGAGCTGGTGCCCGGGCACACGTAGAACTCGAGGCCGGAGGCCGCCAGCGCTTCGCACTGCGCCGGGAACGGATGGTCCGCCTCGTATCCCCACACCAGCGCGATGGCGTCGGGCGGCACCTCGGGCAGAAGCTCGGGATGTCCGAGCGCGATGTCGCCCCAGAACATCACGCGCCGTCCCCACCCGCTCACGCGCGCATGGATCGCGCGCAGGAAGTCGAGGTACACGCGCCCGCGCCCGCGCGCCTCACAGGCCTGCCGCGAGCGCCCGAGCCCGAGATCGAAGGTCTCGTCGAGGCCGACGTTGAGCAGATTGCTGCGGAAACAGGGCAGGAGCTGATCGTAGAGGTCCTCGAGCAGCCGCAAGCTGTCGGGGTCGATCGGGCAGAGGCTGAAGGGCTCGCGCCGGCCCTCGCTCCACGGATGGACGATCCCCTCCGGGCATTCGGCGAGCCGGCGGTAGGGATGATGCACCAGCCAGCGGTGCAGGTGTCCGAAGCTGTTCTGGTTGGGCACCAGCTCCACGCCGCGGTCGGCGCACCAGGCGTCGAGCGCGCGCACGTCGTGCGGTGTGAGCGGGCTCGCGCCGCGCCACACCTCCTCGTGGCCGGCGTAGGCGAAGGTGTGCTCGGTGTAGAGCTGGAGCTGGTTGATCTTGAGCGAGGACAGGAGGTCGACGAGGCGCTTCAGGGTGGCGAGCGACGGCACCTTGTTGCGGCTGACGTCGAGCATCACGCCGCGCTCGCGGAAGTCGGGCCAGTCCTCGACGTCTATCGGCCAGAGCGCCTCCGGCGCGCCGCCGGGAGAGCGGGGATGCAGGCGCAACCACTGCCGCAGCGTGGCGGAGCCGTGGAGGAGCCCGGCGCGGTCGGGCGCCACGATCTCGATCGCGCCGCCGCCGTCGATGCGCAGACGGTAGCCCTGCGCGGGAAGGCCCGCCGCCGGATTCTCGCGCAGGCGCAACGGGAAGCGCCCGGACGAAGCGTCGGTGGGCGACTGGGGAGACGCCGAACCGCGGAGCTCGGCGAGAAGCGCCGCGATCGGGGGAACCCCGGCGAGCTCCGGCCGCACCTTCGTGGCCTCGACGCTCGTGGCCGGGCGCACCGGCCCGTCGCCGGTCCGGCAGCGGCGCGGCGGCGGGGCGAGCAGATCGGAGCGCGGTCTCACGCGCCGATGCAGACCAGGTGGCGCTCGGTGCGGAAGTACCACTTGCCGTCGACCAGCGCCGGCGAGGCGAGTGTCTGCTCACCGAGGCTGTTCACGCGCAAGAGCTCGAAGGCGTCACCGGCGCGCAGGACGAAGGTGTCCCCTTCGTCGTTGGTGAAGAACACCTTGCCGTCGAAGGCCACCGGCGAGGCCGAGAACCCCTCGCGGCGAGCCTCGCCCAACCGCCCCTGCCACAGGAGCTCGCCATCGGCGGCGCGGTGGCAGCTCGCGACGCTGACCATGTCGTTCACCATGTAGAGGCGCCCGTCGTAGACGATCGGTGAGGGGATGAAGGGCGAGCCCTTGCTGGTCTGCCACACCACGCGATCGCCGGTGACGTCGCCCTTGCCGCCGGGACGAATGGCGAGCGTCGGGCCGGCGCGTCCGGTGGAGCAGAAGAGAAGCCCCTCTCCGACCACCGGCGTCGGCACCGCTTCGGAGAGGTTGCCGGCGCAGCTCCAGAGCTCCTTGCCCGTCGCCGGGTCGTAGGCATAGACGCGACGCTCGCCGCTCACGACGATCTCATCGCGACCGTCCTCGAGGCGGATGGCCACCGGCGTGCCCCAGCCCACCGTCTCGCGGCGGGGCGTGCGCCAGAGCCTTTGGCCAGTGGCCCGCTCGTAGGCCGCGATGAAGGAGCCCTCCGGCCCGGTGTGGTCCTGGTAGAGGACGATCCTGTCCTGGTAGAGGAGCGGCGACCCCGCGCTGCCGTGCCGCGTCGGCACGTCGCCGAAGCTCTGCTGCCAGACCAGCCGGCCGTCGAAATCGACGGCCACCAGGCCGTGATTGCCGAAGTAGGCGTACACCAGCTTGCCGTCCGTCGACGGCGTGCTCGAGGCGTGGCTGTTCTTGGGGTACATGGACTCCGGGCTCGCGGGCGGCACCAGCGTCTCCCACTCGAGCGAGCCGTCGGCACGGTCGAGGGCGAGCAGCGAACGCCGCGCGCCACCGTCGTACGACGTGGTCAGGAAGATCTTGTCTCCCCAGACGATGGGTGACGAGTGGCCGCGACCGGGGATCTCGACACGCCAGGCCACGTTCTCGGTCGGCGACCAGGAGTCGGCGTACCGGTGGCCCGCGGTGTCGACCAGACCCTGCCCCGACGGGCCGCGCCAGCGCGACCAGTAGCGGTCCGCGGGTGGCTCCACCGGCACCATCCTGACGGCGGCGTCGGCGTCCAGGGCGTGGCCCGGCGCTGGCGGGCAGAAGGCGAGCGACACGGCGATGGCCAGAACGCACGGCGGCCAGCGGACGGGCCGCGCGCAGGGTGGGACGGGGCGCGGGTGGGACGTGGAACCGCTCGACATGGGGTCGTGCCTCCAGGGCCATTGTAACGGCGGAGAGGTCGAGTCCCGCGGCCGCTCACTCCGCGACCTGGGTCGCGAACCACCT
>DATKDQ010000384.1:0-2710 GCA_035544635.1 Thermoanaerobaculia bacterium
GCGGCGTCGATCGTGATCGCGGCGAGCGCGCCGTCGAAGCCGAGCCCGTTGGCGGCGGCGATCGCCGCCTCGAACAGGACCACGCGCGTCTTGGGGACGTAGGACTCGTAGCCGCTCTGGAGCGCGAACGGGATGCCCGCGTCGCGGAGCTTGGCGGCGGTGTCGAAGGCGGCGTTGCGCAGCTCGCCGCCGGGGCGCACCATCGGCGGGTGCAGGAGCACCGGGACCGCGGCTCGGCGGATCTCGTCGAGCAGGAGGTAGGACTCCGCCGCGCCGTCGAGCACCAGGTCGAAGCCGAACTCCCGCTGCAGGCGCAGCGCGGTCATGATCTCGGTCGCGGTCTGCGCCGTGACCAGCGCCGGCACCTCTTTGCGCAGCACCATCCCCAGCGCCTCGAGCTTGAGGTCGGGATCGGGGCGCTTCGACTCGTCCTCCTGGTCCTTCCGCTCGAGATAGCGCTGCGCCTTGATCAGGTCGCCGCGTAGCATCGCGACTCCCTTGCCGCGCGTGCCGGGCGACTGGAAGTGTCGGCTCACGCCGGGTCCCAGGGTGAAGGCGATCATGGTGAGGGGCTCGACCGTCGCCTCTTCGACGGTCGAGCCGCGCGTCTTGACGATCATGGTCTGGCCGCTCGCGATCGCGCCCGGACCGTGGCCGGTATGCATCGTGGTCACCCCGAACGAGCGCACCCAGGCGACCAGCTCCTCGCGCGCGTTGTAGGCGTCGATGGCACGCAGCTCGGGCTGGATCGGATCGGAGAGCTCGAGCTGGTCCTGGTCCTCGACCTGGGTGTCCGCGCCGGCGCGCTGGTTGTAGATCCCGGCGAGCCCGACGACGGAGTGAGGGTCGATCAGGCCCGGCGTGACCACCGCGGCCTCGAGCAGGCGCAGGCCCTCGGGGATGCGGGCCTGGGCGGCAGGGCCCACCCACTCGATCTTGCCGTCGCGGGCGATCACGACACCGGGTCGCAGCGGTGCCCCTTCGAGGGTGTGGACGACCTCGCCGCGCACGGCCACCTGGGCGGTGGCGGGCGAGGGCAGGAGGCATACCGATAACGACAACCCCAGGGCGGCGAAAGGCCCGATCCGGCGAAGTGGTGCGCTCGGGCGTTCACTCGCCATGGTCATGGCCGCCTCCCGGTCGATACACGCCGTAGCCCCCGGTTGCCCACTCGCGCTGCGCGGGGACGCTGCGATCGAACACCTTCACCCCCTCCACCCAGGTCTGCTCGACCTGGGTGTAGACGCTGAGCGGATCGCCCGAGAAGACGACCAGGTCGGCGTCCTTCCCGGGCTCGAGCGAGCCCACGCGCCGCTCCAGGCCGAGCATGCGCGCCCCCGCCAGTGTGAGCCCCTCGAGCGCCTTCTCGCGCGACATGCCGTAGCGCACCGCCAGCGCGGCGCTGCGCGCGTGCAGGCGCGAGTCGAGGATCCAGTCGTCGGTGTTGAACGCCACCTCCGCGCCCGCCCGCTCGAGCGCGGCGGCGCTCTCGAACGAGAATCCCAGCGCCTCCTCCTTGCCGCCCGGCGTATCGACCACGGTGAGCGACACCGGGAGCCCGGCCGCGGCGATCTCGTCCGCCACCTTCCAGGCGTCGCTCACGTGGTGGAGCACCGGACGGTACCCGAACTCGGCGGCGACGCGGATCACGGTGAGGATGTCGTCGTGGCGGTGGGTGTGGTGCTGCACGATGCGCTCGCCGCGGAGCACCTGGAGCAGCGCCTCCATCCCGAGATCGCGCTCCGGCGGGTCCTTCTCGTCGTCCCGCTCGGCCGCCTCGAGCTTGTCGCGGTAGGCCAGCGCCTTCAGGAAGAGCGCCCGCACCATCGAGGCGGACTTGCCGCGGCTGCCGGGAAACGGCTGGTCGCGCATCGAGTTGGTGCCGTTCGCCATCTTCAGGCCGCCGCAGACCTCGGTCAGCGGATCCGAGCAGAACAGCCAGTCCTCGACCTTGGTCGCGCCGTCGCGCAGCTTGAGGTAGGTGGTCTGACCGCTCATCAGGTGCCCCGAGCCCGACATCACGTTGACCGTCGTGATCCCGCCCGCTCGCGCACGGTTGAAGGTGGTGTCGAGGATGTCGATCGCGTCGAGCGTGCGCACCTCGGGGTGCAGCGCCGCCGAGCTGTCGCCGCCTCCGCCGGCTCCGCCCCCGAGATGCGAGTGGGTGTCGATGAGCCCGGGCAGGATCACCTTCCCGGTGACGTCGACCACCTCTGCCCCGGGTGGTACGCGGACCGCGCCCGAGGCGCCGACCGCCGTGATTCTGCCGTTCTCGACCACCACCACGCCGTTCGCGATGGCCGGCGAGGAGATGGGGTGGACCTCGGCGCCACGGAACGCGACCGCGCCGCTCTGCGCGCCGGCCGCCCCGATGGTTAGGAACGTGAGCCCCGCCACGGCGGACATTGCCTTCATGCCAATCCCTCGAGTGCTCGCGGACCTCGAGTCATCGTGACGCGGGTCCGGCTGCGCGGCGACAGGGGATTGTATCCCCGTGACGCTATTCCCGGCGACGGACGGCCCCGAGGCGTGGCGAGGGGGTCAGGGAGCGCCCAGAGCCCGGGCGAAACCCGCGATCGCCGCCGCGTCGCAGCGTTCGCAGTCGGCGGCGACGGCGCCGTCGACGAGGGCCGCATCGGTGAAGGCGAGGAGATGACGCAGGATCAGGAGCGCGTCGCTGAGAGCGCCGACCGACCCGTTGTCGTCGACG
>DATKDQ010000385.1:0-14221 GCA_035544635.1 Thermoanaerobaculia bacterium
TACGATGGAGCGATGAGCCGCATCGAGCCTTTGACGCCGGACCGTCTTTCGACCGAGCAGCGCCGGCTCTACGACGCTCTCCTCGGGGGTCGCCGGGCGCAGGCGGCCTCGACCGCCGGCCGCGCCGGAGGGCTCACCGACGAACGTGGCGCGCTGATCGGCCCCTTCAACGCCTGGCTCCTCTCGCCGGCGATCGGCGACCGCATCCAGGGTCTCGGCGAGGCGATCCGCTTCTCGAGCTCGCTGCCGTCGAACGCGCTCGAGGTCGCCATCCTCGTGGTCGCGCGGGACTGGCGGGCCCGCTTCGAATGGTGGGCGCACGCCCGGCTGGCGCGCCGCGCGGGCGTCGCGGCCGAGGTGATCGCGGCGATCGAGGCCGGCCGCGAGCCGGAATTCTCGGACGCCGGCGAGGAGACGGCGCACCGCTTCGCCCGCGAGCTGCTGGCGCGCCGGCGGGTGAGTGACGAGACCTATGGCGCGGCGAGCGAGCGCTTCGGCGAGAGCGGCGTCGTGGAGCTGGTCACGCTCCTGGGCTACTACACCCTGGTCTCGATGACGCTCAACGTGTTCCAGGTGCCGCTGCCGCCCGGACAGACGGCGCCCTTCCCAGAGGAAGCGTAGGCGCCTGCGCCTACTCGATGCGATAGGTGACGGTGAGCGTGGCGGCGACGTCGATCTCGCCCGGCTCGACCGGGGTCGAGACCTGGTCCATCGCCATCGCGACCATCGCGCGTTCCCGATAGATCGGCACCGGCACCGGAGATCCGGTGGTGGTCGCGCTCGTGACCTCGACCAGGCGGACGCCGAGCGCCGACGCGATGCTCTCCGCCTGTGCGCGCGCCTCGGCCGACGCCTTCTCGAGCGCCCGCCGCAGGTGCGGCGTGCGATGCTCGAGCGTGAAGGAGAGCGAGTTGGTGCGGTTCGCTCCGGCCTCCATCGCCGCGTCGATGAGCTGACCGACGACCTCCAGGTCGCGCGACTCCACGCGCACGTGGTTGCGCGCGATATAGCCGGTGATCTCGGGCGGCGCCTCGCTGCCCGGCCGGCGAATGGCGTACCGCGGCTCGACCTGATAGCCGGTGGTGGTGACGCGGCCCTGGTCGCCGATCTTCTCCTTCACGGCTGCGATGACCGCCGTCGTGCGCCGGGCGTTCTCGGCGGTCGCCCGGGCCGCGTTCTCGCCGGTGGTCTCGACCGCGAGCTGGATCAGCGCCAGATCGGGCGACGCCTTCACCTCGCCGTGACCCATGACGGTCACGGTGCGCCGCGGCGGCGCGTCCTGCTGGGCGAGCGCCGGCGCGCCGAGGGCGGCGGCGGCGAGGATCGAGGATGCGGCGAGCAGGGAGGACGCGGGGGGAAGGATGCGAGCTCGGGTCGCGATGGACATCGTGCCACCTCCACCGCTCATGCTATCCGAGCTGCTCGCAGGTCCCGGTCGGCGCGGGCCTCCGTCGCTCCTGGCAGAGTCCGCCCATCGACTGCCGCCGGCCCGCGCGCGCGGAGCCCCGGCTCGGGCTGGATGGATCAGAGCGCCGCTAGGCGCCGCTCCAGGAGACGCCGGACCGGTAGCGAGCGGGCCTGGTCGAGCGCGCACTGGAGATGCGACCTGGCCTCGGCGCGGCGGCCGGCGCGCCGGCACAGCTCGCCCCGCACCGAGTGCAGGAGCGGGTAGTCGCGCAGCGAGCCGTCGCCGGCGATGCCGTCGATCGCGGCCAGCCCCGCCGCCGGACCCTCGATCATCGCCAGCGCGACCGCCCGATTGAGCTCGGTCACCGCCGACGGGCAGAGCTCGAGCAGACGATCGTAGTAGCCGACGATCGCCGGCCAATCGGTGGCCTCGAGCGACGGCGCGGCGGCGTGGCACGCCGCGATGCCCGCTTCGAGGTGGTAGGCGGTGAGCCGGTCGCCGCTCATCGAGAGCTCCAGGTGCCGGAAGCCGCGCTCGAGCCACTGCGCGTTCCAGATGGAGCGGTCCTGCTCGTCGAGCAGCAGGATGTCGCCCGCCGAGTCCTGCCGCGCTTCGAGGCGCGCGCCCTGGAGCAGGAGGAGCGCCGCGAGCGCGTGGCTCTCGGCCGTGCCGGTGACCGGGTGCGCCGCCGCCGCTTCGGCCAGGCGCACCGCCTCGCTGCAGATGTCGGCGCGGATCACCGCCTCCCCCTCGCCCGGGCTGTAGCCCTCGTTGAACATCAGGTAGAGGACCTTGAGCACCGAGGCTCGCCGCTCCGGCAGCTCGTTCGGACCGGGCACGCCGTAGGGGATGGCGCGCTCGCGGATCAGACGCTTGGCGCGCGCGATGCGCTGCGCCACCGTGGCGTCGGCGGCGAGGAAGGCGCGCGCGATCTCGCGCACCGAGAACCCGCACACCACCTTCAGCGTGAGCGCGATGCGCCCATCGCCCGGCAGCGCCGGATGGCAGCAGACGAACATGAGGCGGAGCCGGTCGTCCTCGATCTCGCCGGCGAACGCGGGCTCCTCGATGCGGTCGAGGCGCGCTTCGTCGAGCGAGCGCACCTCACCGTGCTTGGCGGCGAACACCCCCTCGCGGCGCAGGACGTCGAGCGCCCGGTTGTGCGCGACGCGGGTGAGCCAGGCGGCGGGGTCGGAGGGCGACCCGGTGAAGGGCCAGGAGCGCAGCGCCTGGATCATCGCGTCCTGCACCGCCTCCTCGGCGAGATCGAGACGCTGCGGACCGAGCACCCGCACCAGCCGCGCCACCAGCCGGCCCGACTCGCGCCGGAACAGGTGGTCGACCAGCTTGTCGACGGCCGGTGGAGGCGACGCCGTCATGGCCGCGATCCTACGCTCGCGTGGGCTCTCAATCGACGAGGTCGACGCGGCGCAGCTCGATCCTGCCGCCGTACTTCAGATGCGGGCAGCTCGCCGACAGGCGCGCGGCCTCGTCGTAGCTCTCGGCGCTGATGTGGAAGAGCCCGCCGATCACCTCCTTGGCCTCGGCCCAGGGCCCGTCGGTCGTCGAGAAGTCCGGGCCCCAGCCGGTGAGCAGGCGGCCTCCCTCGTCGGTGAGCTTGTGGCCGCCGATCAGCTTTCCCGCCTTGCCCATCGACTCGCTCCAGGCGCGATACTCCTCGATCACCCGCTGGATCTCCTCCGGCGACACTCCGTCCGGGCTGGCGGGACGCTCGTGCAGCAAAAGGATGTACTGGGCCATGGCGGTGCTCCTCTCTGTTGGTTCGTCCCAAGGACGAACCAGGGGATCTCTTTTCGACGGCGGACGACGAGCGGATACGCTGCTATGCTGGCCGCCGGCCGGGGGCCTGGTGATCGGCGCGCCTCTCGCCGCCCCCACTCCATGACGTCGCGTCGGACGTTTGTCGCCGCCCCGTACGGCTTCGCCGCCATCGCCCTCGGGCTCCACCTCGTGAGCGGCGTGTCCACGGCCCAGCCCTCCGGCCCCGTCGTCATCGGACATCGCGGCGCGAGCGGCTACCTTCCGGAGCACACCTTGCCCGCCTATGCCCTGGCCCATGGCCAGGGCGCCGACTACATCGAGCCCGACCTGGTCCGCACTCGCGACGGCGTGTTCGTCTGTCTGCACGACGTCTATCTCGACGCCACCACCGACGTGGCGACGGTGTACCCCGAGCGCGCCCGCGCCGACGGACGCTGGTACGCCGCCGACTTCACGCTGGAGGAGGTGCGGCGGCTGCGCGCGCACGAGCGGCTGCTCTCCCGGTTCCCACGCGGCCGGTCGCGCTTCACGGTGCCCACCTTCGAGGAGATGATCGAGCTGGTCGCCGGCCTCAATCGGACCACCGGCCGGCGCGCGGGCATCTATCCCGAGCTCAAGGCGCCGGCCTGGCACCGCGAGCAGGGTCTCGCGATGGAAGAGCCATTCCTCGAGATCCTGCGGCGCCACCGTGCCGGCTCGCCCGAGCTGCCGGTGTACGTGCAGTCCTTCGAGCCGGAGCCTCTGATCGAGCTGCGTCGCCTCGGCAGCCCGCTGCCGCAGGTCTTCCTGGTCGCCGACTCGGAGACCGACCCGCCGCGTCTCGACGACGCCGCCCTCGAGCGGATCGCCGAGTTCGCCGACGGGATCGGCCCGGCGAAGACGCTGGTCGAGCGCGATCCGGGGCTGGTCGAGCGGGCGCACCGGCGCGGGCTGGTGGTGCACCCGTACACCTTCCGCGCCGACGACGTTCCCGCCGGTTACGCCAGCTTCGAGGAGGAGCTCGCCTCCTTCCTCGGCAAGCTCCGTGTCGACGGGATCTTCACCGACTTCCCCGATCGCGCGCGGCGCTGGCTGGACGGTTCGACGGCGGGCGCGAGCCGCTGATGTCCGTTCGCCTGTCGGTCCTCGTCCCCACCCGCAACGAGGCCGAGAACGTGGAGCCCCTGCTCGAGCGTCTCGAGCGGTGCGTCGACGTCGCCGGCTGCGAGGTGGTGTTCGTCGACGACAGCGACGACGACACACCGGCGCGCATCGAGCGGGCCGCCTCACGCTCGGCGCTCGACGTGGCGCTGATCGCGCGCCGGCCCGGCGAGCGCGACGGGGGTCTCGGCGGCGCGGTGCTCGCGGGTGCCCGAGCGGCGCGCGGCGAATGGCTGTGCGTCCTGGACGGCGACCTCCAGCATCCCCCCGAGCTGGTGCCCGACCTCCTGGCGCGCGCCGCCTCGACCGGCGCGGATCTCGTTCTCGCCAGCCGGCTCGCGCCGGGCGGAAGCGTCGACAGCATGGGTCGCCGCCGCGTCGCGCTCTCGCGCTGCCTCGCCTGGGTGACGGCTCGCATCTTCTCCGAACGGCTGGCCGGCGTCACCGATCCCATGACCGGGTTCTTCGTGATGCGGCGGGCGGCGCTGCGCCCCGAGCTGCTGCGCCCCGACGGATTCAAGATCCTGCTCGAAATCCTCGTCCGCACTCCGGGCCTGCGGGTGGCGGAGGTCCCGTTCCGCTTCGATCCTCGTCACGCCGGCCGCAGCAAGGCCGGTCTGCGCGAGGCGCTGCGCCTGGGGCGGACGCTGGCGCGGCTCGCGCTCGAGGCTTGACCCGCGCGGCGCGCGCGAACGAGCCCTGCGGCGGTCGCGGCGAGCGGGAGCGCTACGCACGGAGCGACGACGGGCGGGGTGGCGGCGGGGCGCACTCGGAGGCCGGCCACTTGTCAATTATACTTGACATTTGAGCATACGAATGGAATATTATAGTCAAAAAACTTAATCCAAAAGTTAAGTAAATTTGTCACTCAGATCGACTCTTCCAACTCGCGGGTGGGTGGTGCAGGAGCTAGAGCTCGACGTCGACGAGGGCGTTCTCTTGATGCTCGTCGCCTGGGCCGCCGCCGTCGCCCTGGCGCACCGGAGGTACCCGTGAAGAACCGACTCCGCGTGCTGCGCGCGGAGTGGGGGTGGTCACAGGCCCGGCTCGCCGACGCGCTCGCGGTGTCGCGCCAGACCGTGAACGCGATCGAGAACGGGAAGCACGATCCCAGCCTTCCGCTCGCGTTCCGCATCGCGCGCGTGTTCGGGCTGCGGATCGAAGAGATCTTCTTCCCCGAGGAGGAAGCCCCGACCGCCGGCCCCAGGGTGCTGCCCGTGTCGCCCGACTGGCCCTGAGCGAGTCCGCGGCGAGCTCCGGATACGATGGGAGGACTGAAACACCGTCACGCCCGTCCGTCCACTCGGAGGCCGCCATGAGAGTGACAGGTCTGCCTCGGCTCGCCGTCGCCGCTTTGCTCGCCATCCTTCTCGCCGCGCTGCCCGCGGGGGCCGCCACTCATCCCCTGGACGCGCTCGATGCCGCCGAGATCGCCGCCGCGGCCGCGCTCCTGCGCGCCGCCGGTCACGCCGGCGATGCCACCGTGTTCCACACCATCTCGCTCGAGGAGCCGCCGAAGGAGGCGGTGCTCGCGTGGAAGGAGGGCGAGCCGATCTCGCGGGCCGCCGCACTGACGGTCCGGGACCGCGGCGCCACCTACGAAGCGGTGGTCGACCTCACCGCGCGGAGGGTGGTCTCGTTCGACCAGGTGCCCGGGGCGCAGCCGATGATCGTGCTGCCCGAGCTGCTCGCCGCGCAGGAGATCGCGCTCGCCGACCCGCGCATGCAGGAGGGCCTGCGCCAGCGCGGAGTCATCGATCTCACCCAGCTCTTCTGCGCGCCGCGGACGGCGGGCAACTTCGGCCGGCTGGAGGAGCGCGAGCGCCGCATCGTCAAGGTCGACTGCTTCGACATCCGCGGCGTCACCACCAACGTCTTCGCCACCCCGATCGAGGGCCTGTTCGCCACCGTCGATCTCGACTCGCGCCAGGTGGTCGAGGTGACCGACCTCGGCGTCGTGCCCATTCCTCCCGGCGAGCACGACTTCGATCCCGCCACGCTCGGCCGGCTCCGCGACGCGAAGCCGGTGGTCCAGATCGCGCCGCTCGGCTCGAACGTCGAGATCGACGGCTCGATGGTGCGCTGGCAGAGCTGGTCGTTTCATCTGCGGTGGGACATGCGGGCGGGCGCCGTGGTGTCGCTCGTGACCTACCATGACCAGGGAAGGCCGCGCTCGATCCTCTATCAGGGCTCACTCTCCGAGATCTTCGTGCCCTACCAGGACCCGACGGTCGGGTGGTACTTCCGCAACTACATGGACGAGGGCGAGTACGGGATCGGGACCACGGTGTCGCCGCTCCAGCGCGGCAGCGACTGCCCGGCCGACGCGGCCTACCTGCCGGTGGTCATGGGCAACGCCGCGGGCGGCGCCGACACCCTCGAGGACCGGGTGTGCGTGTTCGAGCGCGCCCTCGCGCAGCCGGTGTGGCGCCACTTCGACATCGTCACCGAGGCGCTCGAGAGCCGGCCGGGGACCGAGCTCGTGGTGCGGGCGATCGCGACCGTCGGCAACTACGATTACGCCTTCGACTGGGTCCTCGACACCGGCGGCGCGATCACCTTCCGCGGCGGCGCCACCGGGATCGACGGGGTCAAGGGCGTGCGCGCCACAAGCCTCGCCGATCCGAGCGCCGCGGAGGACACGGCATGGGGCGCGCTGATCGCGCCGGGCCGCGTCGGTATCAACCACGATCACTTCTTCTCGATCCGCCTCGACTTCGACGTCGACGGACCGAAGAACCGCTTCGTGCGCGACGTCATCGCGGCGCAGCGCATGCCCGAGACCAGCCCGCGCCGCAGCCTGTGGCACATGCACTCCGAGGTGGCGAAGACCGAGACCGAGGCGCAGTACCGGCTCAGCTACGAACAGCCTGCGATGTGGCGCGTCGAGAGCTCCGAAGCCACCAACGCGCTCGGCTATCCCTCGAGCTACATGCTCCATGCCGAGGGCAACGCGCTGCCGCTGGTGGACGAGGACGATGCACCGCTCGCGCGCGCCCGGTTCGCGACGCGGCACCTGTGGGTGACGCCCTACGCGCCCGACGAGCGTTGGGCCGCCGGCGACTACCCGAATCAGTCCGAGCCCGGGCAGGGACTTCCGGCGTGGACCGCGCAGGGCCGCTCGGTGGAGGACACCGATATCGTGCTGTGGTACACGCTCGGCTTCCACCACATGCCCTCGGCCGAGGACTGGCCGGTCTACAACCTCGGCTGGCACAGTCTGACGCTCAAGCCCTACAACTTCTTCGATCGCAACCCGGCGCTCGACGTGGCGCCGGTTGCGGAGCCGGCGGCGCAGCCGTCATCGGGCGGAAGCGGTTGAGACCCGACCCACGCCGGCGGTAGGCGGTAGCGGTAGGAGGTAGGGGTAGGGGAGCAGCCTGCGGCTCCCGTGCTCCCCTGGTTCCTCTCAGAGCTGGCGCACGTCCGTCTCGAGACCCAGCCGCAGGCGCCCGAGCAGCTCGAGCGACCGATCGGCGACCACCAGGTGCTGCGTGATCACGTGCACGTCGCGGAACGCCTTCTGCAGGAAGCTGGCCTCGTAGACCGAGGTGCCGCCGCCGGCGTGATAGAGCAGGTCGACGGCGGCGGCGCAGCGGTGCGCGGCGTGGGTCGCCGCGAGGCGCAGGCGCGCGCGCTCGACGATCGAGAGCGCGGCCCCGCTGGTCGCGGTGGCCCAGGCCGCCGCGGTGGCGTCGAAAAAGAAGGCGCGCGACGCGCTGATCGCCGCCTCCGCCTCGGCGACCTGTCGCTGGACGACGGCGCGCTCGGCCGCCGTGCGCCGGCTCCCGGTCGGCACCTTCTCCGCCGCGAGCGCGAGGAACTCCTCGAGAGCCCGCCGTGCGATTCCGAGCGGCACCGCGGCCACTCCCAGCGCGAGCAGGCTCCACACGTTGAACCGGTAGAGCGGTCCGCCCTCGCGCGGCTCCTCGTCCAGCGACGCCCACCGTCCCTGCGGCACCCGCACCCCCTCGACGCGGAACGAGCTCGAGCCGGTGCCGCGCATGCCCGAGGTGTGCCAGTCGTCGGCGATGTCGACCTCGTTGCGCCGGAAGAAAACGAGCCTCGTGTCCGGTCCGGGTGGCGGGCCGTCGCGTTCGAGCTCGCCCCCGTCCGCAGCGGGGCCGGACATGGAGGACCTCTCCCCAGCAGGGAACACCGTCCCGCCCACGACCCAGTCGGCGACGTGGATGCCGCTGCCCCATCGCCAGGCGCCGGTGACCCGCACGCCTCCTTCGGAGACCGGAGTCGCGCGGCCCACCGGCGCGATCGCGCCGACCGTGATCGCCGACGGGTTTCGGCCGTAGATCTCCTGCGCCCAACCGGAGGGCAGGCGCGCTGCGAGGATGCCGGTGGTGGCGCCGATCATGGCGCACCACGCGGCCGCGCTGTCGGCCGTGGCGAGCGCCTCGATGGTCTCGAGCAGCTCGGGCAGCGGCGCCTCGGCGCCGCCCAGGCTGCGCGGGACGCCCATGCGGAAGATGCCCGCCTCCGCCATGCGCTGGGCGACGTCGCGCGGCAGGCGCCGAGCGCGCTCCGCCTCGTCCGCGCGCTCGCGCAGGAGCGGAAGGAGCCGGCGCACCGCCTCCGGTCTGGTGATCGGGCTCTGGACGGTGGTCACGGCGGTTGCCCCTTCCAGGCGGCGGTCGGCTCCGCCGCCTCGATCGCGCGATCGCGCGGCAGCCCCGCAGCGGTCCCGTGACCGGTCGAGGCGGGGGACGCGCCGATGATAATCCAGGCGCTCCTCGTCGGCTCGCGCGCGGCCGCGCCGGCGCAGTCGGTCGGTTCGAGCCGATACCCGGCTCGCTGAGGGAGGCTATGATGGGCGGGTTCTCGAGCCCGCCTCCACGACCGGGTAGGAAGCCGACGATGGCCATGACCGAGACCCAAGACCGGATCGCTCCGCGCTCCGACCTCTCCGGCACCGAGCTCCAGGACCTGCTGCGCCGCATGATCGCGGCGCGAACGTTCTCGAGCCGCTGCTTCTCGCTCCAGCGCCAGGGCCGCATCGGCACCATGGCTCCGATCGACGGAGCCGAGGCGCTGGTGGTGGGCGCGGCCGCCGCGCTCGACCCCGCCAGGGACTGGGTGCTGCCGCAGTACCGCGAGCTCCACGGCCTCCTGCGCTTCGGCGAGGAGGTGCTCGAGACCACCATCCGCTACCTGCGCGGCGACCCCGCCGGCGGCCACTTTCCCGCACCGATCCGGATCTGGCCCCCGCAGATCGCGCTCGCGGCGCAGATCCCCCAGGCCGTCGGGCTCGCCTGGGGCATGAAGCTGCGGCGCGAGGAGGGCGTCGTCCTCACCTTCTTCGGCGACGGCGCCACCTCGGAGGGCGACTTCTACGAAGGTGGCAACTTCGCGGGGGTGCTGCGGGCGCCGGTCGTCCTGCTGTGCAACAACAACGCGTGGGCGATCTCTACCCCGGTACGCCTGCAGACCGCGGCGGAGAGCTTCGCCGCCAAGGCGGCGGCATTCGGGATCCCGGGCGAGCTGGTCGACGGGCGGGACGTGCTCGCGGTCCGCGACGCCGTGGCGCGTGCCCGCGAACGGGCCGTCGCCGGCGACGGGCCGACGCTGATCGAGGCCAGGGCCTACCGGCTCGGTCCGCACACGACGGCGGACGACCCCAGCCGCTACGTGCCGCCGGGCGAGCTCGAGGCCGCGCGCCAGCGTGATCCGATCGATCTCTTCCGGCGCGAGCTCGAGGCGGCCGGTGTGTGGAACGCGGGCCTCGAGGAGGAGGCGAAGCGCGATGCCGACGCGCGCTTCGATCGCGCTCTCGCCGCGGCCGAGGCGGTGGCGATCGAGCCCGACTCGCTCTTCGAGCACGTCTACGCGAGCCCCACCGCGCGCATGGAGCGCCAGCGGCGCCAGCTCCTCGACGGACTCGGCGATCGCGGCGCAGGCGGCGAGGAGCGGCGCTGAGCGATGCCGGTCATGAACATGGTGCAGGCGATCAACGCCACGCTCCACGAGGAGATGGCGCGTGACGACCGCGTCGTCGTCTTCGGCCAGGACGTGGCGGTGAACGGCGGCGTCTTCCGGGCCACCGAGGGGCTCTACGATCGCTTCGGCGGCGAGCGCGTGGTCGACACGCCGCTCGCGGAGGCGGCGATCGTCGGCGCGGGCGTGGGCCTCGGTGTCGCCGGCATGGTGCCGGTGGCCGAGATCCAGTTTCTCGGGTTCGCGTACCAGGCGTTCCATCAGATCGTGGGGCAGATGGCGCGCCTGCGCTACCGCTCGAGCGGGCGGTTGACCGTGCCCATCGTGGTGCGCGCGCCGTTCGGCGGGGGCGTGCGTACGCCCGAGCTGCACTCCGACTCGATCGAGGCGCAGCTCGCGAACTGCCCGGGATTGAAGATCGCGATGCCGTCGAGCGCCGCCGATGCCAAGGGGCTGCTCGCCGCCGCGATCCGAGATCCCGATCCGGTGCTCTTTCTGGAGCCGCTGCGCGGCTACCGCGCGATCCGCGACCAGGTGCCCGAGGGCGAGCACCTGGTGCCGTTCGGCGAGGCGCGCACCGTGCGTGGCGGCGACGACGTGGTGATCGTCGCATGGAGCTACATGGTCGAGATCGCGCGCCGGGCTTCGGTCGAGCTCGAGCAGGAGGGGATCGCTGCCCGCGTCCTCGACCTGCGCACCATCGTCCCGCTCGACACCGGCGCGATCCGCGAGGCGGTCGAAGCCTGCGGCCGCGCCGTCGTCGTTCAGGAGGCGCCCGAGACCGCGGGCTTCGCGTCCGAAGTGATCGCCACCATCAACGACGAGGCCTTCTACTCGCTCGAGGCGCCAGTCGCACGGGTGTCGGGCTGGGACGTGCCCTACCCGGTCGGGCTGCTCGAGGACTACCACGTGCCGAACGTCGAGCGCGTGGTCGCCGCGGTCCGGCGGGCGCTCCAGTGATGCCGGCTCTCTCCTCGGGCCCCGCGGCGCAGCGGCTGGCCTCCGCTGCTTGCCCGACGGCGATCCTATGATCGAGTTCCGGCTGCCGGACGTCGGCGAGGGTCTCGAGGAAGCCGAGGTCATCCGCTGGCTGGTCGAGCCCGGCGAGCACGTCGCGCGCGATCAACCGATCGTCGAGATCCAGACCGACAAGGCGCTGGTGGAGATCCCGGCGCCGGCCGCCGGCACCGTCACGCGGCACGGCGCCGAGGCGGGCGCGATCATCAAGGTGGGCCACCTTCTGTTCGTGCTCGAGGCCGATGCCGGCGAGGTGGGGGAGGGGGAGGCCGGCCTCGACGTTCGGATCGAGGACCGCGAGGCCGAGGAGCGGGGGCGCCAGGAGGCGGCCTGGGCGATCGGTGGGGCGCCTCCCGAAGGCCCCCACCGCATCCGGCCGCGGGCGGCGCCGGCCGTGCGCAGGCTCGCGACCGAGCTGGGCATCGAGCTCACGGCGATCCAGGGCACCGGTCCCGGCGGCCGGGTGGTGGCCGAGGATGTTCGCCGCACGGCGGAGGGGACCGCGCCCGCCGCGGAGGCGCCGGTGGCCGACGAGCTGGCGCCGCGCCGGGCGGCGGCCGAGGCTGCGCGCACCGAGGCGGCGTCCCCCGGGGGCGAGTCGGCGCGTACGCTCGGCCAGGGCCCGCCCGGCCGGCTTCCGATCGCCGGCGTGCGGCGCGTGATCGCGCAGACGATGACCCGGGCGTGGACGACGATCCCGCACATCCACGGGCACGACGAGATCGACGCCCTGCCTCTGGTCGACGCCGTGCGCGGGCTGCGCCGGCGCGTCGCCCAGCGCGACGCGAGTGACGGTTTCGCCTCCCGCGGTCGGCCCTCACCGGGCGATCCCGATCCAGCGCCCGAGGGCGCCGGATCGGCCGCCCGCGAGCGGGCCGAGCTGCTTACTCTGTCGGTCTTCTTCGTGATGGCGGCGGCGCGCGCGCTGCGGCGCTTCCCGCTGGTGAACGCGTCGATCGACCTCGAGAACCACCAGATCGTGATCCACGAGGAGGTCAACGTCGGGCTCGCGGTGGCCACACCGGTGGGGCTCATCGTGCCGGTGGTGCGCGGCGCGGATGAGCTCGGGCTGCACCAGCTGGCGGCCGAGATCGACCGCCTGGCGAGAGCCGCGCGCGAGCGCAAGGTCACCCCTGACGAGTTGCGGGGCGGCACCTTCACCGTCACCAACTTCGGCAGCCTCGGCGGACGCTTCGCGAGCCCGATCATCCGCCCACCCGAGGTCGGGATCCTCGGCTTCGGCGCGATCCGCGAACGGCCCTGGGTCGTCGGCGGGAGGATCGAGCCGCGTCCGGTGCTGCCGATGTCCTTCGGCGCCGATCACCGTCTGATCGACGGCGATCTCTCGGTCGCGTTCCAGGAGCACGTACGCGCGCTCCTCTCGGATCCGGTGCATCTTCTGCTTGGCGAGTAGGTGAGACGGAGGCTGGTGTCGGTCGGGGCGGGACCCGTGCCCGTTCGCCGCATGCCGTCGACCTCCAGGACTTAGGGACGGACGCCCGCGGGTGGCGTTCAGAGGATCGAGCGATGGTCGTAGGTGAAGTCGCCTCGTTCAGCGAGGTTCTGGTCATCGGCGGCGGACCGGGCGGCTACGCCGCTGCGCTGCGCGCGGCGGGACACGGCCGCCAGGTCACCCTGGTCGAAGCCGACCGCATCGGCGGCGTCTGCCTCAACGTCGGCTGCATCCCGTCGAAGGTGCTGATCCACGCCGCGGAGATCGCCGGCCTGTGTGGCGAGGCGGCGGCCGCCGGCGTCGATCTGGTGGCACGGCCGAACCTGCCGCGCATCCGCGCGCGCATGGAAGACGCGGTGTCGCGGCTCACCGGCGGCGTCGAGCAGCTCCTGGCGCACGCCAAGGTGGAGCGCATGCGCGGCCGGGCTCGCTTCGTGCGCGAGAATCGGGTCGCCGTGGTCGACGGCGATCAGATCCGCCACGTCGAGTTCGAGCAGGCGATCGTCGCCACCGGCTCGCGCCCCGCGGCGCTTCAGGCTCTGCCCTTCGACGGCGTGCGCGTGCTCGACTCGACCGCAGCGCTCGCGCTCGAGAAAGTGCCCGAGACGCTGGCGATCGTGGGCGGCGGCTACATCGGCGTCGAGCTCGGCACCGCGTTCGCGAAGCTCGGGGCCGAGGTGACGATCGTCGAGGCGCTCGATCGATTGCTGCCGCAGATGGAGGCGGCGCTCGGGCACGCCGTGAAGCGGCGGCTCGAGGAGCTCGGCGTCCGCGTGCTGCTGCGCGCGCGCGCGGAGGAGCTGACGGAGCAGAGTCTCCTGGTCCAGCTCGCGCCCGACTCGGACTCCGGGTCGCGGCCGGAGCTCGCGGACCGGCTCGAGGTCGCGGCCGAGGCGATTCTGGTCGCGACCGGCCGCCTCCCCAACACCGCCGACCTCGGCCTCGAGGTGATGGGCGTCGTGCTCGACGCCGGCGGCCGCGTCGTCGTCGACCCTGCGCGCCGCGCCGCGCGCCGCGTGCTCGCGGTCGGCGACGTCACCGCCGGCCCCGCGCTCGCGCACAAGGCGATCGCAGAGGCCGGGGTCGCCGCCGCGACCGCCGCCGGCAAGCGAGCCGCCTTCGATCCGGCCGCGATTCCGCAGATCGTGTTCTGCGACCCCGAGATCGCGAGCGTGGGTATGACCCGCGACCAGGCGGAGGCCGAGGTGGGGGACGACGTGAAGAGCTTCCGCTTCCCGCTCGCGGCGTCCGGCCGCGCGCAGACCATCGGTCCCGCCGTGCCCGGCCACGTCGAGATCGTCGCCGACCCCACCGGCGTCGTCCTGGGCGTGCACCTGGCCGGTCCTCGAGTCTCGGAGCTCGCCGGCGAGGCCGCGCTCGCGATCGAGATGGGAGCCACGCTCGAGGACCTGGCGCTCACCATCCACCCGCATCCCACGTTCTCGGAGGCGCTCGCCGAGTCGGCGTGGGGGGCG
>DATKDQ010000386.1:0-4430 GCA_035544635.1 Thermoanaerobaculia bacterium
AGCCGTCAGACGATGGGCGCGCCACCGAGCAGGAGCTCCAGGGCGCCGGCATGGCGCTCGAGCGCGCTGCGCGTGGCCGCGCGGGCCTCGTGCCCGGTCGTCTCTTCGAAGTGGACCGACAGCACCTCGAGGCGGCCGGCACGACGATGGGCCTTGAGATCGGCGCGCGCCACCAGGCGATCGCCCGCGAGCACCGGCAGGCAGAAGTAGCCCCACCTGCGCCTGGGCGGCGGCGTGAAGATCTCGCACACCTGATCGAAGCCGAAGAGCAGGCGCACCCGTTCGCGGTCCCAGAGCAGGGGATCGAAGGGGGAGAGGAGGACGCCGCGGTCGGGGCGGGGCCTGGCCGCGGCGAGTCGGTCGGCGAGATCGAGATCCGCGGGCTGGATCCAGCCCGCGACGGTGCGCCGATCGTGGGCGAGACGGCAGGGGACGATCCTGCCGTCCTCGACCAGCTCGGCGAGGGCGCGCCCGATCGCGGGTCGCGCGTTGCGCAGGCGCCAGGTCTGCGCCAGCGTCCCCGTCGTCGCCCAGCCGAAGCCTTCCAGAGCGCGGAGGAGAAGGATGCGGAACGCCTCGCCGCGCTCCACCGCCCGCTCGAGGAGATCGGCCGGGATGACCCGCTCCGGGAGGTCGTAGGAGCGTTGAAAGGCGCGGCGCTCGCGGATCGCGAGGTCGCCGCTCGACCACAGCGCGTTGGCGAGGCGCTTGGTGAGCTTCAGGTTCCACCACCCGGGTCCGCCCTTGCCCTCGAGGTCGACCGACCGCAGCGGCCCCTCCGCGCGGACGCGCTCGAGGATCCTGCGCGCCTCCTTGCGGTGCTCGCCGAGGAGGTTGCCCCACCAGGGGTGGCGCCGGAACGCGCGGCGGCGGAACGCGAAGACCGGGTAGAGGTCGATCGGGATCCAGCTCGCCTCGTGTCCCCAGTACTCGAAGAGCGGCTCGCCGGGCCGCAGCAGATCCTCGCCCAGGCCGGCATCCATGCCCTCCAGGCGGGACAGGAGGACCAGCGCGTGGCTGCGAGCGCCCGCGATCGACACGGTGTCGAGCTGGAGGTATCCGAAGCGCTCGACGACATCGAGCGCAGCGCGGCGCGCCCGACGTCCTCCTCCAGCGGCACGCCGCGGCAGCGAGGCGCTGCTCGAGCGCAGCAGCCCCGCCTTGGCGAGGGCCAGCCGGCGGGCGCGGCGCAGGTCGAGGGTGGCGTCGGTCACGGTGGCTCGAACACCCCTGGGGCGGCTCTCGTTCGCGGCGCTCGAGGTCCCGGCATCCGGCCAACCCAGCCCGTCGCAAGGTGGCCGCCGCCGGTGCGCCGATCGCCGCCGCGTGCGTTGAGCGTACGATGGGCGACGCGGTCACCCCATCCTCCTCTCGCAGTCGAGCACCGTTGAGCGAAACCTGGCAGTTCTGGATCGACGTCGGGGGCACGTTCACCGACTGCATCGGGCGCTCGCCGGGCGGGGCGCTCGAGACCTCGAAGGTGCTGAGCTCCGGCGTCGTGAAGGGCCTCGTGGCGTCGCGCCCCGCTCCGGACCGCGTGCGCGACGCCGGCCTTGCCGCCTACCCGGCGGGCTTCTTCCATGGATACCGCTGGCGGCTCCTCGATGCGGTGGGGGAGAGGTTGGCCGAGGCACGGGTGGTGGCCTCGACCGCGGATGGCACGCTCGAGCTCGAGCCGGGGGCGGCGCGTGCGCTCGCGGTCGATCCGGTCGGCCTGCGCTTCGAGCTCGACGGCGGCGAGCCGGCGCCCATCCTCGCCATCCGTCGGTTGCTCGGGCTCACTCTCGACCAGCCGCTGGGCCGCGTCGACGTTCGGCTGGGGACGACCCGCGGCACCAACGCGCTGCTCGAGCGCCGGGGCGCACGCACCGCCCTGGTGACGACGCGAGGCTTCGGCGACGTCCTGCGCATCGGCTACCAGAACCGTCCACGACTCTTCGAGCTCGCGATCGACAAGCCCGAGCCGCTCGCCACCGACCTCCTGGAGGTCGACGAACGGCTCGCGGCCGACGGCTCGGTGCTGCGCGCGCCCGATGCCGCCGAGGTGCGGCGCGGTCTCGAGGGCTTGCGCGAGCGCGGCGTCGAGGCGGTGGCGATCTGCCTGCTGCACAGCTACCGCAATCCGCGGCACGAGGAGATGGTGGCGAGCGAAGCCCGCGCTTGCGGGCTCGGCCAGGTCTCGGTTTCGTCGCAGGTGTCGCCCACCATCAAGATCGTGGCGCGCGGCGATACGACGGTGATCGACGCCTACACCACCCCCGTGGTTCGCGGCTACGTCGCCGCCCTCCGCGAGCGCATGCCGCAGGGTCGCCTGCGCCTCATGACCAGCGCCGGCGGCCTCGTCCTCGCCGAGGCGGCGAGCGGCAAGGACACCATCCTCTCGGGCCCGGCCGGCGGAGTGGTCGCCCTCGCCGCGGTGGCGCGCGCCGCCGGGATCGAGCGGGCGATCGGACTCGACATGGGCGGCACGTCGACCGACGTCAGCCGCTTCTCGGGGGAGCTCTCCTACGAGTACGAGACCGAGAAGGCCGGCGTGCGGATCGTCGCCCCCATGCTCGAGATCGAGACGGTGGCGGCGGGCGGTGGCTCGATCTGCGGCTTCGACGGGCAGAAGCTCGTGGTCGGCCCACGATCGAGCGGGGCGGATCCGGGTCCGGCCTGCTACGGCCGGGGCGGGCCGCTGTCGCTCACCGACGTGAACCTGCTCCTCGGCCGTCTGCCGGCCGACGCGCTCCCGTTTCCGCTCGACCAGGAGGCGGTGGGTGTGCGCCTCGACCAGGTGCTGGCTCGGGTCCGGGAGGTCACCGGGCGCGACCTGCGGCGCGAGGAGATCGCCGCCGGCTTCGTGCGGATCGCGAACGCGAACATGGCGGCGGCGATCCGCCGTGTCTCGGTGGCGAAGGGATACGACCCGCGCGCCTATGCCCTGGTGAGCTTCGGGGGCGCCGGTGGACAGCACGCCTGCGCCCTGGCGCGCGATCTCGGAATGCAGAGCGTCCTGGTTCATCCCTACGCCGGCGTGCTGTCGGCGTTCGGGATGGGCGTGGCCGACGTGCGGGAGTTCGGCGTCGAGACCGTGCTCGAGCCGCTCGCCGACGACGTGCTGGAGAGGCTCGAGCCGCGCCTCGCCGCGCTCGAGGAGGCGCTCCGCGAGGCCGTGCTGGCGCAGGGCGTCGCGGCGAGCCGGGTCGGGCCCGCGCGACGGCTGTTCGAGCTCCGCTACCGCGGGCAGTCGTCGACCATCCCGGTGCCGTTGGCGCACGGGGCGGGGAAGGCCGGCGGGCGGCCCGGGCGGGACGACTGGCGGCGTGCGTTCGAGCGGGAGCACGAGCGGCTCTACGGCCATCGCTTCACCGGGCGCGCGGTCGAGATCGCGGCGGCGCGGGTCGAGGTCACGGGGCTCATGGACAAGCCGGAGCTTGCGATGCGCGCAGAGCGGCGGCGGCGGCCGGAGCCGGCGTCGCGGCGCCCGATGTACGTCGAGGGCGGCTGGGTCGACGCGGCGCTCCACCACCGCGAGCGCCTCGAGCCGGGCGACGAGATCGTCGGACCCGCGATGGTGGTGGAGGCGACCGGCACCACGATGGTCGATCCGGGATGGACGGCGCGCGTCACCGCGCGCGGCGACCTGCTGATCGCCGATCTCTCGGCGGCCGGGCGGGACTCCGCCGGCACCCCGGTGGGCGCGGCGGAGTCGGCGGAGGCGAGCCCGATCGACCTCGAGATCTTCCACCATCACTTCGCGGCCATCGCTGAGGAGATGGGCGCCCTGCTCCGGCGCACCGCGCTCTCGGTGAACGTGAAGGAGCGGCTCGACTTCTCGTGCGCCGTCTTCACCGGCGACGGCAGCCTTGTCGCGAACGCGCCGCACATGCCGGTGCATCTGGGCGCGATGAGCGAGACGGTGCGGTGCGTGGTGTGCGACGTGCCGGACCTCGAGCCCGGCGACGTCGTCCTCACCAACGACCCGTTCCGCGGTGGCTCGCACCTGCCCGACATCACCGTGGTGACGCCGGTGTTCGGGGCCGACGTGGGCGACGATTCGAGCGCGGTGCCGCAGACTGCGAGGCCCGGCGACGACGGTGCCGAGGACGCCGGCGGCGCGGCGGAGCCGGCCGGTGCGAGCGGCAGGCCGAGGCCGATCTTCTTCGCCGCCAGCCGTGCCCACCACGCCGAGGTGGGCGGCATCCGTCCCGGGAGCATGCCTCCGGACTCGCGCACGCTCGAGGAGGAGGGCGTTGTCCTGCGCGCCTTCAAGGTGGTCGAGCGGGGCGAGCCGCGCTTCGACGAGCTCTACCGGCTCCTGGTCGAGGCGCGCTGGCCGTCGCGGGCGCCGGACCAGAACCTGGCCGACGTGAGCGCGCAGATCGCCGCCAACCAGCTCGGGGCGCGCCGGCTGCTCGAGCTGATGAACGACGCGGGCCGCGCCA
>DATKDQ010000387.1:0-25111 GCA_035544635.1 Thermoanaerobaculia bacterium
CGGTCGACGCCGAGCGCGACCCCCGAGCAGTCGGGCAGGCCCGTCGCGAGCGCCGCCAGGAACCGCTCGTCCGCCTCCGGCGCCGGCAGGCCTCGGCGGCGCCGCTCCTCGCGGTCGTGAGCGAAGCGTCGGGCCTGCTCCTCGGGATCGGCAAGCTCGTGGAATCCGTTGGCGAGCTCGACGCCGCGCCAGTAGACCTCGAAGCGCTCGGCCACCGGCGGATCGCCGGGTCGCACCCGCGCGAGCGCCGCCTGGCCGCGCGGAAAGTCGAAGACGATCACCGGATCCTCCGCGCCCAGGCCGGGCTCGATGGCGTGGGTGAACAGAAGTTGGAGCCCCTCGTCGACGTCGCTCGGCTCGGGCGCCTCGACCCTGAGCCGGCGCACCGCACGGGCGACCGCGTCGAGCGTCGCGCGGTGCGGGTCGAGCCCTAGCGCCTCCTCGAACAGGCTCGCGTAGCTGCGCCGATCACAGCGCCCGGCGCGCGCGGTCTCTGCGAGGAACCGCTCGATCTCGTCCTGGAGCGCTCCCGCGTCGAAGCCGGGGCGATACCACTCGAGCAGGGTGAACTCGGGGTTGTGGAGGCGGCCCCGCTCGCCGTTGCGGAACGCGCGCGAGATCTGGAAGATCGCTCCGCTGCCGGCGACGAGCAGCCGCTTCATGGCGAGCTCGGGCGAGGTGACCAGGTAGAGCGGGAGGTCGTGGGCCTCTCCCGGCCCGGTATAGAGCGTCGAGAACGAGGCGAGGTGGACGTCGGTGACGGCGCGACGCGACAGCGCCGGTGTCTCTACCTCGAGGACGCCGCGGGATCGGAAGAACCGGCGGATGCGGTGCAGCAGATCGGCGCGCGCGCGAAGGACGTCGAGCGACGCCGAGGGCCCGAAGCCCGGACCCTCACTCCTTCGCCCGCGAGACGTAGGCACCGGTCCTGGTGTCGATCCGGATGACTTCGCCGGTCTGCACGAAGAGCGGCACGCGGACGACGGCGCCGGTCTCCATCTTCGCCGGCTTGCCGCCGCCGCCGGAGGTGTCTCCACGCACGCCGGGGTCGGTCTCGACGATCTCCAGGTTCACGAAGTTCGGCGGCGTGACCTGGATCGGCTGCCCGTTCCACAACGTGACGGTGCAGGTGTCCTGTTCCTTGACCCAGTCCACCGCATCGGCCATCGCCGCTTCTCCGGCGGTCACCTGCTCGTAGGTCTGCGGGTTCATGAAGTGCCAGGTGTCGCCTTCGCGGTAGAGGTACTGCATGTCGGTCTCGATGACGTCGGCGCCCTCGACCGTCTCGCCCGATTTGAACGTCCGTTCAACTACGCGTCCGGTGTTGAGGTTCTTGACCCTGGCACGAACGAAGGCCTGTCCCTTGCCCGGCTTCACGAACTCGGTCTCGACGATGTTCCACGGGTCGCCGTCGAGGAGGATCTTCATGCCGTTCTTGAACTGACCGGTGTTGATCGTCGACATCGCCTCCTCGATCGTGGATCGCTCTGCCTCGCCGCGGCGCGCAATCATAGCAGCGGCCTCGCCGCGCTCTGGGCGGCGCCAGCGCTGAGTGGTGGATCCCCTTCGGGCCGGCGCAGCGGGCTGCGTAGAATGACGCGCAGGGCGCCGATGACACTGCTGGCCAACATGAAGCGACGACGGGCGGAGGACGCCGAGACCGAAGGTCGCTCCTGGCGCGCCGCGCTCGCGCTCGCAGTACGCGCTCCGGAGGAGCTCGCGGCGGCGGTCGCGCTGGACACGGCGGCGGGCGCGGCATTGACGTCGGAAGGGGCGGTCGAGGCGGCGCGGCGATTCCCGGTACGGGTTCCGCGCGAGGTCACGGCGAGAGTGCGCCGCGGCGACGCCGCCGACCCCCTGCTGCGCCAGTTCGCGCCGTCGGCGGAGGAGACCGCCATGGTCGCCGGCTTCAGCCGCGATCCGCTCGGCGAGGCGGCGGCGGCAGCGGTGCCGGGACTCCTGCACAAGTACCGCGGGCGCGTGCTGCTGGTCGTCACCGGCGCCTGCCCCGTGCACTGCCGCTACTGTTTTCGCCGCCACTTCCCTTACGGCGATCACGCGCTCGGCGCCGAGGCGCTCGCGGCGGCGCTCGAATACGTGCGCGCGGACCGGTCGATCCACGAGGTGATCCTCTCCGGCGGGGACCCGCTGTCGCTGGGCGACGACGCGCTGGCGGCGCTCGAAGCGAGGCTCGCCGCGATCCCGCATCTGCGGCGCCTGCGGGTCCACACCCGCTGGCCCATCATGGTGCCGAGCCGGGTGGGCGAGCCGCTGCTCGACTGGCTCCGGCGATCGCGGCTGCGGCCGGTGGTCGTCGTCCACTCGAACCACGCCGCCGAGATCGACGGCGAGGTGGGTGCCGCGCTCGCCAGGCTGCGAGACGGCGGCGTGTCGCTCCTCAACCAGTCGGTGCTCCTGCGCGGCGTAAACGATTCCGTGGACGCGCTGTGCGAGCTGTCGGAGACGCTCCACGACGCCGGTGTGCTGCCCTACTATCTGCATCTCCTCGATCCGGTCGAGGGGACGGCGCACTTCGCGGTCGGCGCGCGCGAGGCGCGGCATCTGCTGCGCGAGGTGGCCGCTCGACTGCCCGGCTACCTGGTTCCTCGGCTGGCGCGCGAGGAGTCGGGCGGGGCGGCGAAGACCGTGCTGGCGCCGGCGCGCCCTCGCCGCGGATCTCGGGCCGCCGTTCCGCAGTAGGGGGCGAGTTGCGGTCGCCGGGCTCCTCGAGCACCTGCGCGAAGGCTCGCCTCCGCGCCGCGGGGGAGAGGCAAGCTGCCATGTGCAGTGTTGCCCGCCGGTGGCGGCTCCGTTATCCTGGCCTGAGCCGACTCGAGCTCGATACGCCGTGTCACGAGGAGTCAGATGACCGTGCGCCGCAAGCTCGCGATCCCGTCACTCGAGCCCACGCCGCCCGAGGTCTTCTTCGACCGCCGGCGGTTCCTCGCCGCGGCGGGCGTCGGCGTCGCCGGCCTCGCGATCGCCCGACCCGCCGTGGCTGGGGACGACGAGCGCATCCTGCAGCCGCCGCTGGAGCGTCCCGGGGTCTTTCCGGCCAAGCGCAACGAGGCGTACACCCTGCCCGCGGGGCTGCGCTCCGATCTCACGCCACGCTTGACGGCGGCGACCCACAACAACTTCTACGAGCTCCTGCCCGGTCGTGGCGGGCCGGCCTGGGAGTTCGGCGACAAGTTCCAGGTCGAGCCGTGGAAGGTCGAGGTCACCGGGCTCTGCGCCAATCCGATGACGCTCGACCTCGACGCGCTGTTCGCCTTTCCGCACGAGGAGCGGGTCTATCACTTCCGCTGCGTCGAGCGCTGGGCGATGAACGTGCCGTGGAGCGGCTTCCCGCTCGCGCTCCTGATCGAGCGGGCGCAGCCGACCGCGAAGGCGCGATACGTGCGCTTCGAGTCGGTCAACCGGCCCGATCAGATGCCGGGCATCCGCGAGGCGCACTGGTACCCGTGGCCCTACCACGAGGCGCTGCGCCTGGACGAGGCAACAAATCCGCTGGCGATGGTGGTGACCGGGGTCTACGGCGAGCCGCTCCTGAAGCAGCACGGTGCGCCGGTGCGCATCGTGGTGCCGTGGAAGTACGGGTACAAGAGCGCGAAGTCGATCGTGAAGATCGAGCTCGTGGCGAGGGAGCCCAGGATCTTCTGGCAGACGCAGCCGCACGAGTACGGCTTTCTCTCGAACGTCAACCCGAATATCCCGCACCCGCGCTGGAGCCAGGAGCACTCGTACTGGCTCGACACCCAGAAGCCGTTCCCGACCCAGATCTTCAACGGCTACGAGGCCCAGGTGGCGGCGCTCTACCCGGACGAGCCGCGCACGCCGCAGCGAGCTCTGCGTGAAGGCCAAACCGCCAGGTAGGGGCACGGCGACCCCTCGCGTGTAAGGGATCGGACCGAAGCAGCTTGCCTGCTTCCCGCCTGCGGCAAGGAACACTTCGGGCAAGAAGCTCTTCGACCGATGGCTCAGCAGTACTGGCTCCTGAAGTCCGAGCCCGACACCTACTCGATCGACGATCTCGCGCGCGACCGCCGCACCGGCTGGGAGGGCGTGCGCAACTTCCAGGCGCGCAACCTCCTGCGGTCGATGAAGGCGGGAGAGCTCGGGTTCTTCTACCACTCGTCGGCGACACCGCCGGGGATCGCAGGCATCCTCCGCGTGGCGCGCGAGGCGTACCCCGATCCCAGCCAGTTCGACCCGAAGAGCGGGTACCACGACGCGAAGTCGGATCCGAAGGACCCGCGCTGGTCGACGGTCGAGGTCGAGTTCGTCCGCAAGCTCCCCGAGCTCCTGGCGCTCGTCGCTCTGCGCGAGATGCCGGAGCTTCGCGAGATGGCCCTGCTCAGGCGGGGCCAGCGCCTGTCGGTCCAGCCGGTCACCGCCGGCGAATGGAAGGCGATCTGCAGGCGCGCCGGCGTCGCGTCGTAGGCGCGGTCCTTCGGGGCGGTGCGTGCCGCGCCGGCCGGACACCGCGCCTGCGCCCGAACCCTGTCGGCGACCGCACGGGCAGGCGCCGGTCGTCCTTACAGGATGGACTTTCCCAGCAGTGACGAGATCAGCCCGCAGGCCAGGCGCGCGGTGCGGTTGCCGTGGTCGAGGATCGGGTTGATCTCGACCACCTCGGCGGAGGCGACGCGCTCGCTCTCGGCGACGATCTCCATCAGCAGGTGCGCTTCGCGGTAGGTGAGGCCGCCCGAGACCGGGGTGCCCACGCCGGGGGCCTCCCCGGGGTCGAGCACGTCCATGTCGAGGCTCACGTGGAGGCGGTGGCGATGGGCGAGGCGCACCAGAGCCTCGCGCACCACCACCGACAGGCCGCGCTCGTCGATCTCGCGCATGGTGTAGACGCCGACGCCGGTGCGGTGGATGAGCTCGCGCTCGCCGGGATCGATCGAGCGCGCGCCGATGAGAACGACATCGCCGGGGTCGAGCTTGGCGCCGGGGCGTCCGACGTCGACCATCTCGTCGACCCCGTAGCCCAGGAGGGCGGCGAGCGGCATGCCGTGTAGGTTTCCGGAGGGCGAGGTGTCGGGGGTGTTCATGTCGGCGTGCGCGTCGATCCAGAGCAAGCCCGTCGGCTCCTGCTCGGTGACGCCGCCGACGGTGCCGACGGCGAGCGAGTGATCGCCGCCCAGGAAGAGCGGGAAGCTCCCACGCGCCACCGCACCGCGTGCGACGTCGTAGATGCGCGCGCAGGCCTCGGCCGCTGCATCGAGGTAGGCCATCCCGCCCTCGGCCGGCAGCATGTCGCGATCTGGGATCTGCAGGTTGCCGAGGTGCTCGGTGATGTAGCCGATACGGCGGAGCTGCGCGCCGAGGCCGGCATAGCGGGTGGCGCTGGGTCCCATGTCGACGCCGCGTCGCGCCTGCCCGAGGTCCATCGGAATCCCGACCACGGTGACGGTCTTGGCTTGGGCGGCGGCCACCGCGACATCCGCGGACGACTCGGCGGCCTGGTCGCGCGTTCGCGCGGCGGCTCCCCGCGAGCGGCCGTCGGCGGCGCGCGCTCTCCCACGCGCGCGAGGCGGGCGAGGGCGTCGCTTGGATGCGTCCATGGACCTCCGTTCGGGGTAAGGCGGCCGCTCACGCGGCGATCGAGAGGTCGCCTCGCGCGCCTCGCGGCCCCGATCCGGCCATCGGACGGATCCGGGTCGTCGCAGCCGGCCGGGCGCCGAATCGAGGGCGGTGTTAGGCTATCAGTGACTCGCCGGGACGGCTCGACCCGACTCGGCCTCGACACGCGGCCCAGATCCGACGGCGAGACCTTCTTTCGGAGGGCGCCCCGCCCGGCCCCCGCACGTATCGCCTCGAGCCCCAACGCCGCGAGCGGCCTCTCACCGCGTCATGGAAAGCCTGGAGCGCATCCGCAATTTCTGCATCATCGCGCACATCGACCACGGCAAGTCGACGCTGGCGGATCGCCTGATCCAGCGCTGCGGCGGGGTGGCGGCGCGTGATTTTCGCGACCAGATCCTCGACTCGATGGATATCGAGCGCGAGCGCGGGATCACGATCAAGAGCAACACCATCACGCTGCTCCACACCGCCGGCGACGGCCAGCAGTACCGGCTCAACCTGATCGACACGCCGGGGCACGTCGACTTCTCGCACGAGGTGCGGCGCTCGCTCATGTCCTGCGAAGGGGCGCTCCTCCTCATCGACGCCTCGCAGGGCGTCGAGGCGCAGACGGTGGCGAACCTCTACCTGGCGATGGAGTACGACCTCGAGATCATCCCGATCATCAACAAGATCGACCTGCCGTCGGCCGACGTCGATCGGGTCCGCGAGGAGATCGTGGGCGACCTCGGCCTCGATCCGTTCGAGGCGGTGCTGTGCTCGGCGAAGACCGGGCAGGGGATCGAGGACGTGGTAGAGGCGATCGTCGAGCGGCTGCCGCCGCCGAGCGGCGACGCGAAGGCGCCGCTCCAGGCGCTCATCTTCGACGCGCAGTACGACGTCTACCGGGGGGTCGTCCTGTTGTGCCGCGTGTTTCAGGGGACGCTGCGCAAGGGAACGCCGGTCCTGCTCATGCACAACCAGAGCGAGTACGTGGTGGAGGAGGTCGGCACTCTGCAGCTCCAGCGAAACGCCGCCGACGAGCTGTCGGCCGGCGCGGTGGGCTACGTCATCGCCGGCGTCAAGAACATCAGCGACATCACCATCGGCGACACCCTGACCGAAGCGCGGCGGCCGGCGTCCGAGCCCATCCCGGGATACCGCGAGGCCAAGCCGGTGGTGTTCTCGTCGATCTACCCAGTGTCGAGCGACGAGTACGAGGACCTGGCGCGCGCGATCGAGAAGCTCAAGCTCAACGACGCGTCGCTGACCTTTCAGAAGGACTCCTCCTCGGCGCTCGGGTTCGGATTCCGCTGCGGGTTCCTCGGCCTCTTGCACCTCGACATCGTCCAGGAGCGCCTCGAGCGCGAGTACGGGCTGTCGCTGGTGCTGTCGGCTCCCTCGGTGCAGTACGAGGTTCGGCTCAACGACGGGCGGGAGATCCTGCTCGACAACCCGAGCTACTACCCGGACCCGACCTCGATCGCCGCCGTGCGCGAGCCCTTCATCAAGGCTTCGATCATGATGCCCGAGCGCTATCTGGGCGGCCTGATGGAGCTCTGCCGCGAGCGGCGCGGCGAGAAGCTCAACTACTCGTACCTCGCGATGGGGAGAATCGAGCTCACCACCGAGCTGCCGCTGGCCGAGGTGCTGTTCGACTTCTACGACCGGCTGAAAACGCTGACCCAGGGCTACGGCTCGTTCGACTACGAGCTGCTCGACTACCGCGAGACCGATCTGGTCAAGGTCGACATCCTGGTCAACGGAGAGAAGGTGGACGCGCTCTCGCAGCTCGTGCACCGCGACGCCGCGCGCGCCCGTGCCCTGCGCTACTGCGAGCGGCTCAAGGACACCATCCCACGCCAGCAGTTCAAGATCGCCATCCAAGGGACGATCGGCGGACAGGTGATCGCGCGCTCGACCATCAATGCGTTTCGCAAGGACGTGACGGCGAAGTGCTATGGCGGCGACATCACCCGCAAGCGCAAGCTGCTCGAGAAGCAGCGCGAGGGCAAGAAGCGCATGAAGATGGTGGGAGCGGTCGAGATCCCGCAGGAGGCGTTCATCTCGGTGCTGCGCTCCGACGAGGGGGGCTGAAGTGCGGCGCTGCTCGGAGCTCCCGCTCGCCGTCGGAGTCCTCATCGTCGCGGGGGCGGTTTCCTCGGCGCCGGCCCAGGAGCCGACCGACGCCGCGCCCGTCGGCTACACCGTCCTCCAGGAGTCGCCCGACCGCCTGATCGTCGAGCTCCCCAACCGCCTCCTGGTGGTGGCGCAGCAGCTCGACGCCGCGCCGGTGGTGAGCGCGCAGGTGTGGGTGAAGACCGGATCGATCTACGAGCAGGAGCACGTCGGCGCCGGGCTCTCGCACCTGCTCGAGCACCTGGCGAGCGCCGGCACCACCACGACGCGCAGCGAGGCGGAGAGCAACCGCCTCCTCGGCCTCATGGGCGCCGAGACCAACGCCGGCACCTCGCTCGACTCGGTGAGCTACTACATCAACACCACGGCGCCGCACGCCGAGCAGGCGATCGAGCTCCTCTCCGACTGGATGCTCCACAGCAAGATCGAGCCGCAGGAGCTGGCGCGTGAGAAGGAGGTCATTCTCCGCGAGTTCGAGATGGGGCAGGGCGATCCCGGGCGGATCCTGTGGACGCTGACGCAGGAGGTGCGGTACGACGCGCATCCGGCGCGACACCCCACGATCGGCTACCTCGACGAGTTCCAGAAGATCGAGCGCGAGCAGGTGGTGGACTTCTACCGGCGCATGTACGTGCCCAACAACATGGTGTTCGTGGTGGTGGGCGACGTCGATCGCGAGGCCATGGTGAGGCAGGTAGCGCGCCTGTGGGCGGAGGCGCCCGCGCGCGAGCTTCCGAAGCTGTCGTTCCCGGTCGAGCCGCCCCCCGGCGGCACGCGGCAGGCCGCCGGCTTCGCCTCGATCCAGCGGCCCCGGCTGCGCCTGGCCTGGCCGTCGACGCGGTTGGGTGCGCCCGGGGACTACGAGCTGGACCTCCTGGCCGGGATCCTCGGGCGCGGTGAGGCGAGCCGGCTGGCGCGTACGGTGCGCGATCGAGCGCAGGTGGTGACCGAGATCGACGCCTACCACGCGAGCTTCTCCTGGGGCGAAGGGTTCTTCGGCATCGATGCCGACGTGGCGGCGGGCGTCGAGCCGGCGAAGGAGAAGATCCTCGCCGAGGTGCGGCATCTCCTGGCGGCGGGCATCACCGAGGAGGAGCTCGCGACCGCCAAGCGGCAGGTTCTCGCCGCCGTCGCGATGTCCGGCCAGACCGCCGAAGGCCTGGCGTCGCGGCTCGCGAACAACATCGTGGACACCGGGGATCCCGACTACCACCATCGCTATGCCGAGAAGATCCAGGCGATCACGGCGGACGCCGTGGTGGAGGCCGGACGCCGATACCTCGTTCCCGAGCGCTTGATGACCGTGACGCTCGAGCCGGCGCCGGAGGGTACCTCGCTCGAGCTGCGCAACCGCGAGGCCGAGGCGAGCGCGGCGGCCGACCTGCCGCGCGAGCCGGTCGAGATCGACAACCGCAGGATCGCCGAGCGAGTGCGTGCCTCCGCTCGGAAGCGCGAGGCGCGTGCGGTGGAGACGACTCCCATCGAGACCTTCGTCCTGCCGAACGGGCTGCGGGTCCTGATCGGTCGCTCGACGCTGGTGCCGGCGGTCGCGGTCGAGATCTACCACCTCGGGGGTCTCCTGGCCGATCCGCCGGCGCGGCCGGGCATCGCCAACGCGGCGGCCGAGATGCGCATGCGCGGCACCGAGACCCGCTCCGCCGAGGAGCTGGCGCGCGAGGTGGAGAGCCTGGGCGCGACGATCGGGACCGGCTCCGGCAACAACACCACGTTCACGCGAGCCGTCGGCCTCGCGGAGGACCTGCCGCGCATCGTCGACCTGGTGGCCGATGTCACCCTGCGGCCTTCCTTCCCCGTGAAGGAGTGGCAAGTGCTGCGGTCGCGGCTCGTCGCCGCGATCGACGCCCGCACCGACCACTGGACCAGCGAGATCGCGACGCTCTTTCGCGAGGCGTGGTATGACGGCACGCCCTGGGAGACCAACTCCCTGGGCCGCCGCGAGGTGGTCGAGGCGCTCACGGCGGGCGAGCTGCGCCAAGCCTACTTCGAGCGGCTCGGCGCCGAGACGGCGGTGCTCGCCGTCCTCGGCGACGTCGACCCGGCGCGGGTGAAGGAGCTGGTCGCCGGGCACTTCGGAGAGATGCCGCGGGCGGGGGCCGTCGCCTTCGTACTGCCGGAATTCGAAGAGCCCGCGCGCACCATCGTCACGCGGGTCTCGAACAAGCCCCTGGCGGCACTGCACCTCGGTCTGGGACCGACCCCCGCGCGCCACCACGGCGACTTCGCCACGCTCCAGGTGCTCGCCGAGGCGCTAGGAGCGTTTCCCTACGGCTGGCTGCCGCAGGAGCTGCGCGGGCTCGGGCAGGGCCTGGTCTATGCGGTCTCCGCGTTCCAGTTCGCCGGGCTCGGGCCGGGGTACTTCGGTGTCCTGTGGAATGCCGACGTCGAGCAGCTCTCGACCGCGCTCGAGCGCACGGTGGTCGTGCTCGATCGGGTGCGGACCGAGGGCGTGGCGGCGGAGGATCTGGAGCGCGCGAAGGCGGCAGTGCTGGCCGCCGAGTTCCTCCACAAGCAGGCCCTCGCCGATCGAGCCGGCGATGCCGCCCTCAACCTGCTCTACGGGATGGACCTGGAGGAGCCGGACCGCTTCGCGGAGCGGGTGCGCGCGATCGACGCCGCGGCGCTGCGCGACGCCGCGCGGCGCTACCTGCGCAACCCGGTCGCCGTGGTGCTGGCGCCGCGGCCGGTCGACGAGTCGGCGATCCATCGCGCTCTCGGCCCGCTCCTGGGCGATCCCGCGGGCCCGTGACGCGCCCGCGGCCGGCGGTGGCGCAACTGTCGCTCCGGGAGCGCGTATCCCGTACCTGAGTGAGCCACTCGACGATGACCGAGCCACGCGACCGCCTTGCCGAGCTGCGGATCGACCGCGACCGCGAGGCCCGTCGCGGCGCCCCGCGCGCCCTCCTGCTGGCGCTCGCCGCGCTGCTGGTGCTTGGCGCGGCTGGAGCGGCACTCTGGCGCGCGCGCGCCACAGCCCCCGAGGTGCGGCTCGCCACGGTCGAGGCGGCGGCTCCGGGCGAGGGCTCGCGCCGCGCCGTTCTCGACGCGTCCGGCTACGTCGTCGCCCGCCGCAAGGCGACGGTTTCCTCGAAAGTGACCGGGAAGGTGGTCGAGATCCTTATCGAGGAGGGGACGGTGGTGGAGGAGGGGCAGGTGCTCGCGCGCCTGGACTCGTCGCTCCAGACCCGGCAGGTCGCTCTGGCCCAGGCGCAGGTCGAGGCGGCGCGCCGCGCGTTGGCCGAGACCGACGTGCTGCTGCGGGAGGCGGCGATCAACCTCGGTCGTACCCGCGAGCTGGTCGAGGCCGAGGTCGCGACCGCGGCCGTCCTGGACGCCGATCAGGCGGCCGTGGACGCGCTCGCGGCACGCCTGGAGCGCCAGCGCGAGGAAGTGGCGGTGGCCGAGCGTCAGCTCGCCATCCGCAGGCAGGAGCTCGACGACATGGTGATCCGCGCTCCCTTCGACGGCGTGGCGGTGACCAAGGACGCGCAGCCCGGCGAGATGATCTCGCCGGTGAGCGCCGGCGGAGGGTTCACTCGGACCGGAGTCGGGACCATCGTCGACATGGAGTCACTCGAGATCGAGGTCGACGTCAACGAGGCGTTCATCAACCGCGTCGAGCGCGGCCAGAGAGTGATCGCCACGCTCGACGCCTATCCCGACTGGCGGATCCCGGCCCGGGTCATCACGCCGGTGCCCACCGCCGACCGGCAGAAGGCGACGGTCAAGGTGCGGATCGCGTTCGAGGAGCTCGATCCGCGGATCCTGCCCGACATGGGCATCAAGGTCTCCTTCCTGGCCGAGGAGCCGGAGGCGGTCGAGGGCGGCGCGCCGGCGTCGGCGGTGGCGCTCGCGCCCGAGGCGGCGGTTCGCTCGGAGGGCGGGCAGCCCGTCGTGCTCGTGCTCGACGGCGACACGGTGGAGCGGCGAGCCATCCGACTCGGCGTGCGCCGCGGAGAGCAGGTCGAGGTGATCGCCGGCCTCGAGCCGGGGGAGCGCGTGGTGGTCGAAGGACCGGCGGATCTGGCGGACGGCGATCGCGTGGCGGTGAGAGAGCGGGAGCGGTGAGAGCGACGACCGAAGGGAGTAGCGGGCGGAGGCAAGCTAGCTTCGCTCGCAGGCGCGGCCTGAAGTGGCATGACCGTGGGAAGGTGACGCTCATGACCGACAGCGGAGCTCTGGTGCGCGTTTCGCACGTGCACAAGTACTACACGCGCGGCGGCGAGACGATCGACGTGCTCAAGGATCTCAGCCTCGACGTGCCCTCGGGCGAGTTCCTCGCGCTGATGGGGCCGTCGGGCTCCGGGAAGACGACGCTCCTGAACCTGATCGGCGGCCTCGACCGCCCGTCCGAGGGCACGGTGGCGGTAGCGGGGCAGCGCATCGATCGCGCCTCCGCTCGCGAGCTGGCGCGGTGGCGCACGCGGCACATCGGGTTCGTCTTCCAGTTCTACAACCTGATCCCTGTGCTCACCGCGGAGCGCAACGTCGAGCTGCCGCTGCTTCTCACCAGCCTGTCGCGGGCGGAGCGCCGCAAGCGCGTGGCGATCGCGCTCGACGTCGTGGGCCTCGGCGATCGTTCCCGCCACTATCCGCGCCAGCTCTCGGGCGGCCAGGAGCAGCGGGTGGGGATCGCGCGGGCGATCGTCTCCGACCCCACGCTGCTCCTCTGCGACGAGCCCACCGGAGATCTCGATCGCAAGAGCGCCGACGAGATTCTCGAGCTGCTGCGCAGGTTGAACCAGGAACACGGCAAGACCATCGTGGTCGTGACCCATGACCCCGAGGCGGCGGCCCGCGCCAAGCGGACGCTCCACCTCAACAAGGGGTCGCTCGCGGAGGAGGCGGCTTGAAGTTTCTACCGCTGGTACTGCGCAACCTCGGCCGCAGGAAGGTGCGCACCGCGTTCACGCTGCTCACCGTTTTCATCGCGTTTCTGCTCTTCGGGCTGCTGGCTGCGGTGCGATCGGCCTTCTCGCAGGGCGCCGAGGTGGCGTCCCTCGACCGTCTCATCACCATCCACAAGATCTCTCTGATCCAGCCGCTGCCGATCAAGTACGGCGCACAGATCGCCGGCATCCCCGGCGTCGAGAAGGTCTCCCACATGAGCTGGTTCGGCGGCTACTACCAGGAGCAGCGCAACCAGTTCGCGCAGTTCGCGGTCGACCCCGCGGCCTTCCTCGCCCTCCATGACGAGCTGGTGCTCACCGACGAGGAGAAGGCGGGCTGGATCGCCAACCGCACCGGCGCGATCGTCGGGCGCTCCACGGCGGAGCGGTTTGGCTGGAAGCGCGGCGATCGCGTTCCGCTCCTCGCCACCATCTGGCAGCGCAAGGACGGCTCGCGCACCTGGGAGTTCACGATCGAGGGCATCTTCGACGCCCGGGAGAAGGGCGTCGACACCAGCCAGTTCTACTTTCACTACGACTACATGAAGGAGGCCGCCGCCGGTCTCGGCGGTCCCGGCACGGAGTGGAGCTTCGTCGGCATGTACGAGCTGGAGATCGCTGATGCCGCGCAGGCCGCGGCCATCTCGGACGAGATCGATCGTCGGTTCGCCAACTCCGAGTTCGAGACCAAGACCACGACCGAGAAGGCGTTCGCGCAGTCGTTCGCCAACCAGATCGGCAACGTCGGGGCGATCGTCACCGGCATCGTCTCCGTGGTGTTCTTTACGCTGCTCCTGGTGGCGGGCAACACCATGGCTCAGGCGGTGCGCGAGCGGACCGGGGAGCTCGGCGTGCTCAAGACCCTGGGCTTCACCGACGGCAGGGTGCTGGCGCTGGTGCTCGCGGAGTCGTTGCTCATCGCGCTGGCGGGCGGGCTGCCGGGGCTGCTGCTCGCCCGCGCCATCGTCGGCGGGCTCGATCTCGGCATCGCCTTCATCCCGGAGCTCTACATCCGTGGCGAGGCGCTGGCGTTGGGGGCCGCCCTCGTCCTGGCGCTCGGGATGGTGACCGGCGCCCTCCCCGCCTGGCAGGCGATGCGGCTCTCGATCGTCGACGCGCTGCGGAGGACGTGACGATGGGCTCCTGGCTGGCGCAGATCGGTGCCGTCACCTGGCTCAACCTGCGCAACGTGCCGCAGCGCCTGGGTGCGTCGTTGGCCACCGTGGTCGGCGTGGCGGGCGTCGTCATGGTCATGGTGGGCGTGCTGTCGATGGCCTCGGGCTTCGAGTCGACGCTGGCGACCACCGGGCGCGACGACGCAGCGCTGGTGCTGCGCGCCGGCGCCGACAGCGAGCTCTCGAGCGGATTCGGGCTGGAGGAGACCCGGATCATCGCGCAGGCGCCGGGCGTGCGCGCTGGGAAGGAGGGCGCGCTGGCGTCGGCCGAGCTCTTCGTCATCGTGGACGTTCCCAAGCGCTCGACCGGGACCGACGTCAACGTCCCCATGCGCGGCGTCCAGCCGGCGGCGTTCGCCGTGCGCAAAGAGCTCCGGATCGTCGACGGCCGAGGATTCGAGCCCGGCCGCAACGAGGTCATCGTCGGCGCGGCGGCGGCGCGCGAGTTCTCGGGGCTCGAGGTGGGGGCGCTGCGCCGCTGGGGCGAGAACGAGTGGAAGGTGGTCGGCCACTTCTCGACCGGTGGCACGGTCGAGGACTCCGAGATCTGGGCCGACGTCAAGGTGCTCCAGCCGGCGTACCGTCGCGGCAACTCGTTCCAATCGGTGCGCGTGGTGCTCGACTCGGCGGACGCCTTCGCGACGTTCGAGGATTCGTTGACCGCCGATCCGCGGGTCAACGTCGACGTGATCCGCGAGTCCGCCTACTATGCCCAGCAGTCGAGGCTCATGATTTCGATCATCCGCAGCCTGGGGTATGCGATCGCTCTCCTGATGGGTGTGGGCGCGGTGTTCGGTGCGCTCAACACCATGTACATGGCGGTGTCGGCGCGGGGGCGCGAGATCGCGACCTTGCGAGCACTCGGGTTCGGAGCCGGCCCGGTGGTAGCGTCAGTGCTGGCAGAGTCGCTGTTGCTCGCCGCCGTGGGCGCCGCCGTGGGCGGAGGTATCGCATTCGCGCTCTTCAACGGCTTTCAGGCGGCCACCATCAACTTCCAGACCTTCAGCCAGGTCGCGTTCTCGTTCGCCGTGACTCCCGATCTCCTCCTGCAGGGCACGGTGTTCGCGCTGGTCATGGGCGCGCTCGGCGGCCTCTTCCCGGCCCTGCGCGCAGCGCGCCAACCGGTCGCCGCCGCCCTGCGGCGGGTGTGAGGCGGCGAGGGCTCGGCGGTCATGAAGTCGGCCGAAGGGGCGCCGCGTGATCTCGTCCTCGTGGGCGGTGGTCACGCCCACGTCCAGGTGCTGAGGCGCTTCGCGATGGAGCCGCCCCGTGCCACCCGCGTCACCGTCGTGCTCGATACGCCGATCGCGGTCTACTCGGGCATGGTGCCCGGGTTCGTCGCGGGGCAGTACGCCGCGCACGAGCTCGAGATCGACGTCGTGCCGCTGGCGCGCCGCGCCGGCGCGCGCGTCGTCCTGGCGCGCGCCGTGGGGCTCGACCCCGCGGCCCGGCGGATCACCGTCGACGGGCGCGCCTCCATCTCCTACGACGTCGCCTCCTTCGACATCGGGTCGACAGTGGCGGGGACGGACCTCCCCGGGGTCCGGCAGCTCGCGCTGCCGACGCGGCCGATCGGGCGACTGGTCGACCTCGTCGAGGAGGAGATCACGGCCGCTCGGCGGCGCGCCGGAGAGGGGGCCTTTCGGGTGGTCGTCGTGGGTGCCGGGGTCGGAGGCGTCGAGCTCGCCTTCACGCTCGACACGCGGCTTCGCGCCGAGGGTCTGGCGCAGGCCACGATCACCGTGCTCCAGAGCGGGCCGCGAGTCCTTCCCGGGTCCCCTGCGAGCCTGGTCTCCCGCGTGGAGCGTCAGGCGCGCCGTCGCGGCATCGAGATCTGCTGCGGCGTGGATGTCGTGGGGGCGCTGCCGGCGGCGGGTGGCCGCGCCTGTGGCGGCGCCGCGGCGAAGCGGCAGGTCGAGCCGGTTCCGCCGGCGCGATCGGGCGCCGGCGGCCGCAGCGGACGGGTGGCGCTCGCGGATGGCGACGAGATCGCCTTCGACCTCCTGGTGTGGGTCACGGGGGCGGTGGGGCAGCCACTCTTTCGTGACTCGGGGCTCTCGGTCGACGACCGCGGGTTCGTCCTGGTGCGCCCCACGCTTCAGGTCGAGGGCTACGACGACGTGTTCGCCGTGGGCGACTGTGCGACGCTGGTCGAGCACGCGGCCACGCCCAAGGCGGGCGTCTACGCGGTGCGCCAGGGCCCCTATCTGACCGACAACCTGCGTGCCCTACTGGAGGGTGGTGAGCTGCGCCGTTACCAGCCGCAGCGCGACTTCCTCGCGCTCCTGAACCTCGGCGACGGCAGCGCTCTCGGCACCAAGTGGGGCGCTTCGTTCGAGGGCCGCTGGGTGATGCGCCTCAAGGACTGGATCGACCGGCGCTTCATGCGGAGGTTCCAGGTGCTCGATTTGAACGGCGAGCCCGCGCCGGAGTTCCCTGCGATGGAGGGGGACATGGAGATGCTCTGCGGCGGCTGCGCCGCGAAGATCGGCCAGACCGTGCTCGAGCGCGCGCTGGCGCGGGTCGGAGCGGGCGCAAGTTCGGGCGCCGACGATTCCGCGGTCATCCTGGGCTTCGAGCACGCCGACGACGCGGCAGCCGTGCGCACGCCGCGCGGCGACGTCCTCACCTCGACGATCGACGTCTTCACCGCCTTCACCGACGATCCATGGCTGGTCGGCAAGGTGGCCGCAATCAACGCCGCTTCGGACCTGCTCGCGAAGGGTGTTGCGCCGCGCTACGCGCTGGCCCTAGTCGCGGTGCCCGAGGAGGCCGGTGGCGAGGAGGCAGAGGAAGTGCTCTATCAGGCCCTCGCCGGTGCGCGCGCCGCCTTCGACGAGCTCGGCGTGACCCTGCTCGGCGGCCACACCACGACCGCGGCGAAGCTCATGGTCGGCTTCACCGTCGACGGCTTCGCCGAGGACGAACGGAAGCTCCTGCGCATCGATTGTTTGCGCGTCGGGCAGCGGCTCGTTCTCAGCAAGGCACTCGGCACCGGCGTCCTCTTTCATGCCGACATGAAGGGCCTGGCGCGCGGCCGTTGGCTCGAGGAGGCGCTGGCGTCGGTGACGCGCTCGAACGCGGGCGCGCTGGCCGTCCTGCGCGCCGCCGGCGTCGAGGCGGTCACCGACGTCACCGGCTTCGGGCTGGTCGGGCACCTCGGCGGGATGCTCCGCGCGAGTGGAGTCTCTGCCCGCGTCGAGCTCGAGGCGATCCCCGCGCTTCCGGGCGCGCTCGAGCTCCTCGGCCGCGGGCTGCGCAGCACTTTCCACGCGGAGAACGAGCGCGCTCGCCGGGGTATCGCGATCCCGGCCGCCGCCGCTCGTGATCCCCGGCTGGCGCTCCTGTTCGACCCGCAGACCTCAGGTGGCCTGCTGTTCGGCGTCGACCAGGCGCAGGCTTCCGCAGTGGCCACGGAGCTGCGCGCCCAGGGGCCTGCCGCCATCATCGGCGAAGTGATCGGGCGCCGCGACGACGGTGTGCTCGTCGAGGTGTTGTGAGTGGTGACAGGATACTCATTGCCCCAGGCGCAGCCCGACGTGAGGCGAAATGAGTATCCTGTCACCGCTATACTCCTCGCCGTCTCATGGCCATCCCCTTCGCTCGCTCGATGCGCTCTCTCGAGGCGGACTCGTTCCGGCTCTCGGGCACGGTGCTGGCGGTCGCAGTGCTGCTGCTCGCCGCCTGGTGCGGCTGGTTCTTCCTGGCTGAGATCTCGCTCTACGAGGTCAGCGAGTCGGCGCGCGTCGAGGTCGCCGCGGCGAGCCACCCGGTAGCGGCGCCGGTGGCCGGGCGGATCGTCGCGACCCACGTCGCGCTGGGCCAGGAGGTGCAGGCCGGAGACCTCCTGCTCGAGCTCGAGGCGCGGACCGAAGCGATCGAGCTGGAGGAGGAGCGCTCGACCCGCGCCGCGAGCCAGTCGGAGCTGGGCGCGCTGCATCAGGAGATGCGGTCGGAGCGCGAGGCGCTCGACCGCTCGACGCAGGCCGCCCGGCTCGAGCTCGAGGAGGCGCGTGCCGCCCTGCGTGAGGCCGAGGCCGCGACCCGCTTCGCGAGTGGGGACCACCAGCGCGTCGCGCTGCTCAACGAGCAGGGTCTGAAGTCTGCCGGCGATCTCGAGAAGGCCGAGTCGGAGCTGGAGAAGGCCAAGGCGATCGAAGACGGCCGGCGACTCGCGGTCTCGCGGCGGGAGCAGGAGCTTGCCGTGGAGCAGCGGGACCGCCGGTCGCGCATCGAACGGCTCGGGCGGCAGCTCAGCCAGATCGAGGGCGCGATCAGCACCTCGGAGCGCGCCGAGGAGCGGCTCGGCGTAGAGCTCGAGAAACGAACGATCCGCGCGACCATCGGAGGCACCGTGGGGGAGATCGCACAGGGACTCCGCGCCGGGGCTTTCGTCGCCGCGGGGGAGAAGCTGTGCGCGATCGTGCCGCGCGGAGACGGCCATCGCGTGGTCGCGGAGTTCCATCCCGGCAGGGCGCTCGGCCGCATCCGTTCCGGCCAGCCGGCGCGCCTGCGCCTCGACGGCTATCCCTGGGCTCAGTACGGCCTGGTGCGGGCGCGCGTCGCGAACGTCGCCTCCGAGCTACGAGACGGACGGGTGCGAGTCGAGCTCGGGATCGAGGCCGACGTCCCGAGCGGTATCGTCCTGGAGCACGGACTCCCGGGAGAGCTCGAGGTCGAGGTCGAGAAGACGTCGCCCGCGATCCTCGTCCTGCGCTCGGTGGGAAAGCTCGTCGAAGGCGCCTGACCGCTTCAGGCTTGCGGCGCGCTGCGCCCGCCGGTGCGGAGCTCGATCTCGTGTTTCAACCGCTCGAGGCAGCGGCCACGCAGCGCTCCGATGGAGCCTTCGGCCAGCCCCAGCGACCGTGCGATCTCGGCGTAGGGCAGAGGCGGGTCGTCGACGAAGAGCCGCAGCACCAGCTCCCGGCAGCGCTCGGGAAGCGCTGCGACCGCCTCGCGGATGTCCTGCGCCCGTTCGATCTCCTCGAGCGTCTCGGGTGGCAGCGCCGCGTGATCCGGGATCGCGCTGGCCCAGCTCTCGTCGAGGCCTTCGGGAAGACGGTGCCGGCGCATCCGCCAGTGGTAGCACTTGTGGCGCGTCACGGTGCAAAGCCACGCCCGCAGGGAATCGCGACTCTTGAGGCGGTCGAGCTGGTTGTATACGTCGAGCCACACCGCCTGGAAGACGTCATCCTCCTCGCCGGTCGTGCCGCCGCTCTTGACGATGATCGAGTAGACGAGCGTGCGGTAGCGGCGCAGGAGCGCGTCCCAGGCAGACTGGCGCCCGGCGAGGCAGGCTTCGACCAGCTCGCGGTCGCTGTGCTCCGCGCTGTCGTCACTCCTGGTGAGGGCTGGGCGGGGCGCTCGGTTGCCGGTCATGGTGAAGTCGGGGAAAACACGCTGCGTCGACCAAGCGTGGGTCGGTGGCGCTCGCCGGCGAGTCGTCGCTACGCCCCCCCCGCAAAGAGCGGATCCCGGCGATCGATCGGGACTCGGATCTGACCGACGCCGGCGATGAGCAGACAGAGCACGACATCGTCCTCCTCCGACTGCGCCGCTACGTGGAACTCGCCGAAGCGATTGGTCAGGCCGGTGGCGAGCACCTGGCCGGCGCCCACCAGGATGGCGGGGACGCGATCGACGCTCCAAGTCTCGGACTGTGCCCTGACCAGCCGGCCTACGACGACCACGTCGATGGCGTCGAAGGGCGTGTCGACGCTGAGCTCGAGGTCGAAGCGCTCGCTGTGGATCTCGAGATCCCGACGCCCGAGCTGGGCGCTGCGAAGGCCGGCCGCGAGACCGGCTTGCGGATCGGTGATCGCGACGAGCGACAGGATCGGCAGCGCCGCCTGCGGTGCGAGCGCCGCGGCCCCGAGCATCGCCTCGACGGCCAGGAGGGCGTCAGCAGATGGACCGAGCGCCCTGCCGCCCGCCCGCCCCGGCTGGGAGCTTGCGTCCCGCTCTGCTCGCAGGACGGCTGCGACCTCGACCAGGAGCTCGAGATCCCTCCGTAGCGCCACCGCTGCTCCCGCCGCGGTGTCGGCCGCGCCCGGAGCCCCTTCGCGGGCCGCGGCGGCCGCCAGGTCCGCCTCGATCGCCGTCCGCTTCTCGGCGGGGGCGACGCCTCGGACGTAGTCGACCAGGTCCTCGAGTGGCCAGCGTGTCATCGGCTCGGGGGCCCTCCTCGACAGAGCGTGAGGCTTCCTCACAACGGAAGGGTGCGCGGGGAAGCCCGTCGATGCTACCGTAGGCTCCCGACCACGGTCCAAGCACGGGCGCCCCGTGGGCAGGCAGTGAGCTTTCTCTCTCTGGTTGCATGGTAGCTCGCCTTCCCAAGTCACAGAGCCGCAAGCTGGTCGTCCCCGAGGTCATCCAGAGCTCGGCGATGGACTGCGGCCCCGCGGCCCTGAAGTCCCTTCTGGGCGGCTACAACCTCGACGTCAGCTATGGCCGGCTGCGCGAGGCGTGCCAGACCGACGTGGACGGCACGTCGATCGACTCCATCGAGACCATGGCACGCGAGCTCGGTCTCGAGGCCGAGCAGATCATGATCCCGCGCGACCACCTCCTGGTCGCCGAGGCGCGCACGCTGCCGGCCATCGTGGTCACCCGCCTCCCCAACGGATCGACCCACTTCGTCGTGGCCTGGCGGCGGCACGGCCAGTACCTCCAGGTCATGGATCCGGCGGTCGGACGACGCTGGGTGCGGGCGCGCGAGTTCCTCGATGAGCTGTACATCCACCAGTTCCGGGTGCCGGCGGCCGGCTGGCGCGAGTGGGCGGAGACAGACGAGTTCGTGGGTGCGCTGGTGCGGCGACTCGACACGCTCGGGCTTGGGCGCGAGGACGGATCCCAGCTCGTCGCGCGCGCGCTCGAGGACCCGACCTGGCGCTCGATCGCGGCGCTCGACGCTGCCGTCCGCATGGCGGATGCACTGGTGCGGGCGGGAGGTATCGACCGCGGGTCGAGGGTCCTGGGCGTGATCGAGGCGGCACAGCAGGGACCGGAGAGTATTCCAAGCGTGTACTGGTCGGTGCGGCCGCTGGCGGCAGCCGGCAGCGCGGTTGGAGACGACGGAAGCGGAGGAGGCGGTACCGCCGTCGATCTTCCCGCTGACGGCGCCGGCGCGCCCGGTGCGGGCGACGCGGTACACGGTGCGCAACCGGGTGCGACGGAGGGCGAGGTCGGGCGGCAGCCCGCTGCGGAGGAGGAGCTCACGCTCGTCGGGGCCCTCTTGGTGCGCGTCCTGGGTCTGGGTGACGCGGCGGGTGGCGCGACCGCAAGTGGCGGCGAAGCAGGCCCCTCCCAGCGCCTTACCGGGGTTCTGGGCGGAGACGACGCGCGTCCCGGGCGGCGGCTGCTCGAGCTTCTGCGCCAGGACGGCGCGCTGGTGCCCGCCGTGCTGGTGGCGGCCTTGGCGGTCGCGGCTGGCGGAGTGCTGCTCGAAGCCCTTCTCCTGCGCTCGCTGCTCGACGTGGGGCTTCGCCTCGAGCTGACCGCGCAACGCCTCGGTGCGGCGGCGGCGATCGCAACCCTCGGGCTCACGCTTCTGCTCGTCGAGCTGCCGGCGACACAGGGTCTGCTGCGCATCGGTAGGCGGCTCGAGATGGCTCTCCGCATCGCGTTCCTGCGCAAGCTGCCCGCGCTCGGCGATCGCTACTTCTCGAGCCGGCTGAGCTCGGATATGGCCGAGCGCAGCCATGCCATCCACCAGATCCGCAACGTCGGGCCGCTCGCCGGTCAGCTCGTGCGCACGACGTTCGAGCTGGTGCTGGTGACGGCCGGGCTCGCCTGGCTCGATCCGCGGAGCGCACCGTGGGCGCTGCTCGCCGCATTGGGATCGCTCGCGGTGCCGCTCGCGTCGTATCGCCCGCTGGTCGAACGCGATCTACGCCTGCGCAGCCACGCGGGCAGTCTGTCGCGCTTCTATCTCGATGGGCTCTTGGGGCTGATTCCGATCCGGGCGCACTCGGCGGAGGAGGTGGTGCGCCGCGAGCATGAGACGCTGGTGACGGAGTGGTCACGGGCGGGTTTGCGGCTGCAGCGGATGGTGGCGACGGTCCAGGGCTGGCAGCTCCTGCTCGGGTTCTCGCTGGTGATCGTGCTCGTCCGTTCGCACCTCGAGCATGCGGCGTCCGCCGGCACCGTCCTCCTCCTCGTCTACTGGGCTCTGAGCCTGCCGGCTCTCGGGCAGGAGCTCGCCCTGGTGCTCGCGCGCTACCCCTGGTACCGCAACGTGACGCTCCGGCTGCTCGAGCCGCTCGGCGCACGCGAGGAGTCGGCGACGCCGCGCGGTCTCCAAGTCGCCGGTGGAGCCGTCGCGCGCGCGGTCGAAGACGGTCCGGCGACCGCGGTGACGGCCGGCGCCGTCGCCGCCGTCGGCGCCACGCCTACTGGCCTGGCGGAGGACTCGGAGAGTGGGACGAGCGCCGGCAGCACCCATCGCGGCGGCGTAGGGATCGTGCTGCGAGGTGTCAGTGTCCAGGCCGGCGGGCACGCGATCCTGCGAGAGGTGTCGCTCGAGATTCCGCCTGGTGAGCATGTGGCGATCATCGGCCCCTCGGGGGCAGGAAAGTCGAGCCTGGTCGGCGTCCTCCTCGGCTGGCATCGCGCGGCGCACGGCGTGGTGCTGATCGACGGCGAGGCACTCGACGAGGCGCGGCTCGAGGTGCTGCGGCGTGAGACGGCGTGGGCCGACCCCGCGGTGCGGTTGTGGAACCGCTCGCTGGTCGAGAACATCCGCTACGGAGGAGACGGCGGGCTCGGTACGGCCATCGACGGCGCGCTGCTCAAGGAGGTGCTCGAGACTCTGCCCGACGGCATGCAGACGCGCCTCGGCGAGGGCGGCGGGCTCGTCTCCGGCGGCGAGGGGCAGCGCGTGCGCTTGGCCCGGGCGATGATGCGGTCCGAGGCTCGGTTGGTGATCCTCGATGAGCCGTTCCGAGGAGTGGACCGTGGAGACCGCAATCTACTCCTGCGTCGCTGCCGCCGGCTGTGGGCCGACTCCACTCTCCTCTACATCACGCACGACATCCGGCAGACGCTCTCGTTCGATCGCGTGGCTATGCTCGATCGCGGCCGACTCGTCGAGTCGGGCCGTCCCGAGGAGCTGGTACGGGCGGGCGCGAGCCGCTACGCCGCCTTCCTCGACGCCGACGAGCGCGCGAGAGAGAGCTTGTGGACCGGCGCTCGGTGGCGGCGACTGTGGCTCGAGGGCGGCCGGCTGCGCGAGGGAGGCGGGGCGTGATTCTCGGGCCTTGGGAAGCATCGTGGCCCGCGGATCGCCTGGGCGAGCTCCTGATCGAGGTGGTCGGGCGGTCGACCCTCGGGCGGGGAAAGGTCGAGAACCCGCCGGCCTCGTTCGACCCCACCGATGCCGCGCAGGTCGAGCTCTGGATCCAGGCGGCATGCGACTGGCTCGGAGTGGAGGCCGAGCCGACGCAGGCCGCCTACCCCGAGGTCGAGTCTTTCCTTCGACACGGAGGCCCGGCGATTCTTCGGATGCGGGTGGACCGCGAGTTCCGATTCCTCGGGCTGCTCGGCGCGCGCGGCAGAAAGGCGAAGCTCCTCACGCCGGAGGGAAGCGTGGCCTCCCTCCCGATTACGACCCTGCGCGACTGGTTGTGCGCGCGCCTCGAGGATCCCCTCGACGCCGAGGTGCGCGCGTTCCTGCGTCGCGCGGGAGTCGCGGAGAAGGAAGAGGAGCGGGCGCGCAGCGCCGTCTTGCGCCAGCGCCTCGGCGCGGCGCGGATCGGCGGTCTGTGGATGATCCGTCCCGGCGCGGGATCGTCGTTCGCGCGCAGCTTGAGTCGGGCCGGCATTCCCGGCCGGATGGCTCTCCTCACGTGCGGGCACGGCGTCCAGTACGCGCTCTTCCTGGCGGCGTGGTGGCTCATCGGACGCGCCGCGCTCGAGGGGCGCGTCGAGCCAGGATGGATGGCGGCCTGGATGCTGATCCTGCTCACGCTGGTTCCGCTGCGCGCCGCGGTGACGTGGCTGCAGGGCGTGGTCTCGACGCGCGCAGGCGGCGTCCTCAAGCAGCGGCTGCTCGCCGGCGCGCTGCGGCTCGAGCCCGAAGAGATCCGCCATCGCGGTACCGGTGAGCTCCTCGGTAACGTGCTCGAGTCGGAGGCGCTCGAATCGCTGGCGCTGGGCGGAGGATTTCTCCTGCTCCTCGGCGGTGTCGAGATCGTGATGTCGGGGTTCGTCCTGGCCCAGGGGGCAGGCGGCCTGCCGCACGTGGGCCTGCTCGCGGCCTGGATCGCGCTGACCGGCGGTCTGGGTTGGGTGTTCTTCCAGCGGCGGGTCCTGTGGACGCGTTCGCGCCTCGACATGACCCACCAGTTGGTCGAGAACCTGCTCGGCTATCGCACGCGGCTCGCTCAGGAGGGGCGCGAGCGCTGGCACGAGGGCGAGGACCGCGAGCTCGAGGTCTACCTGCGCGCCTCCTCGGGTCTCGACCGCCTCACCGCGCTGCTCTCCGCCATCGTGCCCCGCGGCTGGATGGCGATCGGGATCGCCGGGCTGGCGCCTGTGATCGCCACCGGTGAGCCCTCGATGCCGCGGATCGCGCTGGCGGTCGGCGGAGTGATTCTGGCGTACCGGGCGCTGCGCTCGATCGCCGGAGGCATGGCGCAGACCTTTGGCGCGGTGGTCGCGTGGCAGAGCGTGCGGGAGATGTTTCACGCCGCGGCCCGGCCGCAGCACAAGAGCGCGCCGAGCGTGATCCTCGATCGCGGGCACGCCGGCGGCAAGCTCATCGAAGCGCGGGAGGTGACCTACGTGTACCCGGGCCGGCAGGCACCCGCGCTCGCGCATTGCGACTTCGAGGTGAAGGAGGGCGATCGCATCATGGTGCAGGGTCCCTCGGGCGGTGGAAAATCGACCCTGGCCGCCATCCTCGCTGGTCTGCGGCGTCCCGGGTCCGGGCTGCTGCTGCTCAATGGGTTGGATCAGCAGAGCACCGGTACTCGGGTGTGGCGGCGCGCCGTCGTGCTCGCGCCGCAGTTCCACGAGAATCACATCCTCACCGAGAGCCTGGCCTTCAACCTGCTCATGGGCAGGCGCTGGCCAGCGTACCCGCGGGAGATCGCGGAGGCGATCGAGGTGTGCAAGCAGCTCGGCCTCGGTGAGCTGCTCGATCGGATGCCGGCGGGGATCTTTCAGATGGTGGGGGAGACCGGCTGGCAGCTGTCACATGGCGAGCGCAACCGCGTCTTCCTGGCGCGCACGCTGCTACAGAACCAGGGGCTGACGATCCTCGACGAGAGCTTCGAGCCGCTGGACAGCGAGAACGCGCTGAAGGCGTCGCGCCTGGTG
>DATKDQ010000388.1:0-6819 GCA_035544635.1 Thermoanaerobaculia bacterium
TCGCACGACCTGCGACCGAGGCGCTGGACCGACGCCTACCTGGCGGCGTTCGCGATCGAGGCGGACTGTCGTCTCGTCGCCTTCGATTCCGGGTTTCGGGATTTCGCCGAGGCGCGCGTGCTCCAATTGGAAGCGTAAGCCGCCGGGCGCCGCGCCATCGCGCAGGCGGCGTCGCGGAGGCCCCGCCTCACGTCGACGACGGCGGGCGTCAGGCCGCGCCGGCGGCGCAGCGCCTCGATCGCGCCGGCGAAGGCCTGCGCTATCCCGTAAAGCGATAGCCCATACCGTGGACGGTGAGAATCCAGCGCGGCTTCGCCGGGTTGGGCTCGATCTTCTGCCGCAGCGCGGCAACGTGGACGTCGACGGTGCGCGTCGTGGGCGTGGCCTCGTACCCCAGACTCGATCGAGCAGCTCGTCGCGCGTGAGCACCGCGCCACGCCGCTCGATGAAGAAGGCGAGGAGCTTGTACTCGAGCCCGGCGCGGGCGGCCGCGGCCCGAGGCGCTGACCGACCTCCCCTCCGGATCCTCGGAGTGACCGCGGAATCGACGGACATCTACGACCCGGCCAACGGCGTCGCCGACGCCTGGCGCAAGCTGGGGCGTCAGTGGCGGCTCGCGTTCGAGATCGGCGCCGCCAACCGCGCGCGGGGCCGACGTCACTTCGGTGCGGGAGCTCGGGCGTCTACTGTGGCGGCACTTGGCCTAGGCTTTGGCGCTGGGCCGGCTCGACACCGCCTGGTGCCAGCGCTTCAGGTTCTTCTGGCTGTCGGAGATGCGGATGTCCGAGATCCGTCCGAAGTCGACGCCGACCAGCGCCGTGATGTCGGCGATGGAGAAAGCGTCGCCGGCGATGAACTCGCGGTCGGCGAGCACCGAGTCGAGCCACTCCATCTGCTTCAACGCGCCTCGCTTCGACGAGTGCCCGAACTCCGGCACCTGCTCGATGCGGCCCTTGAAGAACTCGTGGGTGTGCCGGAACGCGTTCATCACCGGGAGCGCGAAGTTCAGCTCCATGCGGCGGTTCCACATCTCGACTACGGCCTGGTCCTTGGGGTCGCGCCCCATGAGCGGAGGGTCGGGGTGGAGGCCTTCGAAGTAGCGGCAGATGGCGACGCTCTCGGCGATGCAGGTGCCGTCGTCGAGCTCGAGCATCGGGACCCCACCCATCGGGTTCTTGTCGACGTAGGGCGGCTTGCGGTTCTCTGCGGTCGGGATGTCGACCTGGACCATCGGCACGTCGACGCCCTTCTCGGCGAGGAAGATCCGCACTCGCCGCGGGTTGGGGGCGCTCTTGTAGTCGTAGAGCTTCAACGGTCTCTCCTTTCAGGGCCAGATTCGGACGGGTAGGGATTGTAGTCGAAAGACACGTGTAACTCTCCGGTTCGCCGTTGCCGCGGATGGTACGCTGCGCCACGTTTCCGGCGCGGCGCCGGGTCGCTCCGCGGCATCGCCCGGAGCTCTCGTCGGGAGGCATGTCATGGCAGTGGAACGACCTCGAATCGCGATCATCGGCGGCACCGGAGACCTGGGCGGAGGCCTCGCGCGGCGCTGGGCGAAGGCGGGCTACCCGGTGATCATCGGCTCGCGGGCGAAGGAGAAGGCGGAGGCGGCCAGGCGGGACATCCTCGTCGAGGCGCCCGGCGCGGCGGTCGAAGGCGACGAGAACCTGGCCGCCGCCGCGGCAGCGGACATCGTGGTTCTCACCGTCCCGTACGCGAATCAGCGCGCGAACCTGGAGGCGATCCGCCCGGCGCTTCAGGGAAAGATCCTGGTCGACACCACGGTCCCGCTCCAGCCACCGAAGGTGGCGCGCGTGCAGCTGCCGCCCGAGGGATCGGCAGCGGTCGCCGCGCAGCAGGTGGTCGGGCCCGCGGTGCGGGTGGTCTCGGCCTTCCACAACGTGGGCGCCGCGCACCTGCGCGAGGAGCACCAGGTCGAGTGCGACGTCCTCGTCGCCGGAGACTCGGTGGAGGCGCGAGAGGCGGTGCTCGAGCTGGTCGCCGCCGCGGGCCTGCGCGGCTGGCACGCGGGGCCGCTGGCGAACTCGGTGGCGGCCGAGTCGCTCACCTCCGTCCTCATCGGCATCAATCGTCGCTACGGCATCGAGGGAGCCGGCATCCGCATCACCGGCGAGCCCGGTCCGGCCGGGGCAGGGAAGTGAGCCCCGAAGGCGGCGCCGCGCGGCGCCTCACGCTCACCGCCCTGCCCGGGATCCCGATGGTGGAGGCGGGAGCCGACCTCGCCGCGCTCATCCTCGACGGGGTGGCGCGCGCCGGCGACGAGCTGCGCGATCGTGACGTGCTGGTGGTCGCGCAGAAGATCGTCTCCAAGGCGGAGAACCGCTACCTCGATCTGCGCACGACCGTTCCCTCGGAGCAGGCACGCGCGCTCGCTCGCGAGGTCGACAAGGACCCGCGGCTGGTCGAGGTGATCCTCCGCGAGTCGAGCGAGGTGGTGCGCTACCGCACCGGAGTGCTCGTGGTCGCGCACCGCCTCGGGCTGGTGCTGGCGAACGCCGGCGTCGATCAGTCGAACATCACGCACGAGGAGGAGCTCGATCGCGTCCTCCTGCTGCCCGAGGACCCCGACGCCAGCGCCGCCCGGCTGCGCGAGGCCCTGCGCGCGCGCGCCGGCGCCGACGTGGGAGTGGTGATCAACGACAGCCTCGGCCGCCCGTGGCGCCACGGCACCGTCGGCGTCGCCCTCGGCGCTGCCGGCATCGTCTGCCTCCGCGATCTGCGCGGCATCCCCGACCTGTTCGGGCGGGCGCTGCGCGTGACCGAGGTCGGCGTCGCCGACGAGCTGGCGAGTGCGGCGTCGCTTCTGATGGGACAGGCCGGCGAGGGCACGCCGGTGGTCCTCGCGCGCGGCCTCGACCTCGCCGGTACCGCGATCGGCGCGTCGACCCTGCTGCGGCCCAAGAGCCAGGACCTGTTCCGATGAGCCGGCGTGCGCGCCGGGACGGCGCGCCGGGCGACCAGCCGCCGGGCGACCAGCCGCCGGGCCGCGGCGGCGGTGCCTCCCCGAGCCGTGCCTCCTCCGGCCTGGCATCGCGGGAAGACGGATGGCCCGACCTCTGCCTCGCGCTCTCCGGCGGCGTCGGCGGCGCCAAGCTCGCGCTGGGCCTGTCGCGCGTGCTGGCGGCGGACCGGCTGGTGGTGGTGGCGAACACCGGCGACGACTTCGAGCATCTCGGGCTCCACGTCGCGCCGGACCTCGACACGGTGATGTACAACCTGGCCGGGCTCGCCAACCCGACCACGGGATGGGGCCGCGAGAGCGAGACCTGGAGCTTCCTCGGCGCGCTCGAGGAGCTCGGCGGCGAGACCTGGTTCCGGCTGGGCGATCGCGACCTGGCGGTGCACGTCGAGCGCACGCGGCGGCTGCGCGAAGGCGCCACGTTGTCGCAGGTGACCGCCGAGCTCTGCGCGCGGCTCGGCGTGGCGCCGCGGGTGGCGCCGATGAGCGACCAGGCGGTGCGTACCATGGTCGGCACCCCGGACGGCGAGCTCGCCTTCCAGCACTACTTCGTGCGCGATCGCTGCGAGCCCGAGGTCACGGGCTTTCGCTTCGCCGGCATCGAGTCGGCGCGCCCGAGCCCGGTGTTCGCCCACGCGCTCGGCGATCCCGCGCTCGGGGCGATCGTCATCTGCCCCTCGAACCCGTTCGTCAGCGTCGATCCGATCCTCGCCCTGACCGGAGTCGAGGACGCGCTGCGAGCCGCCGCGGCGCCCATCGTCGCGGTGTCGCCGATCATCGTCGGCGCGGCCCTCAAGGGACCCGCGGCGAAGATGATGCGCGAGCTGCGGCTGCCGGTCACGGCGGTCGAGGTGGCGCGCCACTACGCCGACCGCGGCCTCCTCGACGGCTTCGTGCTCGACCGCCAGGACGAGGCGCTCGCCGCCGACCTCGAGGCGCTGCAGGTGGCGGTGCTCGTCGCCGACACGGTGATGGTGACGCTCGACCATCGCGAGCGGCTGGCGCGAGAGGTCCTCGCGCTCGCGCGCGAGCTCTCGTAGCGACGCACCGAGTCGCGGCTGCAGCCGGCGCGGACGGCGCCTGGTACGCGGCCGGCGCCTCCTCGCAATGGCCAGGGAGCGATCGGTGATCGCCGAAGCCTACCGGCGCCGCGTCCCGGCCGTCGCGGACCGAGCCGCCTCGATTCCGTCGAAGAATCGCTGCACCGCCGCGGCGACGCGGTCGGGGTCCTCGAAGGGGCCCATGTGGCCGAGCTCCTCGAACACCTCGACGCGCGCGTTGGGAAGACGCGCGGCGATGCGCTCGGTCCAGCCGGACGGCGTCATCGCCTCGGGCTTGCCGCTCGCGACCACCACCGGGCACTCGACGGCGGGGAGGTGATCCCAGGTCGCATGCCGCGGGCTCATCAGGTACATCCGCGCCTCGTCCTCGGGATCCATCTTGATGGCGAGCGCGCCGCCGTCGAGCAGGTGAAAGCCGTGCTCGAGATAGGCGTGGAGCGACTCCTCGGTGAAGTCGGCGAAGGGCCGCTTCGACTTGAAGTTGTCGAACGCGTCGGCGCGCGACGGGAACTCGCGGCGGCGCCTGCGCGTGCCTTCGACCCACACCGAGCGACCCTCGGTCTCGCGCGGGATCTCCGGCGGGAAGACGATGGGCTCGAACGCGTAGATGGCGCCAAAGGTCCCCGGCCGCCGCGCCTCCACGAGCAGCATGACGGCGGCGCCCATCGAGTGGCCGAAGGCGTAGAGCTGGCCTGCGGCGGTCGGGGCGGAGGGGGTCTGCGCGCCGGCGCCGATCGCCTCGGCCACCGCCGCGACGTCGTCGGCGAGCCCTTCCCAGTTGAATCGGCCGTGGTCGGGGCGGCTCGAGTCGCCGTGGCCGCGCAGGTCGGGCGCCCAGGCGTGGAAGCCGCGCAATCGACTGGCCAGCGGCGCGTACGCGCGGCCGTGAAAGCCGGTGGCGTGCGCGATCAGGAGCGTGCGCGCGCCGCCCGCTCCTCCGAGCTCGTGAAGGGCGAGGCGCACGCCGGCGGTGGAGAGGACGGTACGCGCTGCCGCCGTCGATCCGGTCATCGAGGCGCGTACTGTACCGAACCTGCCCGGTGGCCCTACTTCTCTGATCTTTCGAGCGCCCGGTCGAGCGCCGTGCGCACCGACTCGCGGATCGCCTCCCAGTCGACGGCGTCGAGCTGGCTGCGCACCTGCGCGTCGAGGTCCTCGAGGTCGATGCCCTCGAGCGCCTCGCGGATGCGCTTCGAGAGCTCCTCGCCGTGGAGCATCGGAGCCGCGAGCTGCCAGCGCTTCATCAGGTCGCGCGGCTCGCGCCGGGCGAGGGTGGCCGAGACCTGCTCCAGGCGTCCGTCGCGATAGAGCTCGATCGCCACCGCGTCGCCCGCCTCGCGCGACGCGATCGAGCGCCTGAGGTCCCGCGCCGACTCGACCGGCTCGCCGTCGACCGCGGTGACGATGTCGCCCACCCGGATGCCCGCGTCGGCAGCCGGGCTCTCCTCCTCGATTCTCGAGACCAGGACGCCGGCCTCGCGTGGGCCGCCCAGGTGCTCGCGCAGCTCGGGGGTGGATTCGGTCAGGTGGACTCCGAGGAAGGTCCCCGCGAAGGCGTGGCCGAAGCCGGCCTTGGCGAAGCAGATCTTGCGGCCGTTCTCTTCGGTGCAGTCGAGGTCGCGGCCCAACGCGAGTCGCAGCAGCCGCTCGTGACCGGTCGCGTCCTCGCCGTCCACCACGATGACCTTGGTCTCGATCCTGCGGGCCTTCTTCTCCTCGGCGTCGCACGGCGAGTGGGCGAGGAGCAGGACGGTGGCGCCGGCGAGGGTCCAGCGCAAGCTGCGAAAGGTAACCATGATCATCCTCCTTTGGGCCCCCGCTCTCTGCCGGGCCTCATGGCAAGAACGCACGCGGCATTCCTCGGTTCCAGAACCCAGTACGCGATCGCCGTCCTCGGCGCCAGACAGTAATGAGCCGGAGGGACATGCTATCCAGCATGTCCCGGAGGCTCCTGCGCGATGCGCCGGAACCGAGGCGGCCGCTTCTCCAGGTACGAGGTCACGCCCTCCTTGAAGTCCTCGCGGCGCAGGCTCTCCGCCATCAGCGCGTTCGACTCCTCGAGCGCCCTGCCGAGCGGCATCATCAGGTGCTTGTAGACCTGCTGCTTCATGATCATGATCGACGTGGGCGAGGAGCGACCCGCCAGCTCCTCGATGTAGCGCACCGACTCCGGGAGGAGCGCGTCGTGCGGCAGCAGCCGGTTGAGCAGCCCCAGGCGGTCGGCCTCGGCGGCGTCGAACTTGCGGCCGCTCCACAGGATGTCGAGCGCGCGCGAGGGACCGATGAGCCGCGGCAGGATCCAGCTCGAGCCGTGCTCGGCGATGAGCCCGCGGTTGGCGAAGGCGGTGGTGAACGTGGCGTTCTCGGAGGCGAAGCGCAGGTCGCAGAGCATGGCGATCACGAACCCGAGCCCGGCGCACGGGCCGTTGATCGCCGCCAAGAGCGGCTTGCGCACCGCGAGCAGGTAGCCGTAGGTCACCTGGAAGTCGGGGCCGAGGGAAGGGTCGCCCGGCGAGGACTCGAGCGTCGGCTCGCCGCCCTCGGTTCGCCCGCTCTCGGCGGTGGTCTTGAGGCTCTGCATGTCGGCGCCCGCGCTGAACCCGCGGCCGGCGCCGGTGACGACGATGCCGACCACCCGCTGGTCGCGCTCCGCCTCGGCGATCGCGTGCTTGAGCTCCGCCAGCAGCCGTCCAGTCAGGGCATTGAGCCGCTCGGGCCGGTTCAGAGTGACGATCGCGACCGGGTCGCGGACTTCGTACAGGAGCTCGCGGTACATGG
>DATKDQ010000389.1:0-11758 GCA_035544635.1 Thermoanaerobaculia bacterium
CGACCAGGAGGGCCGGCTGCGGGTCTCGAGCGGCGACGAGATGAGCGCGCTGGTGCCCGGCGTGGAGGACGTGCTCTCGTTCGCCGCCGGAGTGGTCGCGACCGATCCCACCAAGGCGTTCGTGATCAAGGCCGACACCGACACCGAGTACCGCCATATCGACTCGGTGATCGACGCCCTCAAGCGGGCGAAGGCCGAGGTCATCTACATGCTCTCCGTCCAAGAGACGGTCGAGACCGCCGGAGGTTGACATGCGGCTGTCCCGCTCCAAGCTGAACGACGAGATCCCGACCTCCTCGATGGCCGACATCGCGTTCCTGCTCATCATCTACTTCATGGTGACCACCACCTTCACGGCCACGCGTGGGCTCGACTTCGCGCCGCCCAAGGACGACGACAACCCGCCGATCATCGAGAAGGAGGACTCGGTCCTAGTCGAGATCCGGAGCGACGGCAGTCTGGTCGTGGATCAGCGTCCACTGCCGCTCGACGAGCTCATCGAGTACCTCAAGCCCAAGCTCGACGCGAACCCGGAAAAGCCGGTGATCATCCGTCCCGACCCGGCGTCGCCGTACGGGAGCATGGTCGACGTCATGGACGAGCTGCGCCAGGGCAAGGAGAAGGGGCTCAAGGAGGAGGTCCGGATCTCGCTGCCCACACAGCGGGAGATCGACGCGCTCTGGTTCTAGACCCCGGGAGCACAGAATGAGCAAGAAGACGACTCCAGCGAAGCCCTCCGCCGTGAAGAGCGTCAAGGAGGAGATGGCGCTCGGCGAGTTCTCCGCATTCGCGCTCGAGACCGAATCGGACAAGAAGACCCTGCGTTGGGCCTACGGCATCGCCATCGTGCTGCACGCCATTTTCTTCGTCATCAACTTCCCGACCTTCGCCGGCGAGACCAGGGTGGTCAAGCAGAAGCCCAAGGTCTTCGTCATCCAGCAGGTCCGGTTCAAGCCGCCGCCGCCGCAGCAGGAGCAGCAGATCCCGAAGCCCAAGGCGAAGAAGGTTCCGATCCCGGATCCGACTCCGGACGAGCCCGAGCCGATCCGGATCCCGGAGCCGCAGGTCGATCTCGACCTCCCCGACATCGACGACCTGGTGATCGCCGTCCCCGACGCCCCCCCGGCCCCCGAGCCCTCCGGCCCCATCTTCGTGACCGGCGACGTGCAGAAGCCGGAGAAGATCTCGGACGTGCAGCCTCAATACACCGAGATCGCGCGCAAGGCGCGCATCCAGGGGGTGGTGATCCTGCAGACGATCATCGACAAGGACGGAAATATCACCGACATCAAGACGCTCAAGGGGCTGCCGATGGGGCTCACCGAGGCGGCCGTCGACGCCGTGAGCCAGTGGAAGTTCAAGCCGGCCACTCTCAACGGCAAGCCGGTCGCCGTCTACTTCAATCTGACGGTGAACTTCCAGCTCCAGTGAGCGGAGAGCGCGGCCATTAACAGACGGAGCGATGATTCCACTCGGCGCGCCCGGCGAACCGGGCTCGAGGGCTCGGAATATCGTCGGTTGCCTGGCCGTTGCCAAGATAGGAGCGGCGCTGGTACGTGCTTTGCACGCGAATGGCGCCCGAGGCGAACCAAAGGGATTCCAGTGAGGTCATGCACATGCGCAAGCTTCCTGCTGTTGTACTGAGTCTCTCCCTCCTCGGAGCAGGGGGCGCGTTCGCGGGCTACGAGGAAGGGGCTGCCGCCTTCAAGGCGAAGAACTACCAGGAGGCGGTCAACCAGTTCCAGGCCTTCATCGAGGAGCTCAAGGGGATGGAGGCCGCGGAGAAGCCCGAGTACGCGGGCGTGTATCAGATGCTCGGCATGTCGCTCACCGGGCTCGGCAAGCACAAGGAGGCGGTCGAGCCCTTCAAGACGGCGATCAAGCTGAAGGGGAGCGACGCGACGCTCCAGCTCCTGCTCGGCAAGGCCTACTACGAGGCCAAGGACTATCGCAACGCCGCCGACGTGCTCTCCAAGATCAACACCGGCTCGCTGCCCGAGGCGCACCGCGGGGCGGTGTCGACCATGCTCTCGGTCGCCTACCAGAAGTCCGGCCAGGAGGGGCTCGCGCTCAGCCAGTGGGAGAAGGCGGCGAAGGCCAACCCCAACGACGCCACCACTCAGTACAACTACGGCGTACAGGCGCTCCAGGCCGGCTACACCGACGACGCCATCGCGGCGCTGGCCAAGGCCTCCACCCTCGATGCCAAGGATCCCGCCAAGCACAAGGTGTACGCGCAGGCGCTCCTGCGCAAGGGACGCGAGACGCCGGACAAGGCCGCGAAAACGGCCCTCTACGCCAAGGCGGTGGGTGCCGCCCAGGCGCTGGTCAGGATCGAGGGCAGCTACGACAACCTCCTGCTCCTGGCCGAGGCGCAGCTCGGCGCCCAGCAGTACGACGGCGCCATCGCCACGCTCAACCAGGCCACCGCGAAGAACTCGAGCGACTGGCTGCCCCACTACTACCTGGGCCAGGCCTACGCCGTGAAGGGCGCTTACGACCAGGCGCTGACGCCGCTCAAGGCCGCGCTCGCGAAGCCCAAGGCCGACCAGAAGAAGATCTGGTCGCAGATCGGCTTCGTCCACGAGAAGCAGAAGAACTTCGCCGACGCCAAGACCGCCTATACCAACGCCGGTGATTCGCGCGGCCTGACGCGCATCCAAGAAAACGAGAGGATCGCCCAGGAGAACCTGTCGATCGAGGCGCAGAACCAGAAGATCAAGGAGCTCGAGGAGGAGAAGCGACGTCTCGAGAAGGAGATGCAGGCCCTCCCCGGCTCGACCAACCCGTGACCGGCTGAGCACGTCCGCCGGGGCGGCGGCTCAGCCGCCGCCCCGCGCCCGCGGCGCACCGCTCCCGAGCCCCCCCACCCCGCGGCGCCGATTTTCCTCGACGCCGATGCCTCTCTGGTGTAGCCTTTTCGCAGTGAGAGCAACGCGAACGGGCGCGTGCTCGTTGGCGTTACTCTTCTTGAGCAGAGCTCCCCAGCGACGTCGCAGGGCGAGATGGGAGTACGAGTCATGAGGTTGCTGCAGATCGCGATCACCACGCTTCTCGTCGCCTTCCCGGTGCTGGCGCCGCCCGCCGCCGCCAGCGACGTCAACCTGAACGGTGAGCTGGGCCTCTTCACCTTGAGCTCCGGCTACACCTACGGCCGCGGGGAGTGGGGATTCTCGCTCTACGCCAACGAGTGGGACTTCCGCGTTGCCGAGGACAGGTTCTGGTCGGACTTCGACCCATTGTGGAGCGACTGGGGTGTACGACACCGCCGATTCTCCCTGGGCTTCGGCGTCGGCCTCACCGACCGCATCGAGCTCGACGTCATGCTGCCGTACGAGCGGTACGACGCCTTCAACGTCGAGGGGCCCTTCCAGTCGGTGGGCCATCTGCACGGGCAGACCTTCGTCGGCGCCATCGATCAATCCGGGCTGGGCGACCTCCGGGTCGGGCTGCGCTTCGGCCTGGTGAGCAACGATCGACAGGGAGTGGCGCTGCACCTCTTCGCCAACGCCCCCACCGGAGACGACGACGAGGCGGTGGTCACCGGCGAGCTCGGGCTCGGCCTGGGGCTCGGCTGGAGCATGGGCAACTGGGTCCTCAACGCCGGCTACTGGGACCCGGGCGATCCCGACATCATCTCGAACGTGCCGATCTCGGGACCCACCGAACAGAAGGTGAGCCCGGAGGCGCAGCTCGGGGTGGGCTACGCCCGGCCGTTCGGCGACCGCTGGAGCTGGATCACGGAGCTCTCCGGCGACATCATGACCGAGTCGACGGGCCAGCACGACCGGGCCGACATCGCGTCGGGCGGGCGCTACCGCTTCGGGGCCGACGAGCGTTGGGCGTTCAACTTCGCGCTGCGCTACGACCTCTCCTACCACGACGACACCGACGCGATCGGCGGGCTGCTCGGAATCACCTACTCGAGCGTCGCGGGCTTCCGCCGCCCCGGCGACGCCGGGCGTCGCGATCGCCAGCCGCCGCCGCCGCTGGCGCCGCCGGCCGCTCCACCGCCGCCCCCCCCGGCGCCTCCGTCGGCCTACGCGCTGACCGTGCGCAAGGACGGCACCGGCAACGGCACCGTGACCAGCGACCCGGCCGGGATCGACTGCGGCTCCGACTGCCGCGAGAGCCTCCCGGCGGGGACCGAGGTCCGCCTCACCGCCACTCCCGACGCCTGCTCCACCTTCACCAGCTTCGGCGGCGACTGCAACCGCGACGGCGGCGTGACGATGTCGAGCGACCGGTCCTGCGTCGCCACCTTCGACGCCAGGGCGAAGCCGGTGCAGGCCTTCCCGGCCTGCGAGAAGTACGGCGCGTGGGACTGCCAGCGCGGCCTGCGCGAGACGGTGCCGTTCGCGGCCGGGACCGCCGCGATCAGCGAGAGCGCCCTCGGGACCGCCGCCGGGCGGGGTCTCCTCTGCGACTGGGCGAACCAGCTGCGCGCCTGCCCCGAGCTACGCCTCTGCGTGGCCGGCTCGCACGCCGAGAGCGAGGATGCCTGCGTGGCGAACGAGCGCGGCGACGTCCTGGTCGAGTTCTTCCGCCGGCAGAGCGGCGAAGACGCGTTCGGCGGGATCGCGAGCCGCGTCCAGGCGGCGCCGAGCTGCTCGCCCGAGGACGAGAAGGGGAGCGTCGGCAACCTGTTGCTGCGCTAGCCCTCCGGAGCGTGCTGGTAGCACGCTCCTTCGGCTAGTTGCTGGTTGGCGCCGAGGACGGCGCTGGCGCTTCGCGCCCCTCCGGCTAGATGCTGGTTGGCGCCGGGGACGGCGCGGGCGTCAGCGGCTGCTGCCCGCAGCGGGCTCGGCTGTGGCTTCGCGCACGGATGGATCCGGATCGCGGCGAACCAGGTCGTAGAGACCGGGCTCGAGGGAGGCGTCGAGGCGTTGGGCCGCGGCGCGGCGCACCCGGGCATCACCGTCCTCGAGCGCCCAGCGGTAGACCCTGGAGCCCGCCTTGGGCTCGAGGCTGGAAGCGGCGTTCTGGCGCAGGAGCGCCGACACCTCGGGCCGAAAGACGCTCGCGAAGCAGGGAGCGCAGCCGGCCCGGGCCAGGAAGCGGAAGAAGTCGCGCTGGCGGAACGTGGAGTATCCGCGCAGCGGACCGTGGATGAACCCCTCCACCCGTCCCAGGTTGGCGACCAGCCAGGCATCGACTCCGCCGCGGTCCTGCTCGCGTAGCTCGATCCCGCCCAAGCGGTGCACCAGCTCCTCGCGCAGGCGCGCGCGCTCACTCTCGGCGAAGCTGCCCAAGTCGAGCAGCAGGAGCTCCGCGAACAGCCGGGCGAAGGGGGACTCGTCGACCGGGCTCGGCCACTTCGGCTGGTGGAGCGGCGCCCCCTGAGAGCACGACCAGGTGGTGTTGCGGTAGTACGAGCCGGCCTCGAGCGCGGCCTCGAGCGTCGCCGCCCGCGGAGCGTCGCGGCCCCGCTCGAGGAGGCGTCGGCGGTCGGCCGCGAGCTCTCTGGCCAGCGCCTTGGCCAGGGGACCGTAGAAGCCCGGTGCGACCTGGCACAGGTTGCAGGGCCACCCGCCGCGGCATTCGCCCTCGATGCGGCGATTGAGCGCGGAGAAGGCGGCCTCCGAGCCGCGGCCGGCCGCCGGGTCGAAACGTCGCTCGGGGCCGGCGCCGCCCTCGTTCAGGCCGGCGAGCGCGCGCAGCCAGCCGGTCACCTGGAAGTAGATCTCGAAGCGGCCGCCCGGCGCCTGCGTCCCCGAGTAGCCCAGGATGCAGGCGTTCGGGAACAGTGTCCGGTAGGCCTGCTGGACACCGCCAATCTGCTGCACCGCGGCGAGCAGGCGATCGAACTCGCGGCGGCGCACCTGGGTCTCCTCGATCACGTGGAGGATGTACTCGCGAGGATCGCCGGTGAAGGTCGACTTGACATCGGTACGGCAGCCCTGGAGCAGCACCATGGCCGGGCGGACGAAGAACGGCGCTAGCCCGGGCACGTCGCCGAGCTCGGCCCCCAGCCGCTCGGTCTCGAACCGGGCGCCGCCGCGCGACCCCGAGAAACCCGACGCGTGATGGCCCGACATCGAGAGCAGGTCGATGCGCCGGTCACGGAACTTCTCGACCATCATCCTGGCGCGGCCCTCGAGCGCCGGGCGGAACACCACGAAGTCGTCGCTCCAGAAGTCGGCGCCTTCCGCGCGCAGCGTCGCCGGGCAGCCAGTGCTCTCGGTGCAGGGCTCGACACAGAGGAAGCTCTGGAGAACGTCGTGCTCGATTCGGTCCTGATAGTCGAGGAGGAGGACACGCACCCGTTCCACGCGCGCCGGCGCCCCGGCGGCGAAGCCGAGCGCGAGCGCGGCGCCGAGCACGGCCGCAAGCGGCGCGCGCCGGCGGCGACGGCTCGGGGTCCGGACCGAAGCGACCGCCGGCGCCGCGCGAGCTGGGCGCTCGCCGCCGCCCGGCCGGCCCCGACTGGCGTCCTGGTCGAGAGCTCGGCCGGTCAATCGATCACCTGCGGCTCGCCGCGCTCGCGGCGAAGCGAGAGCACGGCACCGGCGGCGCCGATCGAGGCGCCGGCGGCCAGCACCAGGATGAGCTCGCGCAGGCTCGCCGGCTGCGAGAAGAGAAGCGAAGCGACCAGCGAGCCCTCGCCCGCAAGCGCCCGGAACGCCAGCACCATGGCGGCGGCCGCGAGCAGCGCCCCGGCGAGCCCCTGGAACAGCCCCTCGAAGTAGAAGGGCCCGCGGATATAGAACTCGGTCGCTCCCACCAGGCGCATGATGGCGATCTCCTCGCGGTGCGCGTGCGCTATCAGGCGCAGAATACTCGACGTGGTGAGCGCCGCCGCCGCCACCAGGACCGCTCCGAGCGCGATCCCGCCGATGCGGACCAGCCGCACCGCCGCGGCGAGCTGATCGAGCCACTCCTGATCGGCGTCGACCATGAGCGCGGCGGGGTGCGCCCGCAGCCCCTCCACCCATGCTTCGAAGTGGCCGTCATCGACGATTCGCGCGGGGTCCACGGCCGCTTCGAGCGACGCCGGAAAGAGGTCACCCTCGCCCACTCGCGCCAGCTCGGCCAGACGCGGGAAGGTCGCCTCGAAGCGCCCGGCCGCTTCTTCCGTCGTCACCTCGACCACGTCGCGCACCCACACCGGCGCTCCCAGGACGAAGCGCAGGTCCTCGATCTCGCCGCGGGGGGCGTCGAGCGGCAGGTAGACGACGACCGCCACTTCCTGGCGCCACCGGCCGATGATGCCCGAAAGGTTGCGGAACGTCACCAGGAACGCGCCACAGAGAAAGAGGCTGACTCCGATCGTGGCCACCGCGACCAGGCTCACCTTCCAGCTCCGCCACAGGCTCAGCCAGGCCTCCGAGGCGAAGTAGGCAAGCGCCTTCCAGAGCCTCAGTGCGCCCTCCGGAAGTCGGCCCTGAACGGCAGCGGGGTGGGGCGTGGCATGGCGTGGGGACCGGCCGCGCGCTCGCCGTCGGCCACCAGCCGGCCGCGGTGCAGGAGCAGGACGCGCCCCCCGATGCTCTCGATGATCGACCGGTCGTGGGTGGCAACGATCACCGTCGTCCCCTGCGCGTGGATCTCGCGCAGGAGCGCCAGGATCTCGGTCGAGAGCTCGGGGTCGAGGTTGCCGGTCGGCTCGTCGGCCAGGATGATCCGCGGGTCGCACACCAGGGCGCGAGCCAGCGTGACGCGCTGCTGCTCTCCGCCCGAGAGCTGTCGCGGATAGGCGTTGAGGCGGTGGGCGAGCCCGACGCGGCGCAGCGCGCGCTCGCACATCCGCTGCTGCTCCTCGCGCGACATGCCGAGGATGCGCGGCAGGTAGGTCACGTTCTCGAACACGGTCTTGCGCGGAATGAGACGGAAGCTCTGGAAGACGACGCCGATCGAGCGCCGAAGGTAAGGCACCTTGCGGCGCGGGAGCGACGTCATGTTGCGCCCGTTGACCAGGATCTGCCCGCTGTCGGGCAGCTCCTCGCGGTACACCAGTCTGAGCAGCGTCGTCTTGCCGGCGCCACTCGGGCCGGTGAGGAACAGGAACTCACCCCGCCCGACGGTGAACGACACGTCGGCGAGGGCGACGGGGCCCGACCGGTACTTCTTCGAGACGTTCCAGAACTGGATCAATCTGGGGTGCTGAGCTACCTCGAGGAGGCAATCTCCTCGGGACGTTCCTGCATCCGGTCGAGCGCGCGCAGCAGGGACGCGCGCGCCTGGCGCGGATCCGCGCGGCCGCTCGAGCGCTTCATCACCTCGCCGACGAGGTAGCCGAGTGCCTTGGTCTTCCCCTCCAGATACTGCGCCACCGGCTCTGGATGCTCGCGCAGGACCGTTCCCACCCAATCCGCGATCTCGGAGGCGTCACGCACCTGTGCGAGGCCGAGCCGTACCATGGCCGCCTCGGGATTCTCGCCGCTGTCCCAGATCGCGGCCAGCACCTCCTTCGCGCCGCGACCGGACAGCGCGCCCTCGTCCACCAGGCTCACCAAGCGCGCCAGCCGCTCCGGCGCTAGGGCGGCGGCGACCTCTGCCCGGCGGGCCTTGAGCTCGCGGAGCACCTCGGTCATCACCCAGTTCGCGACCGCCTTCGGGTTCCCAGGATGATGCCTGACCGCCGCCTCGAAGTAAGCCGCGAGCTCGGGCGTCGACGTGAGGAGACGAGCGTCGTCGAGCGAGAGCCCGTACTCCGCCTGGAAGCGGGCGCGCCGCTCCCAGGGCAGCTCGGGGAGCGAACGGACCAGGCTCTGGACCCGTTCGGCGCCGAGAACCAGCGGCGGCAGGTCGGGCTCCGGGAAGTACCGGTAGTCGTGAGCCTCCTCCTTGCCGCGCATCGGGCGAGTAACGCCGAGCGCGGCGTCGAAGGTGCGCGTCTCCTGGATCACGTCCTGACCGGACTCGAGCCGACCGATCTGACGCTCGATCTCGTACTCGATCGACTTCGCGAGATTGCGGAAAGAGTTGAGATTCTTGACCTCGACCTTGGTCCCGAGCGCGCTCCGGCCGACCGGGCGCACCGAGACGTTGGCGTCGCAGCGCAGACTGCCCTCTTCCATGTTGCCGTCGCTGGTGCCGGTGTAGAGCAGCACCTGATGCAGGGTCTGCAGGTAGTCCTGTGCCTCCGCCGGGGAGTGGAGCTGCGGGGCGGAGACGATCTCGACCAGCGGCACTCCGCAGCGGTTGAGGTCGACCAGGCTCTGGCCGGGGAGCGCCCCGCCGCCGGGGGTCTCGTGCAGCAGCTTGCCGGCGTCCTCCTCGAGGTGAAGGCGGTGGATCGCGACCGTCTTCGCGTGCTGGCTGAGCGGCAGCGCCCCGCCCGAAGCGACCGGCTCGTCGTACTGCGAGATCTGGTAGCCCTTCGGAAGATCGGCGTAGAAGTAGTTCTTGCGGGCGAACCGCGAGTACGGGTTGACCTGGCAGCCGAGCGCGAGCGCGAGCCGCACGGCGAGGTCCACGGCTTCGCGGTTCAAGACCGGCAGGCTGCCGGGGTAGCCGGCGCAGACCGGACAGACCAGCGTGTTGGGCTCGGCGCCGAAGAGGTTGAGACACCGGCAGAAGATCTTTGTCCGCGTCTTGAGATGGACGTGGACCTCTAGACCGACCACCGCTTCATACTGCATCTGCGCTAGTTTACTCGACATGGCGGCACCCACTCGCGAGGCGGGGACGCCGGGCGGCGGCGACGGAACGACCTCGATCGCGCGGGAGCCGATCGCCCGCGCCGGCCACTGGTCGTGGCAAGCGAGCGCCGGCACAGCCCGCTGCCTCTTCTTCGGCAAGCCGGTCGAAGGCAGCGCCGAGCAGGATGTGCTGGCGGAGCTCGAACGCTCCGGTCTCGAGGTCGCGATCCTGCGGCAGACCCACTCCCGGCGCGTGCTCGAGGCGCGCCCAGGAGACTGCGGCGAGGGAGACGCCCTGGTCTCCGCGCATGCCGGGCTGGCGCTGCGCGTCGTCACCGCCGACTGCGTTCCCGTGCTGCTCGCCTCGGCGACCAGGATCGCGGCGGTGCACGCCGGCTGGCGCGGCCTCCGCGCCGGCATCGTCGGCGCCGCGGCGCGCCGGCTCGGCGCCGACGGAGCCTGCGCCGCGGTGATCGGGCCCGCGATCGGCGGCTGCTGCTACGAGGTCGGAGGCGACGTCGCCGAGGAGGTTGCGGAGGAGGTCGGCAGCCGGTCGGTGATCCTGCGTCCCGGCGACGGCCCTCGGCCACACCTCGACCTCCGGCTCGCGGCACGGCTGGCGCTCGAGCAGGCCGGGGTGGAGGCGATCACGACGATCGAGGCCTGCACCCGCTGCGACTCGAGCCGCCTCTGGAGCTACCGCCGCGACGGCCGGGGCGCGGGACGCAACCTCGCGTTCGTCTGGCGAGAGCCGTGAAGCCCCAACCGCCCCTCAGGTCCAAGGGGATGGCGCCCCACCGCCCGCCTACCGAGGCCAGGAGGCCGTCCGAGTTACTTGTTGCCGCGCCGGGTCCGGCTCTTGCGCGTCGGATCGATCCCGATCGAGCGCAGGAAGAGGAGGTCGTTACCGTCGATGCGGAAAACCGGAGCCGGTTTCCCGCTCCCCGGCTCCGTACCCGACTGCGTCGCTGCCGAACGCGAGGCTTCGGAGCGGCGCCGCTTGGCGGGTCCCCGCTTGCAATCGACCACGAGGTAGAGGGAGTACCCCGCCTTCTGCAGCTCCCGCAGGTTATCGTTGATCTCGGAGGAGTCGGAGATCGCCTCGATCAGCGCCTCACCCAGGTCTTGGAGCAGTCGTTGCAGCTTCTCTTCCAGGATGCACCGTCCTCGGGTCGCGCGTAAGTCAGAACCGGCAGACTACGCGGGCCAGGCGGGCCTGTCAAATGGGCGAAGGCGGAATCGGAAGGGGCGATCTGATGCGGTGGCTCGGGGCCGTGGGGCTCGGCGCGGCCGGGCCGGAGTGCTCGGTCGAGTGGCTCTCGGGCGACGTCTCACCGCGGCGTTACTATCGCGTTCGCTCCGGCGACGACAGCGCGATCGTCGCCTTCTATCCTCCCGAGCTGCGTCCGGTCGGTCGTCGCTTCCAGCGCACGAGCGAGCTCCTGGCGGCGGCCGGCGTGCGCGTGCCCGCCATCCGGCGCTTCGACGAGGACGCCGGGTTGATGATGCTCGAAGACCTCGGGACCGAGACGCTCTTCGACTGGCGAGGCCGTCCCTGGGACGCGCTCTCGCCGTCGCTCGAGGCGGCGCTCGCCGCCGCGCGGCGGGTGGCGCGGATCGACGTCGGCGCCCTTGCCGAGCTCCTGCCGCCGCTCGACGCTGTTGGGCTCGAGCGCGAGCTGGGAGTGACCTGGGACGTCTTCCTGGTGCCGCAGGGCCTCACTGGCGACGAGACCCTCCGCCGGCGGCTGCGCGCGCGGCTCGAGGTCTTGTGCGCCGAGCTCGAGGCGGAAGGCCTCGTCCCCTGTCACCGTGATTTCATGGCGCGCAACCTGGTGCCCGTTCCCGCGACCGGTGAGATCGCAGTGCTCGATCACCAGGATCTGCGCCTCGGCCCGCGCTCCTACGACGTCGCGTCGCTGTTCAACGACAGCCTCTTCCCGCCGGAGCGCGTGGTCCGCGAGCTCGCAGGTGACGAGATCTGGCGCAGCGCCGGGTACCACCGCGCGGTGGTCCAGCGCACGCTCAAGATCGTCGGCACCTTCGTCTCGTTCGCCCGGCGCGGCGAGCCACGCTATCTGCCGATGGTTCCGATGTCGCTCGCGCGCTGCCTCGAGAGTCTGGCCGCCCTGCCCGACGACGGGGGCCTCGCCTCCGACCTGCGGCGGACCTGG
>DATKDQ010000390.1:0-2598 GCA_035544635.1 Thermoanaerobaculia bacterium
GCCTACGAGGGCTCACGCCAGCTCGTCGATGCACCCACCCCCACCGCTGACTGCCGCACGCCGGCGACCTTCGGCTGGGCGTACGAGGCCGTGAACTACGACATCGCCGGCGACACCGCGCTTGCCGAGGAGCCCGACCCGGAGGTCTGCACCGCGCGCGGCGCCCCGGCCGGGGATGCGCTGACCGCGCCGGGCGGCCCCGGCCTGGCCGGATGGTACGTGCCGGCCGGCAACGGCAGCGGCCCGGCTGCGGCGACCGTGGTGCTCGCGCACGGCTGGGGCAGCAACAAGAGCAACATGCTCGACCGCGCGGCGTTCCTGCACGACGCCTACAACCTCGCCATCTTCGACTTCCGCAACCACGGCCAGAGCGGCGAGGCGCTGACCACCCAGGGGGTGCGCGAGGCGCGCGACCTGGGTGCCGTCCTCGACTGGCTCGAGGCGGCCAAGGGCCCCGAGCGCGTCGCCGTGCTGGGCGTCTCGATGGGCGGCGCCACCGCGCTCAACACGGCGACGGGCGACGAGAGGATCGATGCCCTCGTCATCGAGTCGACCCACGCCACGCTCGCCAACGCGGTCCAGGCGCGACTCGACCGCGGCGGCTACCCACTCTCGCTGGTCGGCTCGTGGGCGACGCTCCTGGGCGGGCTCATCCGCACCGGGGAGGACTTCTCCGCGGCCGACCCGGTCCAGGCCGTCGCGCGCCTCGACGGGCGGCCGCTGCTCCTCGTTTACGGCGAGGCCGACGACGCCGTCGGTCCAGGAGACTCGGCCGACATGCTGGAGGCCGCGGACGAGGCAGGGTCGCCGGTGGCGCTCCACGTCTGCGCGGAAGCGGGGCACGCCGCCTCCGCCGAGGTGTGCGCGGAAGACTACGGCGCGTGGGTGCTAGGCTTCCTCGACTCCGTCCTGGCACCGTAGCCGCGCGCCCCCCAGCCCCCACCCCGAGGTACCGACTGCATGACCATGGCTCCCTCCGACGCCGACGCGCGCTTCGACCGCACCATCGACCGCTGGTTCCGCGACCAGCTGGCGATGAGCCCCGAGACGGCGACGTTCCTCGGCATCCACGAACACGACGCGGACCTGGCCGCCGGCGGTCGCGACGCGATCGACGAGGAGGTTGCGTTCTATCGGCGCACCATCGACGAGCTCTCCGCGCTGGACCCCTCCGAGCTGAGCAGCGAGCGGGCGCTGGATCGCGACCTCGCCATCCACCAAGCGCGCCTGGGGCACTTCTGGCTGACGGAATACCGGCCCTGGGCGGGCTCGACGGGCGGGGCCGAGCACATCGGTACGGCGCTCTTCCCGCTCTTCACGCGCGACTTCGCGCCGCTCACGGATCGGCTCGCGAGCATCGCCTCACGGCTCGAGAAGGCACCGGCCTACCTGCGCCAGACGCGAGACCGCGTGACCGATCCGGTCGGGCTTTGGACCGAGATCGACATCGAGTCCACCGAGCAGACGCCGGGCTTCATCAACACCATCCTGGCCGCCGCCCACTCCGAGAGCGGCGACGAGCAGCTGAACGCCCGCCTCGACGCCGCGGCGGAGGCCACCAAGGCCGCGCTGGCGGAGCACGCGACGTGGCTGCGCGACGAGGTCCTGCCGCGCGCCACGCCCGAGTGGAAGGCCGGACCCGAGCGCTTCGAGGAGATGGTGAGGCTGCGCGAGCTGGAGGCCGATGGCGACGAGATCCTGGCGGTGGGCGAGGAGCTCCTGGTCAGCGAGAAGGCCGCGCGCAACGAGGTCGCGGCGGAGATCGATCCCGGCGCCTCGCTCAGCGAGGTGGCGGATCTCGTCAAGAACGACCACGCGGCCACCTTCGTCGACTCGCTGGTCGAGTACCGCGAGGCGATGGACCGCGCCCGCGCCTTCGTCGTCGAGCACGGGCTGGCCACGCCGCCGGAGGAGGATCACCTCAACGTCATCGAAACGCCGTCGTTCATCCGCCACCTGATCCCGTTCGCGGCGTACTACCACCCGGCGAAGTTCGACCCCACCCCTGTCGGCACCTACATCGTCACGCCGCCGTCCTCGCCCGACATGATGCGCGAGCACAACCGGTCGTCCATCAGCAACACATCGGTCCATGAGGCCTACCCGGGGCATCACCTGCAGCTGTCGGCGGCCATCACCAACCCGAGCCTGGTGCGCCTATTCTCGGGCGCACCCGAGTTCGCCGAGGGCTGGGCCTTCTACTGCGAGCGGATGATGAAGGAGCACGGCTTCGACGATACGCCGAAGGGCTGGTACGTGGTCCACACCGATGCCATCTGGCGCGCCGCCCGCATCATCCTGGACGTCCAGCTCCACCGCGGCCTGATCAGCTTCGAAGACGCGGTCGAGCGGCTCATCGCCGAGACCGGCTTCGAGCGCCCCGCCGCGCTGGCCGAGGTCAAGCGCTACACCTCGACGCCGACGTACCAGCTGTCGTACCTGTTCGGACGTCACATGATCAAGAAGCTCAAGGCGGATGTCGCCGCGCGCGAGGGCGCCGATTTCAGCCTGCGGCGATTCCACGACACGCTGCTGTACGGCGGCACCATGCCGGTCTCCCACGCTCGCCGGCTGTTCGAGGGCAACGGCCGATGAGGT
>DATKDQ010000391.1:0-9669 GCA_035544635.1 Thermoanaerobaculia bacterium
CTCCCAGTTCATCTCGACCTCGTGGTTTGCCGTCGCGTGCCCGCTCGCCTCGAGCCGTCGACGATCACCTCGCCGCAGCTAGAGCGTGGGGCCAGACCAGGCTGAGCGCCGTCCGCCGGGTCCCTGGCACGAACCCATGGCTTGCAAGCGCGGGATCGACCAGCAGCACGCCTCCTCTCGTCGCACCTCGAAGCGCGGCGGTCAGGCCAAGCGCGGATGCGAGCACACAAATTTACCAGAGAGAGAGGCCCCTCGAGGCCTCCCGATACGCGCCCGAGCGCGAGGTCGAGGCGTTTCAGGGCGAGATGCCGCGGCTCGGTGCGGCTCGCCACGTGGCTCGCGGGAGGGGGACGAAAAAAGGAAAACGGGTGCCCGCTCGGTCTGGGATAGGAGCCACAACAGCGACCGAATCGGGCACCCGGAAGGGCATTGACGAGGCACTTCCGGACGCTGCATGGCGCATGCCAGAGCGGAGCAACCCCGGGCGTCGAGCATGCGCCTGTTCTCCGCAGCCCGGGCTGCGCCAATCTCACGCGCCTCGACTTCAGCGGTGGCACGCTCTGCATCCTGCGGTGCAGAACTTGCGTGGTGGCTTCCGACCTGGTGTCGTCGAGGGATGGGTCCTGCCCGACACGGCCAGCGGTCTGCCGTTGATCGGACTTCACCGTCGTCGAGAGATCAGGTGAATGATCGCCACGAAGAGGGCGGCGCCGATGATCGACCACAGGATCGGGAATGGCTGCCCCCCGATGGTGACCATGAGAGGCTCCGGGAGCCCGAGCAAGCGAGCGACCCATGGTCCGAGCAGGGCGCCGACGAAGCCGAGCGCGATCGAAACGATGAGCCCGCCGCGGGCGCCGCCCGCGATGGCCTTCCCGATGGCACCGCAGACGGCAGCGATCACCACCAGAAGCAGGAGTGCCGGCAGCGACATGGTCATGGCCAGGTCCCCGCCCTCCTCACACCGACCGGGGCCGCCGACGCATCGACATCCCGAGCACGAACCCGGCCGACGCCACCAGCATCAGGGACTTGCCGGGATTCTCGTGGATGTAGTCGGTGGCGGCGGCCGCGGCTCGCGACAGATCACTCCGGGCCTGGGTGAAGCCACGATCGATCGCCTTCGCGGTGTCGTCCAGGCGCCGGTGCGCGCCTTTCGAAGCCGTCTTGGCCCCGTTACGGACGTACTCGCCCGCCACGCCGGCCCCCTCCTTCACGCGCTCCGCTGCCGACTTCACACCAATCTCCGCGCTCTCGGTGGCGCCGAGCACGGCGTCGCGAGTGCGGTCGATCAGAGAGTCCATGCCGTCCTTGGTTCGTTCGATGTTCTTGATCATGCGCTTTCTCCTCGGGTTCTCGAGCCGGCAGCTAGAGGTCGGCCCGCAATCGTCTTCTGGAAAGAGCCCAGCGACCGAGCCTTGCGACAAATTGTCTCGGGCGCCGCCCGTCTTCGTCATCGGGCACTCCATCGCGCCCGTGGCGCCCGGCATCCTCCCTGTATGCATCATATGGGCCATCATCGCGGCTTCCCTCTCCATCGTCATGGAGCGGGAGACCGCAGATCGTCCTTGCTCGAACATGTCTCGAGCGTGGCCCTCGGTCCGCCCACCGTGAAGAGCATTTTTACTACCCGGGAGCGGGAACGCGGACCTAGGTAGAAACTACGGCCCGGGCCGGCAGCTCGAGCGCCGCGCCCGGCATGCCGAGCAGCGTGGAGCTCGCCTCGTCCTGCGCGATGCAGAAGGCGCCGGCGCGGCGCAGCGCCAGGAGCCCCTCGGCGCCGTCACTGCCCCCGCCGGTCAGGACCGCCGCGGCGGTGTGGTGCGGCGCCAGGCGCCGTGCCAAGCGCCAGCATCGCGAGCCCGGAAGGGATGTCCACCAGGCACCAGCCGCGTTCAGAGGAGCGCGAAGGCGCTCTCGAAAGCGCGCTCGGCGCGGGCGGCGTCGCCGGTGAGCAGCTCGCCGAGCTCGAGCAGGCTCGCCCGCAGCGGGACGCGGCTCTGTTCGGCCGAGAACGCGATCACCGCGGGCAGCGAGGCTGCCCCGGGCGAGAGCCACTGCACGCGCCCCGCCGTCTCGCCCAGCGCGCCGTCCACCGGCACGACGACCGCGTCGATCTTCCGCCCCAGCTCGCGCAGGTACGCGAGCAGTGCCGCCGCCGGGTCGGCGCCGTGGTGGAGGCGCTCGAGCCGCTCGTGGCCGAGCGCGGCGAGCTGCTCGCTCGCGCTCATCACCTCGACTCCCAGCTCGCGGAAGTAGAGCTCGAGCGCCCGGCGCAGCCGTCCGGCCTCGACCACCGGCACCAGCGTCACCGTGGGCGGCGTCGCCGTCACCCAGCCGTGCGCTGCCGGCTGGTAGCCGTGCGCGAGCAGGGTGCGGTGCCACGGGGCCTGGGCGAACCACTGCTTGACCTGGGGCGTCCAGCGGCGCAGCAGCTCGAGGCCCGGGACCTCGCCCACGCATTCCTGGATCGCGCGCTCGATCCGCGCACGGTCCGGCAAGAGCCCGTGCCGGAACTCCGGGTAGAGCCTGCGGTGCAGGCGCCGGATGCGGCGGCGCGCCCGCGACGCCGCGCGTGCCAGCGCCTGGGACAGGCCGCCGGCCGCCGCCCGGTCGGCCAGCTCCTCGACCTCGCGGTAGCCGGCCAGCGCGGCCTCGTGGAACTCGTGCGCGTAGAGCGTCTGGGCCGTGAACTTGCGGAAGTGCAGTCCCTTGATCGCCAGGCGCACCGCCTGGTCGAGCAGGGCGGGCCGGTGGATCAGGGTCCGCGCCAGGAATTTCAGGTACGCCGGCCCCTGGCGGGAGAGGAGCTGCCGGTAGAGCGAGCGCGCCAAGGCGCGCAGCTCCACGGCGCCCAACGCGCGGCGCGGCCGCGGGCGGTCACCGAGACGGCTGAGCAGGGTCCAGCAGCGCTCGAAGTAGGTCTCGAGGCGCTCGTCGTAGAGCGTCTCGAGCACCCTCCGGTAGCCGGAGATCAACACCTCGCGGTCGAGCTCGGGCTCGAAGTTGAGCGTGATCTCGACGTTGTTGCCGGTCGACTCGGCGAGCAGACGGCCCTCGCGCTCGAGACGCGCGTAGAGGTCGGTGCCGCGCAGGGCGCTGAGCAGGCCGACCATGGCCATCGGGATCCCCGCCTCCTGGATGAAGGCGACCTGGGCGTCGAACACCTCCGGGCCGTCGCCGTCGAGCCCGAGGATGAAGCCGCCGGTGACCTCGATGCCCTTGCGCTGGATGGCGGTGACGGCGTGCAGCAGATGGTCGTCGTCGTCGCGGTCGGTGTTCTGCACCTTCTTCGTCCGGCGCAGCGCTTCGGGGTTGGGGCTCTCGATGCCGAGGAAGGTCATGGTGAAGCCGGCATCCACCATCGCGTCGAGCAGCGGCTCGAGCTTGGCCAGGTTGACGCTCGCCTCGGTGTAGAGGTCGAACGGGTAGCCGCGCTCGCGCTGCCAGTCGGCGACCGCGGGCAAGAGGCGCAGGGCATCCTTCTTGTTGCCGATGAAGTTGTCGTCGACCAGGAACACCGCGCCGCGCCAGCCGAGCGCGTGGAGGTGGTCGAGCTCGGAGAGCATCTGCTGGTTGGACTTGGTACGCGGCACCCGCCCGAAGAGCTTCGTGATGTCGCAGAACTCGCAGTCGAACGGACAGCCGCGCGAGAACTGGAGCGCCATCGAGCCGTAGGCGTCGAGGTCGAGCAGCTCGAAGCGCGGCACCGGGGTGGCGGTGATGGCCGGTTTGCGCTCGGGGCGGTAGACGCGGGCGGCCTTCCCCGCCTCCCAGTCGGCGAGGAAGCGGGGGAAGGTCTCCTCCACCTCGTCGAGCAGGTAGTGGTCGGCGCCCGCGATCTCGGAGGCGAAGGAGGTCGGGTGCGGCCCCCCGACCGCCACCGGACGGCGGCGCGCGTTCGCGCGCGCGATGACGTCGCGCAGCGAGCCGCGCTGCACCACCATGGTCGAGGTCAAGACCAGGTCGGCCCAGTCCAGGTCCTCGTCGCGAAGCGGCGTGACGTTCATGTCCACCAGGCGCAACCGCCAGTGGGCGGGGAACATCGCCGCCACGGTGATGAGGCCGAGCGGCGGCATCGAGGCGCGCTTGCCGACCAGCTCGAGCGCGTACTGGAAGCCCCAGTAGGAGGGTGGGAACGCGGGATAGACCAGCAGGACCTTGGGGGAATGGACCATCGAACACTCCCGCGGGGCGAGCACCCGGCCGCCATTCGGTACGGCGCGGGGACCCAGCCTATCGCCTCCTCCAGGATACCGTCGCGGTCGCCTCGGAGCGCCAGGACTTACCCGGCCGAGCTCCTGGGCCTCTCCCGCGTCACCATCTGCCGACCAGCTCGATGCCCACCGTCCGGGGATCGTTCGTCATCCCGGTCAGGTTGTTGAAGTCGATCCCGTTCTGGATGATCTCCTCGTCGAGGAGATTGCGTGCGAAGAGTGCCACCTCGTAGCGCGCCTCGGCGAAGGTGTAGCCGAGCCGCAGCCCGATCTCCAGCGAGTCGCCGCGGAACTCGGCCGATTCGTAGAGGAAGAAGCGCTTCTCGTCGTGGTAGGCCCAGTCGACGCTGCCGATGAAGATGCCCCTCCCGGCCGGCCTGCGATAGTCGATGATTCCGTTCCAGATCCACTCCGGCGCGTGCGGCAGGCTGTTGCCGTCCACGCGCACCAGCCCGGCCGGGGTCAGCGGATCGAGGACCGTGCAGCCGCCGCCGCAGGGCGCGACGGCGAGGTTGGGATCCTTGATCTCGGTGTGGTTGTAGCTCAGGCCGGTGGTGAAGAGCCACTCCGAGGTGGGCGCGAACTCGAGGTCGAGCTCGAAGCCGTAGCCGTCCGTCTTGTCGGCGTTGAGCAGCGTCGCGGTGTTGAACTGGCCGCCGACCGCGACCAACTGCTGGCCGTCGACCTCGTAGTCGAAGATCGCCGCGCCCAGGCGCAGCCTGCGCTCGAGCAGCTCGCTCTTGAGGCCGATCTCGAACGAGAGGATCTCCTCCTCGTCCGCCACCGAGACGCAGTTGGTCGCCGGGTTGAGACCGCCCTCGAAATCCGGGCAGAACAGGATGCGGCCCTGGATCGAAGGTGCCCGGAAGCCGGTGGCCACCCGGCCGTAGACGTTCACGTTGGGCGCCGCCTGGTACATGGCCGCCAGGTTCCAGCTCACGTCGTCGGCGTCGGTCGAGCGCACGATCGGAGCGAAGGTGGGGGTCTGGAACAGAGGTATCGGGCGCTCCGCCGAGAAGTCCTTCTCGTCGTGGGTGAAGCGCAGACCCGCCTGGAGGTCCCAGCGCTCGGAGGCGGCGTAGTCGATCGACCCGAAGAGCGCGTACGACTCGGCCTGCTGCTCCTGGAACGCGAAGGCGTTCTGGGGGTTGCCCGGCGCCAGGCTGTCGAAGTTGAAGGTCTCGATCTCGAGGTCCTCGTCGAAGTAGAAGGCGCCCACCAGCCAGCCCAGGCGGCGCTCGCCCGCGCTCGCGATCCGGATCTCCTGCGTGAGCTGATCGAGGCTGGGGATGCCGTCGGCCGTCTCCGCATTGAACGGAATGAAACCCGGCCCGAAGGGCGGCGCGAAAGAGGCGCCGAAGCCGCCGTCGATGTCGGCGCGGCTGAACATGTCGAGCGTCTCGAAGCCGGTGATCGAGGTGAGCACGGCGCCGCCGAGGTCGTAATCGAAGCGGAGGGTGGCGCCCTGGGAGTCGATGTCCTGCGAGTTGAGGCCGTCGTGGAAGACCTCGTCCTGCTCGAACCCGGCGACCAGGTCATCCGTACCCGGCCGGATGATGTTGGCGCGGAAGATGCGCGCGGTGCCGTCGACCTTCCAGGCATGCAGGTTGAGCAGGCCGCTGAAGCGGTCGTTCGGCTCCCACAGGAGCTGCACGCGGGCGGCGCCGGTCTCGTCGCTGCCCAGCGCGTCGTTCTCGCCGGTGAACCGGTTGTCGATCCAATCGCTTCGCGTCTGGATCACACCCGAGAAGCGCGCCGACAGAGTCTCGGAGAGCGCGCCCCCGATCGCGGCCTTGACGTCGACGGTGTCGAAGGTGCCGTAGGACACGCGCACGAAGGAGTCGAACTCCTGGGACGGCTTCTTGGAGTCGAACTTCACGACGCCCGCCGGAGTGTTGCGGCCGAACAGCGTCCCCTGCGGGCCGCGCAGCACCTCCACGCGCTCGATGTCGAAGATCGGCATGCCCTTGAGGATGGGGTTCTCGAGCACCACCTCGTCGTAGAGCATCGAGACCGGCTGCGAGGCGTTGAGATCGAAGTCGGTGTTGCCCAGACCGCGGATGTAGAAGCGCGGGAAGGCCTTGCCGAACGAGGACTCCATGACCAGGCTCGGCACGCGCCCCGACAGGGTCTTCACGTCCTGCCCGGCGCCGGTCAGGAGGTCGAGCTTCTCCGCGTCGATCGCGGTCAGCGAGACCGGGACCTCCATCACGTTCTGGGTCCGCCTCTGGGCGGTGACGAAGATCTCGTCTAGGAACGCCGGCCGCTCGCCGGGCTCTGCCTCGCGCTCGTCGGCCTCCCCTTGCCGTCCACCCTGCTCCTGCTCCGCTTCCTCCGCCTCCTCGGCCGAGGAAGGCCCGGTGAACCCGATGAGTGCGAGAGCGAGAGCGAGGACGAGACTCCTCCGACCGTACCACGCGTCGGCCATGTTCGGATCCCCCAGAAGGTCGGTTACGCGGCGAACTCTAACACGCTGCAAACCATGCCCGCCGGGCGCGGCGCCGCCTGTCGGCTCGCCCACGGCTTCCCTCTTTCACGGTTCCGGCGGCGGCACCAACATCTCGAGCTTCTCGCGCTTCGCCGCGGCCTGTCGTATCACCTCCTCGGCGTCGAGCGTCAGCACCCGGCCGTCCCGCACGACGACCCGCCCCTCGACGATCACCGTCTCGACGTCGGACGCCTTGGTCGCGTACACCAGAAGCGAGTAGGGGTTGGGCATCGGCCGCTGCGGCTGCTGATGCAAACCGCCGACCGAGACCACCACCAGATCGGCCCGCTTGCCGGGCTCGAGCGATCCGATCTCGCCGTCCAGGTCGATCGCACGTGCGCCCTCGATGGTGGCCATCGCCAGCGCCTGTCGCGCGTCGAGCACCTTGGGATCGCCGGTTTGGAGCTTGTGGAGCTTGGCCGCGGTGTCGATCTCGTCCCAGAGGTCGAGGTCGTTGTTCGAGGCGGCGCCGTCGGTGCCGATCCCCACCGCCACGCCGGCCGCGATCATCGCGGGCACCGGAGCCGCGCCGGCGCCGACCTTCATGTTCGACTGCGGGCAGTGGGCGACGCCGACGCCGCGCCGCGCCAGGAGCGCGATCTCCGCGGGCGACGCGACCACGACGTGCGCGCCGAGCAGGCGATGGTCGAGGACGCCCAGCGCCTCGAGCGCCTCGATCGACGTCGTGCCGGTGCGCGCGCGCACCCGCTCGATCTCGGAGCGATCCTCCGAAAGGTGGGTGAGGAGCGGCACGTCGAGCTCACGGGCGAGGGCGTGCGCCGCCGTCATCTGCTCCGCCGTCAAGGTGTAGAGCGCATGCGGCGCCACCGCCGGGACGATCCGCGGATGGCCGCGCCAGCGCTCGGCCAGCCTGCGGGCGGCAGCCATCGCCTCCTCGGCGGTCGCGAAGTCGGGCGCCGGAAAGCCGATCACGGTCTGGCCGAGAACGCCGCGCATACCGCAGCGCTCGACCTCCTCGGCGACGGCGTCCTCGTAGTAGTAGAGGTCGACCATCGTGGTGGTGCCGCCGAGCAGCATCTCGAGGCACGCCAGCCGCGTGCCGACGCGCACGAAGTCCTCGTCGACGTGCTCGGCTTCCGCCGGGAAGATGTAGCGCTCGAGCCACTCCAGGAGGTCGAGGTCGTCGACCAGGCCGCGAAAGAGGACCATGGCGGCGTGGGTGTGGGCGTTGATCAGGCCGGGGAGGACGATGCCGCCGCGGGCGTCGATGCGCTCCGCGCCCGCATGCGCCGCCTCGACCTCCGCCGCGGTTCCGACCGCGGCGATGCGCCCATCGACGATCGCGACCGCGCCGCGCTCGATCACGGTGCGCTTCGCATCCATGGTGACGACCGTGCCGTTGGTGACCACCAGCGCCGCGTCGTCCAGCTCGCCGGCAGGCGTGGGCTCCGGTGCCCGACTCCGCGTCGGGGTCGCGCTCTCGGCGCTCGACCCGACCGTGCCGGGGTCGCCGCCGCGCGGTGACGACTGGCACCCCGCGAGGGCGATGAGCAGCGCGAGTGCCGTTGCCGCGAGACCGCCGGCGCGAAGGTGGAGGTGCATTCCGAGATCTCCGATCCAGGCGTCGTCGAGCATCACGCCGCGAGAGGATCGCGGACGCGAAGCCCGGACAGGCTCACGAAGGCGCGATCGTGAGTCCACATCTCGTTGGCGCGCCACTCCAGTTCCGCCACGCCAACCGGTCGGGCGATCGCGATCAGGCGGGAAGCAGGAACCGGCACCTCGGACCCGTCGCTCGGGAGAGGCGTCGATCGAGAGAGGCGAAGGGCAGCTCCAGCGCCTCGGCGACCGCAACGTACCAGGAATCGTAGCTCGTGAGATTGCGCCGCAGCTCCCAGACCCGCGCCGCGAACGGCTCGAACGGGAACAGCGCGATCTCCAGGCACAGATCCTCGTGCGCCGCCGTGGCCTCGAGCCGGGTCATCGTACGCCACTTTCCGTTGTATCGTTGCGCCGCAACCTATCGAGGAGGACGAAATGCGGTTCGCACGACTTGCACTGCAGGCTGGGCTCGGGCTCGCCGGGATCGCCGCCCTGGGCGTCTTCACGCCGCCGGTCGCCGCACAGGACCTTCACCCCTCGCGCCGTCCCAGCCCGATGGGAATGGCTCGGATCATGGTCGGCGACACCTACCTGCGCGTCGTCTACAGCCGCCCCTACGAGCGCGGGCGCGACAACATCTTCGGCACCAAGGAGAGCGGCGCGGTCGTCCCGTACGGTGAGGTCTGGCGCACCGGGGCCAACGAGGCCACCGAGATCACCGTGACCGGAGACATTCTGGTGGCCGGGAAGCCACTCGCGGCCGGGACCTACTCCCTGTTCACGACGCCCGGCCCGCAGGAATGGAAGATCCATTTCAACCGTGAGCTCGGCCTCGACGGTGCCGGCCGCTTCGACGAGGCCACCGAGACCTTCTCGCCCATCGACGTCGCGGCCACCGACGCGCTGACCATCACCGTGGCGGCGTCGGCGATCCAGGGTGAGAAGGTCGAGCAGCTCACGATCGCGTTCGAGCCCGCCGCGGGCGGCGCCGACATGGTGCTGCGGTGGATCACGACCGAGGTCAGGGTGCCGATGAAGGTCGACTGATCGAGGACGTTCCCACGCCACGATCGACCGTTCGGCCAGCGTCGAGCCCCACAACCCCCGAGAACACGCCTCGAAAAAGTAGAGCGAAGTGTCAGAAATCGCGAGTCTCGAGCAACTATAGAAGTGAGGATCGCAAGACTCCATCGCAGGCGCTTCACGCGCTTACCACCGGCGGGTCCCCGCCCGCCGCAGAAGAGAGGAGGGGGAGGAAGCAGAGGAGGCCTCATGGCTGCTCGATTCTCCACCGCCGGGGCGCTTCGCTCGACTCCGACGCTCGCTGCCCTGGCCGCCTTCTCGACACTCTCGACCCTCCTCTTCGCCGCCGCCTGCGGCGATCGCGGGTCGAGCGAGCCT
>DATKDQ010000392.1:0-15316 GCA_035544635.1 Thermoanaerobaculia bacterium
CGAGCTCACCGGCGACGACGTCACCGAATGCGTCGGGGGTGCGCGCGGGCTCGCTGAGGTGGACCTCTCACGCGCCTATCGCTCGCAGGTCGATCCGCGGCTCAACTACGAGCAGGCGCTCGAGATGGCGCTCTTGGTCGGCCGCAAGATGGGAACGCTCGCCCCTCAGACCGTTCGCGCCTAGCTCCGGAAATGCCGAGTAGCATTTCCTGAAGTCGCCCGATGGAGACAGCGGAGATCCGGCTCCGTGAGTCGCCCCGGGTGATGGTGGAGGCCGAGGCTCGGCTTCTCCTGCTCCCCTCCGGCCCGGAGCTCGACGCGCGCGTGCTCGATCTCTCGGCGACCGGGATGGGGCTGGGCGTGCCGGTCACGGCGACGGTCGGTCAGAGCTGCTCCTTCGAGATCACGCTCGACGAGGCCAGGGTCGAGGGCAGGGGAGTCGTGGTGTGGGCTCGGGGGCGGCGCGCCGATCGGGAGGACGCGCCCAACGTCGGCGTGCGGTTTCTACCCGACCCGCACGGCACGGCGAGGATCGCGGAGTGGGTCGATCGCCGGCTGGCGCGACGGCGACGGCTCCCGATGCCGGCGGAAGCGCCGGGGGTCGCAGCCGGTGCAGGCAGTGCCGCGCTCTCGACGGCGATCGCGAGTGGTGCTGCGGCCGTGCCGGACGCACTGCCGGTACCGGCCGGTGACTCTTCTCCCGTGATCACAGCGGGCTCCGGGAAGAAGGAGGGGAGGAGCCGGTGGGCGACGGCGGTCGCGCTCGGCGTGGCCGGCGCGTTGCTGGTCACCGCGCTTGCCGTGTACCGGATCGCACGCGCCGGCCGTGACACCCGCTCGCCCGCCCCCGGGGGCGCCGCGAGTCTCGTCGTTTCCGTCCAGGGCTCGAGCCCAGCCTCCAAGGCAGGCGCCCCCGCCGTCGCGCCGCCGTCGGCTGCCGGCGACGAGCCTTCGACGCCCGGGGGCCCTCAGCCGTCGGACCGCTCGAGCGCGACGGTGCAGCTGGCCGCACCCGCGCACCCGGTGGCAGACCGCGGCGCGCCCGCGAGCGCGGTGCGTCCCGGACGCGTCCTCGCGATCGTGCCGCAGTCGAGCGGCGGCGAGACGATGGTGGCGATTCGCGGCGACGCGCCGTGGCGCCAGCGCGACGTCTTCGCCACGCTGATCGGGCCCGATCCGCCACGCTACCTGCTGCGCCTCTCCGGAATCGAGCGGCCGTTCCGGCCCAGCGTCCTCGAGGTCGGAGCCCCGCTGCTCGACCGCGTGAGAACCGGCGTTCACGACACCCCGCGCGGGCGCGAGCTCCACGTCGTTCTCGATCTGCCCACTCGGGCGCTCGACTCCACCTGGGAGATCGACGGAGAGGTCCTGCGCGTCCGGCTGCGGTCGCCAGCACCGTGAGCGCCGATCACCCCCCGAGCAGACCGGGTCGAGCATGAGCCGCCGTGGTGTGGCGCAGGTCGCGGCCGGCATCCTTGCGAGCCGGCTGACCGGGCTGGTGCGCGAGCGCGTCGCGGCCCACTACCTCGGCGTCTCCGCCTTCGGCGACGTTTTCGCCGCGGTGTTCCGGGGGCCCAACGTAGTGCAGAACCTGCTGGGCGAGCAGGCGCTTTCGGCGTCGTTCATCCCGCTCTACGCGCAGATGACGGCGCAGGGACGCCGCGACGACGCCGCGCGCTTCGCTTCCGCCTGCTTCGCGCTCCTGGTCGTCCTGGCGGCCTCGATCGCGCTCGCCGGGGTCCTCTTCGCCGAGCCGATCGTCGCCCTGCTCAACCCCGGTCTGCTCCAGGATGCGGCGGCGGTCGAGGCGGGGGACCAGGTGATCGATCGCTATCCGATCGCCGTCGCCGGCGTGCGGATCGTCTTTCCGATGACCGCGCTCTTGGTGGTCGCCGCGTGGTGTCTCGGAGTCCTCAACACCCACGGACGCTTCTTCCTCTCGTACTTTGCGCCCGTGCTGTGGAACGGCTCTGTGATCGCCGCCTTCGCGTGGGTGGGAACGCAGGCCGTCGGCGCGGGAATCGCGGGTGGCCGCCGGCTGGTTCTCGCCGCCTGTGTCGGGGCGCTCCTCGGCGCCGCCCTCCAGCTCGCGGTGCAGATGCCGGCCGCTCTGCGTCTGCTGCCCACCTTCCGGCCGCGGCTCTCGCTCGAGGAGCCGGGCGTGCGCGAAGCGGTGGCGCGCTTCGGGCCGGCGCTGCTCGGCCGTGGCGCCGTACAGCTCTCGGGTTGGCTCGACTTGGTGCTGGCGTCGTTTCTCACCGTCGGGACGCTCGCGGCGCTGGGCTGGGCTCAGCGTATCTACCTGCTCCCGGTGGCGCTGTTCGGCATTTCGATCGCGGCGGTAGAGCTGCCTGAGTTGGCACGCATCGCCGCTGCGGAGCGCGCCCGCGAGATGCCGCGTCGCCTCGCGGTCGCCTTCCGACGGAGCGCCTTCGTGGTGGCTCCCACGGTGGTGGGTTTTCTCGCGCTGGGCTTCCTGATCGTGAGCCTGCTGTATCGCGGCGGCAGCTTCGGCCGCGCCGATACCTGGATCGTCTACCTGGTGCTGTGCGCCTACACCGTCGGGCTGCCGGCGACCGTAGTGTCGCGGCTGCTGCAGAACGTGTACTTCGCCGCCGGCGACACCGGCACGCCGGCGCGGGTGGCGTTCGGCCGGCTCGCGGTGGGGGCTATGGCGGGAGCCGGTGCGGGGTTCGCGCTCGACCGGGTCTCGCTCGCCCTGGTGGTGCCCGACGTGGGAGCGCATGCGCTGTCGCTGGCTGCCGTCGGGCTCGCCCTCGGCAGCGCGAGCGCCGCCTGGTTCGAGCTGGCAATGCTCCGCCGCGCCCTGCCGCGCGGGGAGGGCGTCGGGGAGGGCGCCGCCGGCCTGTTCTCCTGGCGCGCGGCCGCGCCCCCGGTTGCTGCGGCAGTCGCCAGCGCGGCTGCCTGCGGCGCGCTGTGGTGGAGGCTCGACGCCCTGCCCGCGCTCGGGCAGGCTGCGATCATCCTCCCGGCCTACGCCGCTCTCTACCTCGCTCTGGGGTGGAAGCGGCTGCGCCGAGAGCTCCGACCGAGGACGCGGTGAGCGCCCCCGGCCCTGATCCCGGACATGGCGCAAGAGCGGCGGGCGAGCGCTCGCGGGGAGTAGTACAATGCCATTTGTTGTTATGAGTCTCCGGGAGAGTGCTTCATGGAGACCGTCCTCGCCATCGCTCTCGGGCTCGCGCTCAGTGCCGCGTGCGGCTTTCGCATCTTCGTGCCGCTGCTCGCTCTGGGTGCGGCCCAAGCCACCGGGCACCTGACGCTCGCCCCCAGCTTCGAGTGGCTCGGTACGCCCACCGCGCTCCTCGTCCTGGGCGTAGCGACAGCGGCGGAGATCGTCGCCTACTACGTCCCCTGGCTCGACAACCTGCTCGACTCGCTGGCCACACCGGCGGCGCTGGTGGCGGGTACGGTGGTGACCGCCAGTGTCGTCACCGACCTGGATCCGCTCTGGCGCTGGAGCCTCGCGGTGATCGCTGGCGGCGGGCTGGCGGGAGCGGTCCAGACCTCGACGACGCTCCTGCGTGCCGCCTCGACCGGATCCACCGCGGGGCTGGCGAATCCGTTGCTCGCGACCGGTGAGCTCGGTGGCGCGGTGGCGATCTCGATCGCGGCGCTGGTGGTGCCTCTGCTGGCGCTGGCGGCCGTGATCGCCGGTCTCGTGCTCGCCATCGTGTGGGTGCGGCGCCGGCGCGCCGCGCGAGCGGCGGGGTCGCGGGCTGCAATCGAGCGCAGCGCCGCCGCGCCAGGGAGCGATCTGCCGGAGCGTGCCCCGCAGCCATGGTGAATACGGCAAGGACCCCTCCGTCGAAGCGACTCGCCGGCGCGGTGGTCGCTGCCGCCGTTCTCGCCTCGTGTGCCGGTAACAGCCAGCTCCGGAGCGTCGGTCGGGTCGAGATCGAGAGCCTCCTGCGCAGTCGGGGGTTGGAGCCGAGCCGCGTCGTGGTGCCGTACCGGCTCAGCGCCGAGATGAAGCGCTGGCTCCACGACCGCGTCCCCAAGGCGCTGCCCAATCACGAGGACCGCATCCTCTACCTCAGCCGTTCCCTCTTCCAGGGCGACGACTTCCGGATCGCCTACATCCGGGGCTATACCGGGACCGCCATGGAGGTGTTCGAAACCCAGCAGGCGAACTGCCTGGCGTTCACGCTCCTGTTCATCGGGCTGGCGCGCGAGCTCGGCGTCCCGGCCTACTTCCTCGAGGTACGCGACACCGAGAGCTACCGCAAGGAGGGCGACCTCATCGTCGTCTCCGATCACGTCGCGGTCGGCTACGGCCCGACGCACGACCTGCGCATCATCGACTTCGGCGCGCGCGAGGGTGCGGCCTACCGCCGCATCACGCTGGTCGACGATTACCGCGCCATCGCGATGTTCTACTCCAATCGCGGGGCGGAGGAGCTGCGCTCGGGGCACTACGCGGGCGCGCTCGACTGGCTGCGCTCGGCGGTGGCGATCGACCCCAACTACGCCGGTTCCTGGGTCAACCTCGGCGTCGCGCTACGCCGCTCGGGGGACGTCGAGGGCGCGGAGAAGGCGTACCGCACGGCGCTCGAGCTCGACTTACAGGCGACGTCGGCGCTGCAGAACCTGGCGGCGCTGCTGCACATCAAAGGCGAGGATCAGGAGGCGCTCGATCTGCTGGCGGCGGCGGACCGCGCCTCGAACCGCAACCCCTTCACCTACCTCACGCTCGGCGACCTCAACATGCGCCACGGGCGCATGGACGCGGCCGGCCGCTTCTATCGCAAGGCCCTCCGGCGTCAGGGCGAGAACGCGGAATCGCTCGCCGCGATGGGCCTGTGGCTGCTCGAGCGGGGCGACAGGAAGAGCGCGCGCAACTGGCTGCGGCGCGCCGAGGATCTCGATCCCGCGGCGGCGCGGGTCCTCCTCCTGCGCCGGCGCCTCGACACCGAGACCTGAGCAGCTCTCGGCGGGCAGCCGCCCGCCCGGAGGTGGAGGGAGCTGGAGCGAAGCTCGTCAGGTGCTCGAGCTCGCGGCACCACCGCCGCGCGGCTCCTCAGCTCGCGGCTCGGGTGGACTCGGACTCGAGATCGACCACGGTGAGCTCGCTCTCGCCGTAGCGCGCGCGCAGCACCTTCTTGTCGAACTTGCCCACGCTGGTCTTCGGGATCTGCTCGACGTAGGTCCACTTCGAGGGCAGCCACCAGCGTGCCACGCGATCGGTGAGGAAGGCTCGCAGCTCCTCCGGCCGCGTCCGGGCTTCCTCGCGCAGCACGACGCAGGCCAGTGGACGCTCGTCCCACTTGTCGTCGGGCACGCCGATGACCGCCGCCTCGACCACGTCGGGGTGCGCCATCAACTCGTTCTCGAGATCGACCGACGAGATCCATTCGCCTCCGGACTTGATGACGTCCTTGGCGCGGTCGGTGATCTGGATGAAGCCGCGCGAGTCCAGCGTGCCGACGTCGCCGGTGCGCAGCCAGCCCTCCTGGAACTTCTCCGGGTCGTCGTCGAGATAGTAGGAGGCGGTGACCCAGGGCCCGCGGATCTGGATCTCGCCGACCGCGGTGCCGTCCCACGGCAGCTCCTTGCCCGAGTCGTCGACGATGCGCAGCTCGACTCCGGGAACGATCCGCCCGGTCTTCGCCCGCCAGTCCATCGCCTCTTCGGGCGGCGTGCCCTTGGGAGGGAGCGCGCGCGCCGCCAGCGGGCTGGTCTCGGTCATGCCCCAGCCCTGGACGATCTGGATAGAGTGGCGCTTCTCGTAGGCCTCGATCAGCACGCGCGGCACCGCGGAGCCGCCGCAGAGAACGAACCGCAGCGACGAGAAGTCGACCGGGTTCTTCTCGGCGAAGCGTAGCACGTCGTTGAGGATGGTCGGCACCGCGCCGGTGACCGTGGGCCTCTCCTCGGTGATCATCCGGCAGATCGGCTCGGCCTGAAGCCAGCGCTGCGGCATCACGAAGTCGGCGCCCACCATCCAGCCGACGTAGGGGAGGCCCCAGGCGTTGGCGTGGAACATCGGCACGATGGCCAGGATGCGGTCGTGCTCGTTCAGCCCGAAGACCGCGCCGGATGCGGCGGCGAAGGAGTGCAGCACGGTCGAGCGATGGCCGTAGACGACGCCCTTCGGGTTGCCGGTGGTGCCGCTGGTGTAGCACATCGCCGCCGCCGCCCGCTCGTCGATCGTCGGCCAGGGGTAGCCGATGGACTCCGCGGCGAGGAGATCCTCGTAGCGATAGACTGCTTTCCCGGTGGCCGCGAGCGGCGTCGCGTCGCCCTTGCCGATGACGACGAACGCCTCGACCGTACGCAGGCTCTCGAGGACGCCGGCGAGGAGCGGCACCAGCGTGTCGTCCACCAGAACGATCTTGTCCTCGGCGTGGTTGACGACGTAGGTGAGCTGCTCGGGGAAGAGGCGGATGTTGAGGGTATGGAGCACGGCACCCATGCAGGGCACGGCGAGGTAAGCCTCCATGTGCTCCTGGTTGTTCCAGCAGAAGGTGCCGACGCGATCGCTGGGGCGAACACCCAGCCGGTGGAGCGCCGCCGCGAGCCGCTCGGCGCGGTCGCCGATCTCGGCGAAGGTGGCCTCGCGGCATCCGTTTCCCTCGAAGGTGCGGATCTTGGATTCGGCGTAGATCCGCCGTCCATGCTGATACATCATGTTGATTGTCAACGGGTAGTCTTGCATCGTGCTCAGCATGGGACGTCCCTCCAAGGCTCGCTCGATTCGCGCTCCAGGCGCCGGCGACTCGCGCCGTGGCGCCGACTCCAGGTCGTCAATTGTACAACCAGCATGCGCCGCGGGCGGCGCCGAGCTCCGGAGGTTTTCCGGCACCGGGGTGTGGGCGGCTCGGGCGCGCCGCCGCTCGCTACAATAGAGGATGTCGGCGACGTCTCGTGAAGGGGGCCGCCGGCGGCTCGCAGGGAGATCCGGACACCGAACTGGCGGGCCGAGGGTACCGGTGACCGCCACGGAGGCACTCATGGCCAGCCAACCATCGCCGCCCGCTTCTATCTCCACCACGATCCGGACGCTCGGCGCCTCGCTTCTGGTCGCCTCGGTGTTCGCGAGCTGCAGCATCAACCCCGCGACCGGGAAGCGTCAACTCTCGTTGATCAGCGAACAGCAGGAGATCGCGATGGGCCGCGAGGCGGATCAGCAGATCTCGCAGCAGCTCGGTCTCTACGACAACGAGGAGGTCCAGGCGTACATCGCCGCACTCGGGCGGGAGCTGGCTGCCGAGTCCGAGCGCCCGGACCTGCCGTGGACCTTCCGCGTGGTCGACGACGAGACGGTGAACGCGTTCGCCCTGCCGGGCGGATTCATCTACGTCACCCGCGGGATCCTGACGCACATGGGCTCCAAGGCGGAGCTGGCCGGAGTGCTCGGGCACGAGATCGGCCACGTCACCGCACGTCACAGCGTCAACCAGATGAGCAAGGGCATGCTGGCCCAGCTCGGCCTCGGCATCGGTTCGGTGGTCTCGCCGGAGTTCGCCAGCCTCGCCGGGCTGGCCGAGACCGGGTTGAGCCTCCTCTTCCTCAAGTACGGCCGAGACGACGAGCGACAAGCGGACGATCTCGCGTTCCGCTACAGTGTGCGCTCCGGCTACGACCCCCGATCGCTGGTCGAGGTCTTCGAGCTGCTCGAGCGTGTGAGCCAGCGGTCGGAGGGCGGCTCCCTCCCCAACTGGCTTGCGACTCACCCCCAGCCCGTGGCACGGCGCGAGGAGGCCGAGAAGCTCCTGGCGACCGTCGACGTTGATCTCGATGACCTGGAAGTCGCTCGCGAGCCATTCCTGCGCCGCATCGACGGGATGGTGTACGGCGCCGACCCCCGACAGGGCTACTTCCGCGACGAGCGGTTCCTCCATCCAGAAATGCAGTTCGAGCTGCGCTTCCCGAAGGGGTGGCGCACGATGAACCTGCGACAGGCGGTGGTGGCGCAGCAGCCGGACGGCCAGGCGGTGGTCGTGCTCACGCTCGCCGCCGAAGGCGACGCCGAAGCCGCGGCGCGCGCTTTCGCGTCGCAGGGCGTCGAGCCGCTACGCCAGTGGCGCGATCGCATCAACGGCCAGCGCGCGGTCTCGTACTACTTCGGCGCCAAAGTCCAGACCACTCCGATCGCCGGCCTCGCGACCTTCGTTGAGCACCGGGGCCGGGTGTTCCGCCTGCTCGGCTACACCGCCGAGGCCCGTCTCCGCGAATACGACCGGGAGTTCGAGCACTCGCTCGAGAGCTTTCGCCGGCTCGAGGATCGGCGTGTCCTCTCGGTCCAGCCGCTGCGCATCGAGATCGAGCGACTGGGACGGGCGACCACCATCGAGCGCCTCGCCGAGAGTTACGATCGGCCGGTGTCGCTCGAGCAGCTGGCGCTGCTCAACAACGTCGAGCCCGGCGAGCGGTTGGAGGCGGGCTCATGGGTGAAGAAGGTGGTGGGGCAGCCCCCACCGTAGCCGCGCGCGGCGGCGGCGATCCTCGTCTCGCAGGTCTCGAGATCACCCGGTCGGTCCCGACCCGGCGCGCCGGGCACCGGGCAGCGCCGAGACTCGAGCGGCGCCGACCGGTCGCCGGCCGGGACTATCGGGCGGGCGTGGTCTCGGCCGCCGCCACCGAATGCGTGGCCTCGAGCCAACGCTCCGCGTCCATGGCGGCCGCGCAGCCGGTACCGGCGGCAGTCACCGCCTGGCGGTAGTTGGGGTCCATCACGTCGCCGGCCGCGAACACGCCATCGACGCTGGTGCGAGTGGAGGGGTGGCGCACCTTCAGGTAGCCCACCGCGTCCATCTCGAGCTGCCCCCGGAAAAGGTCGGTGTTGGGTCGATGCCCGATGGCGATGAAGACACCCTGCGTGACATGTCGCCGGCGGGAGCCGTTCGTGGTGTCACGCAGGACGACCGCCTCGACTCCACTCTCGGGAGTGCCGACGATCTCGTCGACCTCGGAGTTCCACGCCCAGTCGATGCGTGGATGGGCGAACGCGCGATCCTGCATGATCTTCGATGCGCGTAGCTCGTCGCGGCGATGCACGACCGTCACCTTGGTGGCGAACTTGGTGAGGAAGAGCGCCTCTTCCATGGCGGTGTCGCCACCGCCGACCACGACCAGATCCTTGCCGCGGAAGAAGAAGCCGTCGCAGGTGGCACAGGCCGAGACGCCGTGGCCCATGAGTGTCCGCTCGGACTCGAGGCCGAGCACCTTCGCGGTGGCTCCGGTCGCGACGATCAGACTGTCGCAGCTGTAGATCTTGCCTCGGTCACTGCCCACCAGGAAGGGCCGCCGCGCGAGGATCACCTCGAGCGCGGTCTCGAAGCGGCACTCGGCGCCGAAGCGCTGCGCCTGCTGCCGCATCTTCTCGACCAGCTCCGGCCCCATGATGCCGGCCTCGAACCCGGGAAAGTTCTCGACGTCGGTGGTGATGGTGAGCTGACCACCGGGCTGAGTGCCTTCGAGGACCAAGGGCGCCAGGTCGGCGCGGGCCGCGTAGAGAGCCGCCGTGAGCCCCGCCGGCCCGGACCCGATGATAAGAAGCGTGTGGTGTTCCTCGCGGGATTCGCTCATGACCGCTCCGTTGGGAGCCGCGGCGCCGAACGGCGCCGAGGCGCGGGGAGTATACACGCGCCGCCGACCGCTGCCGGCGATCTGCCTCTCCGCGGGCCCGCGCTGGCACCCGGTGCTCGCGCCCGGGGTGAGATCGCCAGAGGTGCGAGCTGCTCGCAGGCTTGCCAGCGACGCCGCCTGGAAGGTAAGTTCGGCAGCGTCGCCAGAGAGAGGAACGGAGGAACTGCATGGCCAAGCGGCGCGCGGACGACAGCGGGATGTTTGCCAGCGCGAAACTGATCGACGCGTTCAATCGTCAGGTCGGCAACGAGATGCTGGCGTCGCTCCAGTATGTGAGCATCGCCTCGTACCTCTCGGTGCAGAACCTTCCAGAGCTCGCGCGCACCTTCTACGCACAAGGTGACGAGGAGCGTGAGCATGCCATGCGCTTCGTGCGCTTCATCGTCGACGTCGGTGGTCAGGTGCGGCTGCCGGCGGTCCCGGCGCCCAAGAGCGACTTCCGGTCGGCGGAGCAGTGCGTAAGCCTGGCGCTGGAGGCGGAGAAGGAGGTAACGCGCCAGATCAACGATCTCGTCGCCCTGGCCCGCGACGAGTCGAACACTCTCGCCCTGCGCTTTCTCGACTACTTCGTGACCGAGCAGCTCGAGGAGGTCAACAAGATGACCGCGCTGCTCGCGCTGCTGCGCCGCGCCGGCGAGGACGGCCTGCTCTACGTCGAGGACTACCTGTCGCGTCGCGGCGTCGACGTTTCCAGCTAGCCTCCGGAACGTGCTGGTAGCACGTTCCTCCGGCTAGTCGCTGTTTGGCGCCGAGGACGGCGCTGGCGCTTCGCGCCGCCTCCGGAAGGTGCTCGATAGCACGTTCCTCCGGCTAGTCGCTGTTTGGCGCCGAGGACGGCGCTGGCGCTTCGCGCCGCGCCTCTCACCGGCCGTCGAGCAGGCGGCGCGCGATCTCCATGGCGTTGGAAGCACCGCCGCGCGTGAGGTTGTCGAGCGCAGCCCACAGCCAGAATCCTCCGGGTCGCCCGGGCGCGGATCTGACCTCTCCCACCAGGACCCGGTCGCCGGCGGCGGCTCCGACCGGGCCGACGGACTCCGGTGTCTCGGCCAACTCCACTCGCTCGTCGCCGGCGAGAGCAGAGGTCACGTCCGCGACCTCGACGGAGGGACCAAGCTGCACGAAGACCGAGAGTGAGAGGCCGTGGAAGACTCCGGCCTGCAGGCTGTGCGCCGCGATTCGCGGCGCGCCATGTAGGAGTGCGCCCAGTTGCTCGACTACCGCCGCCGCCTCGTCGGGAGGCCCCGGCAGGACGTTGAACGCCACTTGGTGCGGGAACCGCTCGCCACCGAACGGCGTCTTGAATTCCAGCAGCGCTCGCGTCTGCTCGAACAGCTCCCCGAGCGCACCCTGGTCGTACATCGAAGCGGGGCGCAGCAGAGTAGCCACCACCTGCTCGAGGCCATGCTCCTCGAGCGGCTGGAGCAGATGAGCGAGACCGACCACCGCCGGATGCGGGCTCACCAGCAGCTCGCCGCGGCGTACGCCGTCGGGCGACCCCGCCACCACCGGGCGTCCACCCAGCACCGAGACCATGGGGGCGATGACGATCGCGCCGAGCCGCTCGGGGACCGGCTCGAGGAAGGCGAGCTCCTCGGTGCGTGCATCGCAGACGAAGAGCAGATCCAGCGACTCCAGCTCCTCGCGGTCGACGCGCTGCACCATGGCGACGGCGCCACCCACCTCGGTCAGTGTGCCGATGCCTCCCTCGCGCCGACTGTAGAGCAGCACCTCGCGCCACAGCTCGCGACGCTCCTCGAGCTGATCGCGCAACTCCTGGCCGACGAGGCCGGCGGGCTCGAGAATCCCGATGCGGGTCATGGTCCCGACCCCTCCTGGCCCGGCTCCGCATCGGGCCGGTCGGCCCGGTGCCGCAGCTTGCCGTGCAGCCAGAGCCCGGGGCCGCTGGCGGCGTAGAGCGCCGCCGCCGAGACCAGGAACGCCCGCGGATTGTAGGCGGCGAGCAGCAGGACGGCCGCGATCGGCAGCACGACGCGATAGGACCAGCCGCGCCGGAGGTCGAGCTGCTTGAAGGCGGGATAGCGGAAGGTCGACACCATGAGCAGCGCGAGCGCGAGCAGCACGCCGAGCAGAACCAGGTTCAGCCACGGCTTCCAGTCGGCGCTGGGCACGACGAAGAGCAGGGACGCCACGCCCCCCGCCGCCGCGGGGGTGGGCAGACCCACGAAGTAGCGCCCGTCGAGCTTGCGGGTCTGCACGTTGAAGCGGGCGAGGCGCGTCGCTGAGCACACCAGGAAGAAGAGGGGAGCGAGCCATCCGACACGGCCGAGCTCGGCGAGCCCCCACAGGTACGAGAGGAGCGCCGGAGCCATACCGAAGGTGACGAGGTCGGCGAGCGAGTCGTACTCCCTGCCGAAGTCGCTCTCCGTGCCGGTCATCCGCGCAATCCGCCCATCGAGGCTGTCGAGGACCGCCGCGGCGAAGATCAAGGACGCGGCGAGGCCGAAGCGCCCCCGGAGGCCGACCACCACGGCGTAGAAGCCGAGCAACATATTGGCCACCGTGAACAGACTGGGCAGGAGGTAGGCGCGCCGCCGGGCGTCGACGCGCCGGCGCCGGGTGCCGAACACGCGCCGCGGCGTGACCTCGGGACCGCCAGCCCCGCCGGTGGCGCTGCCGCGGTCCTCCACCGTTCCCCTAGGCATGGCGTGGTGGGCCCTCGACGCGGACCGGACGCGCCACCGGAGTGGAGCCGCCTCGCAGTCGCTCGCCCGGACGCACCAGCACCTCGTAGCGCCGCGGCACCAAGAGGTCGACGCGCGAGCCGAACTTGATCAGACCGAGCGTCTCGCCGCGCGCCACCTGCCGGCCGGGGTGGAAGTAGCAAACGACGCGCCGCGCCAGGAGCCCCGCGATCTGCCGCACGCCGACGCGGTCGCCGTGCTCGTCCTCGAGCACCGTCAGCCGGCCGGCGTTGACCTCTCCGGCGTCGTGGCGGAACGCGGCGACGCGCCGGCCCGGGCTCGCCATGCAGTGCACGACGCGGCCGCTGATCGGCGCGCGCTGGAGGTGGACGTCGAACACCGAGAGAAACGTGACGATGCGCTGGAGCGGCTCGGGAGCCACCGCGGGATCCTCGGCGGGCTCGACGCGCAGAACCTTGCCCCAGGCCGCCGCCAGCACGAGGTCGTCCGGGCCCTCGAAGCGTGAGACCGGGTCGCGAAAGAAGAGCAGCAGAAGGACGGTGAGCATCGAGCTGGCTGCCGCCGCCGTCGGCATGCCGAGCACGAACAGGACGATCGCCGCCGCCGCCGGCGGCAGGACGAAGGGCCAGGCCTCCCTGGCGAATCCCATACGCGGCGTTCGGAGAGCCACGCCCTCGATGCGGCGCGGGGAGCTCGCGCTCAGGCCGACACCCGACCTCCGTCCAGCCGGCTCCGGATCATCTCCTCCATACGGTCCTTGAGGTGCAGCTTCTGGATCTTCAGCGCCTTCAGCTCGATCTCGTCCTGTGCCGAGGTGGAATGGCATCGAACCAGCTCGTCCAGCCGCCGCTCGCGATCCTGATGCTCCTCGTACAAGCGGCGGAACTCGTCGTCCGAATGAATGAGCTCCTCTCTCACCTCGTCATGCTTCTGCATGCCGCTCCTTTCGTGGATATGGGTTGGCCGGCCGCATGAGGCGCCGAAGGGATGCTCGCCGCGAACCCGCGGACAGCCGCGCCCGGCTCACCTCACCCAGGCTCCGGCGCGGCGCTTCCGCGGCGGGAGAGCGGTGCTCCCGGAGGCTAACACCGGGCTTTTTGCAGATCAAGGAAGGCCGCTCACGGCACGCGCCCGCGGCGTGGCCAGGCCGGCCAGTGCGGAGAGCAGCTCGGCCTCGCCAACGGGCTTCACCAGGTGGGCGTAGAAGCCCGCCTGGGCGGTGCGGTCGCGATCCTGGCGCTGCCCCCACCCGGAGAGCGCGATCAGCACCACATCCCGGCCCCAAGGCTCTTGCCGGATGCGCTTGGCGGTCTCGTAGCCGTTGAGGCGCGGCATCGCGAGATCGAGCAGGATGACGTCGGGGCGCTCCGCGGCCGCCACGGCCAACGCCTCCTCGCCGTCGTGCGCGGTGTGGACCTCCTGGCCCGCGAGCCGCAGCAGGAGCGCGATCAGCCCGGCCGCATCCTGGTTGTCGTCGACCACCAGGATGCGGCGGCTCGGCACGACGTGCTGGCTCCTCTCGGCACGGTCTCCGGCGGTCGGAGCCGGCGCCCGCTCCTCGGCCAGGAGCGCGAGCCGGATCGTGATCTCGGCGCCCTGGCCGGGGCCCGCGCTGACCGCCGTCACCTCGCCGCCGTGCATCTCGACGATCCTCCGCACCAGCGCCAGGCCGATCCCGAGCCCGCCGTGGGTGCGCTCGAGCGGGTGATCGACCTGGGTCAACAGATCGAAGACCTTCGACAACATGTCCTCCGGGATTCCGATCCCGTTGTCGCTCACCGCGATCACGGCGTGGCCGTCCTCGGAGTAGAGCCGCACCCGGATACCGCCCTTCTCCGGCGTGTACTTGGCAGCGTTGTTGAGTAGGTTCCCGACCACCTGCGCCAGGCGCGCCGCATCGCCTCTGACCTGGAGGGCGCGCCGTGGCAGCTGGACCGACAGCGACTGGCCCCGCCCATCGATCAGCGGCCGCGCGGTCTCGACGGCGCTCGCGATCACGGCCGTCAGATCGACCGGCTCGCGCTGCAACGTGATCAGACCGCGGGTGATGCGGGACACGTCCATCAGGTCGTCGATCAGGCGGACCAGCTGCTCCACCTGACGGTCGATGACCTCCCGCGTGCACGCGCGCTGCTCTTCGGGCAGCTCCTTGATCCGCATCAGCTGCACCGCGGTTCGGATCGGCGCCAGCGGGTTCCGTAGCTCGTGGGCGAGGATGGCGAGGAACTCGTCCTTGCGCTGGTCGGCCTGGCGCAGCGCCTCTTCGCTCTGCCGCAACCGCGCCGCGGACGCTTCGAGCTCGGCGGTGCGCTCGAGCACTCGACTCTCGAGCTCGCTGTTGAGGCGCTGGAGCTGCTGCGTCTTGCGGAAGAGCTCCGCGAACACGGCGACCTTGGCGCGCAGGATCTCCGGGACGATCGGCACGCGAATGTAGTCGACCGCGCCGAGCTCGTAGCCCCGTAGACGGTCGAGCTCGGTGAGATGGACCGCGGAGACGAAGAGAATGGCGGTCTTCTGGTAGCGCGGATGCTGACGGATCATGGCGGCGAGCTCGAAACCGTCGAGCTCCGGCATGCAGACGTCCACCAGCACCACGGCGATCTCGTTCTTGAGCAGGTGCTCCAGCGCCTCCCGAGCCGAGCCGGCCATGATTAGGTTCTCTCCCAGCTCCTCCAGGATCGCCCGGTAGCTCAGGAGCTTGGCCGGCTGATCGTCGACCAGGAGGATGTTGACCCGATCGCTCTCGGTCATCGACGTTGCCTCAGCGGTGGAGCCATATGCGCAGCGCCGAGAGGAGCTGCTCGGTGTTCACCGGCTTCGCCAGGTAGTCGGAGGCGCCCGCCTCCAGGCACTTCTCGCGGTCGCCCTTCATCGCCTTCGCGGTGAGCGCCACGATGGGAAGCCGGTGGAACACCGAGTTGCGGCGGATCGCGTGCATGGTCTCGTAGCCGTCCATCTCCGGCATCATGATGTCCATCAGCACGATCGCCACGTCCGACGTCGACTCCAGGATGGCGATCGCTTCGCGTCCGGTCGAAGCC
>DATKDQ010000393.1:0-2322 GCA_035544635.1 Thermoanaerobaculia bacterium
GCTTCCTCCGCCAGCTCGCCGCTCCTCGAGCAGCGCACGACGATGCCGCGCCCCTCGAGCTCGCGCCTGACGTCGATGCCCGTCTGGCGACGCTTGGCGGCCTTCCGGCTCATGGTGCGGCCGGCGCCGTGGCAGCAGCTCCCGAAGGCGAGGCCGAGACCCTGGTCGGTGCCGGCCAGGACGTAGGAGGCGGTTCCCATGCTGCCGGGGATGAGGACGGGCTGGCCCACGGCCCGGTACCGCTCCGGAGTCTCGGGATGCGACGGCCCGAAGGCGCGCGTGGCTCCCTTGCGGTGCACCAGCACCGGCTCGCCGTCCGCGGTCTCGAGCTTGGCCATGTTGTGGGCCACGTCGTAGACGAGATCGAGCGCGCCGGCCTCGCCGAACGCCCGCGCGAACACGCGCCGCACGGCGTGGGCGATCGCCTGCCGGTTGGCGAAGGCGAAGTTGGCGGCGGCGCACATGGCGCCGAAGTACGCTCGACCTTCCGGAGACGCGTAGGGGGCGCAGGCGAGCTCGCGGTCGGGCAGGACGATCCCGGAGCGGCTCATCACGGCATCCATGGCGCGGACGTAGTCGGTGCAGACCTGATGCCCGAGCCCGCGGGATCCGGTGTGGATGAGCACCGTGATGTGGCCCGGCTCGAGGCCGAACGCGCGCGCCGCGGCATCGTCGTAGACGCGATCCACCTGCTGCACCTCGACGAAGTGGTTCCCCGCTCCGATGGTGCCGAGCTGGCCGGCTCCGCGCTGCTTGGCGCGCGTCGAGACGGCGGCTGGATCGGCGGTCTCGAAGCCGCCGCCGGCCTCGGTCGCGGCGAGATCCTCCGGCGGCGCCATCCCGCGCTCGGCCAGCGCCGGCGCGCCGCGGGCGAGCACCCGATCGAGCTCTGCTCGATCGAGGTGCAGCTCGCGGCTGCCGCGGCCGGTGCCGCTCGGGATGGCACGGCTGAGATCGTGGACCACGGGCTCGAGGTGCGGGCGCAGCGCCGGCTCGTCGAGCGTCGAGGCCAGGAGCCGCACGCCGCAGTTGATGTCGTAGCCCACACCACCGGGCGACAGGATGCCGTCCTCGGCGCGGAACGCGGCGACGCCTCCGACCGGAAAGCCGTAGCCCTCGTGGGCATCGGGCATCGCATAGGCATACCCCACGATCCCGGGAAGAGTGGCCACGTTGATCAGCTGCTCGAGGGTGCGGTCGCCGGCGATCTGCGCCCACAGCTCTTCGTCGGCGAAGACGCGCGCCGGCACCCGCATGTCGGCTCGCGCCGACGCCGGGATCTCGACCAGGACCGGGCTCAGCCGCGTCGCCGGATAGCGCTCGGCGGTGGTCGTCATACGTCCAGCACCACCTCGGCTCTCAGGCCTTCGCCGTCCCCCTGGATGCTGAGGCCGTGGAGCGTCGCGGCCTTGACCAGGGAGGGCGCTTCGGACACCGGCACGCCGCGAACGGAGGCGCGCACCCTGGTGTCGCCGACGTCGAGGACCTCGACGTCGAGCGGCACGCAGAGCTCGGTCTCGGCCAGAAAGAGGATCTCGTTGAGCCAGTCGACGAGCAGCGCCTCGCGGTCGCGGGAGTGGATCTCGATCGTTCGCGGCGCGGAGCTTGCCTGCGCCGTCCGGGCTCCCAGGAGCAGGAGCCCGAGCGCGCGGCACGCCTCGGCGAGAAGCCCGGCGAGGCTCTCCGCTCTGACCTGGAGGCTCACCTCTCCGGTGTGGTCGACGAAGCGGTGCCAACGTGGAGGCAGGGACATCCTCGTACGCGAGGCGGCGTGGCGCTCGGAATGAGTGCGCATGACCCGATCAGGATTCCGCCGAGGCGGCGCCTCGACCCGGCCGATCACCTGGTGACGAATGAGGCGCGCAACGGGTCCAGGCGCTAGATCGCATCGAGGACACTCTCGAGACGGTCGCGCACCTGCCTCGCGATCTCCGCCAGCGTCGGATGGGCGGAGTACTGCAGAGCTAGGCGATAAGCCGCCCGCGCTCGAGCGCCTCCAGGGCGCTCTCGGCCACTCCCGTGGCCCGCTCTCCCAGCTCCTCCGCCTTGCGCGCGAGTTGGCGCCGCGTCCGAGCTCCCTTGGCGGGAGCGTAGAGCACACCGATGGTCGCGCCCACGGCGAGGCCGAGCAATGAGCCGCAGAGGAAGACCAGCGGTGTGGTGTTGGTGGTGCGGTGCATGGAACCCTCCCGATGAGCTCGCTGTCCACTCTTTTCGATGAGCTCTACATCGACTCCTCTAGGATAGCGCGTTCGACAGCTCGTGCCGCCGTCCCGTCGGGTGGGGAGCTGCTCACCATCGCGTAGGGCCCGCGGCCGGAGC
>DATKDQ010000394.1:0-4916 GCA_035544635.1 Thermoanaerobaculia bacterium
GTCCACCACACCTTCTCGCCGGTAGCGTCGACCCGCAGCGTGTGCGGGTAGCCGCCGCGCTTGCGCGGCGCCGGCGCGCCGGAGACGACGGTGTACTCCTTGGTCTTGGTGTCGAACTTCGCCATCTCACCCGAGAGCGCGAGGGTGAGCCACATGTCGCCGTTGGGCGCGACCTCGACCGAGTGCGGTCCCTTGATCGGGGCGTCGGTCGAGTCGTAGGCCTTGCCGCCCGGGATCGAGAAGATCTCGCGCTTGCCGGTGACCGGATCCAGAACCTCCATCGCGTCGGCGGTCATGTCGACGGTGTAGACCTTGCCGTCGAGGCCGATCTCGAGGTCGTGGATCATGGCGTCGTTCTCCTTGCCCATCTGCCACTCGGTGACGGTGGCTTCGAGCGCCTCGCCCTTGGGCGGCGGCGGCGGCTCGTAGGCGGGCCACCTCTCCTCCGCACCGACGCCGTAGGTGTCGAGCAGCTTGTCGACCAGCGTCTGCTGAGTGTGCTCGTAGAGGCCGCGGAAGCCGTCCATCCGCGTGACCATCACCTCCCAGTCGACCGGTTCCTCGGGCGTGCGGAAGCCCTCGGTGCCGACCTGATGGCAGTAGACGCACATCATGCGGAAGTTGAGCGCGTCCTTCTCGTCCTCGAAGTGGAGGAGGTCGAGCCGGTTGTTGCCGGGGCGCTGCGGGTCGAGGTCCGCCGCCTTCTTCATCACCAGCCGGTGGTCGCTCGATCGCCCCGCCGGCACCGCGATCGTGGTGTCGTCCATGCCCAGCAGGCGCGCGCGCAGCCGGTAGTCCTTGGCATCCAGACCGGGGAGGCGGAACGTTCCGTCCTCGCTGCTGTACACCGAGACGCTCATCCTCTGGGCGTCGTCGAACGCGGTCACCGTGGCGCCACGGACCGGCTTGCCGGCCTCGTCGGTCACGATGCCCTGGAGCGTGACGCTCGCGGCGTCGGCGGCCTCGTTGGCGGCCCAGGCCACGATCGAAAGGGCGCAGAGCGCGATCACAGCGATCACACCTCTTCTGAGCATGGTCGAAATCCTCCACTCTGGACGGGGACCGGGGCGACGCACGACGCCCCAAGCTGACGGCTTCATGTAACGGGCAGTATAACCCACCGACTCGGATCAGACCGGGCTCGCGGCCGCCCCGGCGTCCGGCTGCCGATCGAAGCGTCCGGAGAGCAGGAAGAAGGCGAGCAGCGCCATCCCCGGGATCGCCACCGCGGTCGAGAGCACGAAGAACCACGACCACCCGACGGCCTCCGCCAGCCACCCGCTCGCCGCCGACAGCGTGTTGCGCGTCGACAGGCCCAGCGCCGACAGCAGGGCGTACTGGCTGCCGGCGAAGCCCCGGGAGCAGAGGCTCGAGAGGTAGGCGATGAAGGCCACCCCGCTCATTCCGCCCGCCACGTTCTCGAAGGTGATGGTGGCGGCGAACACCGGGATGTTGTTTCCCACCTGCGCCATGACGACGTAGGCCAGGTTCGAGAGCATCTGCCCGATGCCGCACAGGAACAGCCCCTTGAGCACGCCGTAGCGATGCACCACCAGGCCGCCGACGAAGACCCCGGTGAGCGTGGCGGCGAAGCCGAACAGCTTCGAGACCGACGCGATCTCGGTGTTGGTGAAGCCGATGTCCTTGTAGAAGACGTTCGCCATCACCGAGAGGAAGGCGTCCGGGAAGCGGTAGAGCACGACGAAGGCGAGGACCAGCGCCCACCACGGGCGGCGCAGGAAGTCGGCGAAGGGATCGATCACGATCTCCCTCAGGATGCCGCCCGCGGGTCGCGCCGGGCCGACCTCGGAGTCGACCGCTGTCGCCGACGCCGCCCCCCGCCGCCCCGACGGCTCGCGAGCGAACAGCACCGTCGCCATTCCGATCACCAGCAGCGCCGCCTCGATCACGTACACGGCGAACCAGGACATGTGATCCGAGAGATAGAGCGCGCCCGCGCCCGACGCCAGCATGCCGACGCGGTACCCGTACTGGGTGGCCGCGCTGCCCGCGCCCTGCTCCTCGTCGCGCAGGATCTCGATCCGATAGGCGTCGATCACGACGTCCTGCGACGCCGCCATGAAGACCACCAGGATCGCCGCGTACGCCATGAGCACCAGCTCGCGCGCGGGATCGAGGCTCCCGAGCCAGACCAGCGACGCCATCAGTCCGACCTGCGTGACCAGCGCCCAGCTCCTGCGCTGGCCGAGCCGTCGGGTCAAGAACGGCACCGGGACGCGGTCGAGAAACGGCGCCCACAGGAACTTCCAGCTGTACGGCAGGCCGACCAGGACGAAGAGGCCGATGTCGGCCTTGCGCACCCCCACCTCGGTGAACCACACCGAGAGCGTGGTGAACGACAGCGCGAACGGCAGCCCGCTCGAGAACCCGAGCAGCAGGATGACGAGCATCCGCGGATCGAGATAGACCGAGAGGCTCGGCCGGAGAGACGAGCGGCGCGGGCTGGATTCTTCGCTGGCCATCGAGACCTGCTGCGAGCCGGCGTATTGTAGGTAAAATCCACGCTGGCCATGCGCTCCGACGACGATTTCTCCCTGGTCACCGTGTTCCGCACGCAGGATCTCGGCCTGCTCTCGGTGGTGCGGGCGCTGCTCGACTCCGCGGGCGTCCTCTACGAGGTCCAGGGCGGGCACTCGCTGGAGCTGCTGCCGCTCTCCCCCGCCGCCGGCTTCTTCCGGCCGAGCGCGCTCGCCGCCACCGTCCGCGTGCGCTCGGAGGACGCGGACGAGGTCCGCGATCTGCTCTCGCGCACGGTGCCGACCGGCTGGGAATCGGAGTGAGCGGGCGCGAGATCCGCCACCTCTACCTGGCCGAGCTGCGCGGCGCCTTCCGCGAGCGCAACGTCCTCATCAACACCGTCCTGCTCCCGGTCCTGCTCTACCCGCTCATGCTGTGGGCCCTGATCAACGGCATCATGCTGGTACGCGGCCAGACCGAGCGCCTGCACTCGCGCGTCGCGGTGCCGGAGCTGCCGCAGCAGCACGCCGGACTCCTCGAGCGCATCGAGGAGAACGAGAGGATGGACGTCGAGCTCCTGCCCGCCGCGGGCGAGCCCGCTTCGGGCACCGGCCTCGGGGCCGGCGGCAGCGTGAGGCTCGGCGGCGACGGAGCCGGAGCCGCCGGCGTCGAGGCGCGGATCGCGGCGGGCGATCTCGACGCCGCCCTCGGCTTCGAGGCCAGGAGCGAGCGCTCGGGCGACTTCCGGGCGGTCGTGACCCACGACTCCGCGCGCGAAGCCAGCGCCGCGGCCGGCGCGCGGCTGCTCGACATCCTGCGCGAGTACCGCGGGGACTGGCTGCGCGGTCGCGCGTCCGCTCTCGTCACCGAGGCGGAGTGGGACGGGTTTCGCGTCGAGCGCGCGAACCTCGCGACCTCGGCGCAGATGGGCGCCATGATCCTCGGCCTGATCGCGCCGCTCTACTTCGTGGTCATGGTCGCGGTCGGCTGCCTCTACCCCGCGGTGGACACCACCGCCGGCGAGCACGAGCGGGGCACCTGGGAGACGACGCTGACTCTGGCGGTCTCGCGCCTCTCGATCGTCACCGCCAAGTACCTCTACGTCACCACCATGGGCTTCGTCGCCGGCGTCCTCAACCTGACCGCCATGACGCTCTCGATGGGGAGCGTGCTGGCGCCGCTGATGACGCGCGGCGAGCAGCGGGTCGGGTTCCAGGTGCCGTGGGCGACGCTTCCCTGGCTCCTCCTCGGCGCGCTCCTCCTCGCCGCCTCGGTGGCGGCGGCGATGATGATGGTGGCGGTGTTCGCCCGCACCTTCCGCGAGGGCCAGGCGCTGGTCACGCCGGTTTATCTCCTGAGCTTCCTGCCGGTCCTCTTCCTCGGCCGCGAGGGCCTCGAGCTCACGCCCGCGCTCGCCGCCATTCCGGTGGTCAACGTCGCGCTCTTGGTGCGCGAGGCGCTGGGCGGGTCGCTGCCCGTCGGCCCCACCGCGCTCACCATCGCGGTGGAGCTGGCGTTGATCGCCGTCCTCCTCCTCCTGGCCTCGCGCGTCATCCGCAACGAGGACGTCCTGACCGGCTCTCACTCCGGTGGTCCGATGGCCTTCCTGCGCCAGCGGCTGCGCGGCCGCGCCCGAGCCTCCGCGGCGGTGTCGCCTTGACCGGCGCGGTCAACGACGCGCCGGTACGCGCCGAGGGCCTGACCAAGACCTTCTGGGAGGCGAGCCGCGGGCGCATCGACGCGGTGGCCGACGTCACCTTCGCCTGCCGCGCGGGCGAGATCTTCGGGCTCCTCGGCGCCAACGGCGCGGGCAAGACGACCACGCTGCGCATGCTGGCCACCATCCTCGCGCCCACCGCGGGCGACGCCTGGATCCACGGCCGGAGCGTGCTCCACGAGCCGCAGGAGGTGCGGCGCCACCTCGGCTTCTACTCCGCCTCGACCGCGCTCTACCCCCGCCTGACCGCGGCCGAGACGCTCGAGCTCTTCGCCCGCATCAACGGCATGCCCGAGGCGCGCGTGCGCGCGCGCCGCGACCAGCTGATCGCCCGCTTCGGCATCGGCAAGTACGCCGACGCCCGCATCGAGAAGCTCTCGACCGGCATGAAGCAGAAGGTCTCGATCGCGCGCACCATCGCTCACGATCCTCCGGTCCTCATCTTCGACGAGCCCACGGTCGGGCTCGACGTACTCAACGCGATCGAGCTCCAGAAGGTGATCGCCGAGCTGCGCGACGAGGGCAAGACCATCGTCTTCTCGACCCACATCATGAGCGAGGCCGAGCGCCTCTGCGACCGCATCGCGATCATCCACCAGGGACGCATCCACGCCTCCGACACGCTCGAGGCGCTGCGCGCGCGCACCGGGCTGCACTACCTCGAGGACATCTTCGTGCGCATCGTCGGCGAGGCCGACGCCGCCGTGGGCGCGGTGGCGAC
>DATKDQ010000395.1:0-8894 GCA_035544635.1 Thermoanaerobaculia bacterium
CACACCGCAGCTGAGAGCCCCCGCATCCGGACACCTGCACGAACGTCGGCCCAGGGCCGCGTCGATGGGCGAGCAGCGATCACGAGGCGAGCGGGGCCGATGCGGCCACCCCGGGTGGTGGGCCCCTGCCGGAGTGCCGGCAACCGTCGCAGCTCACGCGGGCGAAGCCGTGCTCGAAGATGCTGCAGTCGAGGAAGGCGTAGACGCCGGCCTCTGCGGCGGAGCGCCAGAAGCCGTAGAGGCTCGCAGCTGCGCGGTCACCTCGACGTAGATCTCCGGCACACGCGGATCGCGGCGGAGGTGACCGATGAGCACGCCGCCGGTCTCCTTGGCGCCGGCGGCGAGGGCGAGCTCGGAGGCCTCGGTGAGCGCCTGGTGGGGAACGAAGAGCGGCGGGTCCTCGGCGCACGGATCGTCCCATGCCGCGGCTCCGCGCTGCGCCGCGGCGAGCGACCCCTCGCGCAGCGGCAGCTGCGGGGCCACCTCGCGCACGGCGAAGGCGACCGCCGGCGAGGCTTCGACCTCCGGCCGCGGGAAGGCGGCGGCGACGTAGCGGTAGCGGTCGCCGTCGGCGAGCTCGCCCCGCTCGACCAGGGCCGCGGCGGCGCGCTGGGCTGCCTCGCGGAAGTAGCCGCTCGGGAGCTCGATCGCCGCCTCGCCCGCCGCCGCCTCGCCCCCGGATTCGATCGCCACCCGCACCCGGAAGCCCCCGACGTACGGCTCGCCGAGCTCGGGGTGCCAGAGCGGCTCGACCGCGGTGCGGGACGCCAGCGCGCCGGCGGCGCAGGCGCCCCGCCGCACCGCCGCGAAGCGGACGGCCTCGCAGGCCGGCTCCCAGTCGGCGGCGAGCGGCTGCTGGCCGACCGCGGTGCCGTCCTCGCGGTAGAAGGCGAGCACCCAGCGGAAGGGGTTTGTCAGCATCGACGCCCTCGCGAATCCGTCGGCCCACCGGCGTCGATGTTGGGCTGCAGGACCACCTTGTCGCCGCTCTCGAGGGCGTCTCCCACGCGCTCCGTCGCATGCAGGTGCCGTCCCTCGCGCTCGAGCCGCGCGTGGTAGACGTAGGGCCGCCCGCCGACGTCGTTCTGCGGCAGGCTCATCTGCGCCAGCAGGCCCTGCACGAACTCGCCCACCGTCGCCTCCGGCGGCACGTCGACGACGCTGGCGACCTTCTGGCCCGACACGTCGCTCACCTGCAGCCCGATCCCGTTGCTCTCCGGCGTTGCCATCGCGAACCTCCTCTGCTCAGCGCGCTCGCGCGCGGTTGGTGGCCGGCTGCTCTTTGCCGCCGGCTTCGGTGGCGCCGTTGCGCAGCGCCAGGTAGACGCCGGCAACCTCTTCGCTCGCCAGCGCGCGTGCCTCGCGAGCGAAGTCGCGGCAGGCGACCGAGAGGCTCGCCAGGGCGTGGCCGAGCTCCTCGGCAACGGGCGGCGAGGCGAAGCGGACCTCGAAGCGGGCGCTCGCGGCTTGCTCGCCGGCGGCGGCGCGGGCGAGGCGCACGCAACCGTTGGCTTCGAGGAGCAGCCAGGCGAGCGCGCGAAGGCCAGCGGCGCCGAGCGCGGGCGTGACAGCCAGCTCCGCCGCCAACCGCACCGAGCCGGCGGCGTCCTCCTCGACGAGCGCCTGGTGGAAGCTGCCGGGCGTGTCGAGGTCGACCGCCCACCGCCGCGGCGCCCGCTCGCCGGCGCTCCACCCGGCCTCGCCGAGGAGCCGCGGCAGCGCGCTCGGCTCCGGCGCCGCCGGGCCCTCCGTGGCGACTTCGGGAGCCCCCGACCCGGCCGGCTCGCCGGCGCCGGTCTCACCCTCGAGGATGGCGGCGGCGCGGCGGAAGTCGGCGCACGCCTCGGCCAGTCGCACGCCGAGGTCGACCCCCTCCTCGACCGGCAGCTCGGCGGCGAGGCGCGGGCGGCCGCTGGCGAGCGCCACCTTGCCAGGGCCGGCGAGCCGCGCGTCGAGCTGCAGCAGCGGCCAGAGGCCCGCCGCCGCCGGCCAGTCGAACGGCGCGCTCTGCAGCAGCAGCCAATCCGCGGCGAGCCGCGCCGACACCGCGAAGGAGCGGCCGTTGGCGAGCGCGAAGCGCCACCGGGTGCGGCCCTGGCGCGTCACCGCGAGGGCCTGCTTGCGCAACGCTTGTTCGACAACGGCCTCGCCGGGCAGGCGGGCACCGCTCGTGGCGAGCTCGCTCATCCCGGCTCCACGGCCATCGGGCGCAGCTCGAAGCGGAGCGCGCGCCGCTTGAGCGGGCGGCGGTCGAGCGGGAAGCGGTGCTGGTTGGCGCGCGCCCAGACGCACGCCTCGCGGTTGAGCGCGTCGTCCTCGCGCATCGTCACCTTGTGAAAGTGATGATCTCGAAGCACCGGTAGAGCAGGTCGACCAGCGGGGTGCCGGGCAGCAGCCGGCCGACGCAGAGAAACGGCGCCTGGGCGGCGATGTTCGGGTGGAAGACGTGCCGCGGCGCGAGCCAGGTGAGGACCTGGAACGGATCGGCCCGTCGCAGGTAGTCGGCGGGGAACCAGATGCCCACCTCGAAGCCCGAGACCTCGCGCGGCTCGCCGCCGGGCGGCCGGACCAGCCCGGTGCAGTGGAAGCGCACGCGGTAGCGGCGGGCCGGCGGACCGTCGACCGGCAGCAGCTCGAGAAGGTCGCTGGTGCGGGCGAGCGCCTCGCCCTCCTCCTGCTGGCGGCGGAGGAAGGAGGCGAAGATCGGATCGACGTTGGGTTCCTGCCAGGCTTCGTACATCGTGGGGTCTCGCTCGCTCTCTTCCTCAGGTGTCATGGGACCACGGGACGGGGCGACGCTCCTGCGTCCGCGCACGATCACCGGCGCGCCCTCGCCGCCGCGCCCGGCGTACCGGCGCCCGGCGCCGCGCCAGCGGTCGCCGATCACGCCGCATCAACGCCGATCTCCAGGTGCGCCGCGCGGCCCTCTGGCATAGTTCGGACTCTCGGCGCCCGTATCGGCGCCTCGTTCACGGAGGGCGTGAATGCCAGAGGCCCGCACGATCCGCGTCTTCATCTCCTCGACCTTCCGCGATATGCACGCGGAGCGGGACCACCTGAACCGGTTCGTCTTCCCCGAGCTGCGCAGCCGGTGTCTGAAGCGCGGTGCCGACTTCATCGGCCTGGACCTGCGCTGGGGAGTCACGGAGGACGAGGTCAAGCAGGAAGGGGTGCTCGCGATCTGTCTGCGCGAGATCGAGGGCTGCCGGCCGTTCTTCGTCTGCCTGCTGGGACAGCGCTTCGGCTGGGTGCCGCCTCCCGAGGAGGTGCCGCGGGAGCTGTTCGAGGAGGCCCGGCGGGGCGGACTGCCGGCGGCGGTCGCGGAGTGGTACGCGTTGGACGAGACGAGCGATCCTGCCATCTACCGACTGCAGCGTGGCCGGGAGCGGGCGATCCCGGACGCGGTGTCGGATCTGCTGGCGCGGTATTGGGAGTCGAAGGGTCTACCGCTCGCGGGCGCGTCGATCACGGCGCGGGAGATCCTGCGCGGTGTGTTCGAGGAGGGGTTTCCGCCTACCCACGCGCTCTTCTATCTGCGCAAGCCGGGTCTGGAGCGGGCGGCAGGGTTCCCGGAGGCCTTTCTACCGCTGTTCGTGGAACAGGACGCGGGTCGTCGCCGCAAGCTGGCCGCTCTGAAGCGGCGGATTCGCGCCCGGCGTCACCAGATGCTAGTCCGGCGCTATGGAGCCAGGTACACCCGCCTCCGGATCGACCCCGCGTTGCTGCCGGCGCCACTGTCCGGCGCCGAGCGCGAGGCGCTCGCCGACGGTGCGATCGAGCCCGCGGAGTGGCCGGCGTTGTCGATCGCTCTTCGCGAGGCGGTCGAGGTCTGCGGGACGATCGCGCTGGACAAGGCGGGCCTGGAAGTGCTCGGGCGGCAGGTACTCGAGGACCTGTGGACGGCGATCGAGGCCGAGCTCGAGGCGCCGGGCGAGCGCCTGGACGATCACCAGCGGGAGCGGGCGTATCACGAGCGGTTCGTGATGGACCGCACGCGGCTGTTCCTCGGCCGTGACGACCTGGTCCAGCGCATGGTCGAATACCTGGACCGAAACGACGACCGCAAGCCGCTCGTGGTGACGGGTCGACCCGGCGGGGGCAAGTCCGCACTGCTCGCGGAGTGCGTGCGGAAGTATCGCGCTCTCTCTCCCCAGACGCTCGTCGTGCCGCACTTCATCGGCGTCTCGCCCGGCTCGACCTTCCTGCCGAACACGTTGCGATTCGTGTGCGAGACGTTGCGCCGGGAGTGTGGGGTCGAGCAGGAGGTCCCCCCCGACCCGGAGACGCTGCGTCGTGGATGGCAGAGCTTCCTCGAGCAGGCAGGGGCACGGCGCGGAGTGGTCCTCATCCTGGACGCCCTGAACCAGCTCGATCCCCACGACGGGAGCCATGAGCTGGGCTGGTTTCCATTCCAGCTTCCCCCGGGGTTGAAGGTCATCGTCAGCACGCTGTCCGGTGAATGCCTGGAGCGGCTCCAGCGGCGCGTGCCCGAAGATCACCTCATCGACGTCCCGGTGCTCAGGGACGCGGACCAGCGGAGTCTCATCGAGGCGAACCTCAAGGAGCGGCGGAAGCGGCTGACCGAGCACCAGCTCACGCGGCTGCTCGACAGGGAGGCGCGGCCCGACGTGGGCCTGCCTCTGTACCTGCTGGTAGCTCTCGAGGAGCTGTGCCTCTTCGGCAGGCACGAGGCGATCACCGCCCGGATCGAGCGCTTGCCGGCGAGTGTGCCGGAGCTGTTCGATCAGGTGCTGTCGCGTCTCGAGGACGACCATGGACAGGAGCTGACCGGCTCGATCTGCCGGTGGCTGGCGGCGTCGCGCTCGGGGATGCTGGAGGTCGAGGTCCTGGATCTGCTGGGCCAGGGCCAGGAGCTCCCGCGGGCACGCTGGACGGCGTTCTACCGGGCGTTGGAGTTCTATCTGCGGCCGATGGAGGAGGAGCGCGAGCGCATGACCGCCGGCGCCGCGTTGCTCGACTTCTACCACGACCAGCTCCGCTTCGCGGTGTACCGGCGCTATCTGGGGATGGAGTCGCCGCAGGCACCGCCGACCGAGGCGTTCCGCGCCGCGCACCGCGAGCTGGCCGCGTACTTCCGGGGGATCACCATCACGGAGGACGGCGACTTTCCGAAGTGGCACCTGGATCGCCCGCGCGGCATCGCGGAGCTGCCGTATCACCAGACCCAGGGCGAGCAGTGGACGGAGCTGGAGCAGACGCTGACCGACGCCGGCTTCGTCGAGGCGAAGTCACGATCGGGCGGCGTGGACGCGCTGCTGGGCGACTACGACGCGGCGGTAAGGGCATGGCCGGGACAGGAGGAGGAGAGGAGCAGCGGCCAGAAGCGCCACGAGAAGACCAGGCAGTACGTCGATCGTCTGATCGCGTACAGCCGCGCCCACACCGCACGGCGCGGAGATCCGGCCGTCGCCACGCCGCCGCTCCCCTCCCCGCCGCCCGCCGTCGCCCACACCACGGAGACCGAGCGTACCGACGAGCCGCGCGTGTGGACACCACTGGAGCGCGTCCAGGCCTGGGGACACTTCGCCGCGAACCACACCGGCAGACTCGACGCGCACGACGAGCCGGTGTTCCAGCTCGCCTACAACAGCGCGGCCTCCGGCCCCGTCGCCGATGCCCTGGAGGAGCGCCTGCGCAGAGGTGAGGGGCCGCGCCGGCCCTGGCTTCGCTCGAGGTTTCGCCCGCAGTTTTTCCACCGCCCCTTGTGCCTGAAGACGCTCGAAGGGCACGCCGATTCGGTCCTTGCCGTTGCGGTGACGGCGGACGGCCGCCGCGCCGTCTCGGGGAGTGAGGACAAGACCCTACGCGTGTGGGACTTGGAGACGGGGGGGAGCCGCGCCCTGCTTGGGCACACGGATTCGGTCTTGGCCGTGTCGGTGACGCCGGACGGGCGCCAAGCTGTCTCCGGGAGTGGGGACAACACCGTGCGCCTGTGGGATTTGGAGACAGGGGAGAGCCGCGTCCTTGTAGGGCACACGGATTCGGTCTGTGCCGTTGCGGTGACGCCGGACGGGCGCCGCGCCGTCTCGGGGAGCGGGGACGCGACCATGCGCGTGTGGGAGCTGGAAACGGGGGAGAGTCGCGTCCTTGAATCCGGTGCGTATTGCTTGCTGGGGGACGAGCGCCGCGTGGCCGCGGAGAGTGTTGCCCATCAGCCTGGAGCCGAATACAGGTGCCCGGTCAGGGCTGTTGCGGTATCGCCGGACGGGCATCGCGCTGTCTTGGCCGATTGGCGCCTTCGCGCGTGGGACCTGGAGACGGGAGATCGCCGCGTCTTGGATGAAGGGCACATGGATTGGCTTCATGAGGTATCCGTGACGCCGGACGGGCGCCGCGCTGTCTCGGTGGGTGAGGGCAAGCTCTTGCGCGTGTGGGATCTGGAATCGGGCGAGAGCCGTGTCCTGGTAGGACACACCGATCCGGTCGTTGCTGTCACGTCGGACGGGCGCTGCGCCATCTCGGCGTGGGAAAAGAACCTCCTCGTGTGGGAGCTCGAGGCGGCGGAGAAACGGTATTCGAGGGGGCACGAGCTCGTGTGGGAGCGGGGGGCGGCGGGGAGCCGCCGCGTCTTGGAAGGGCACACGGGTTCAGTCCGCAGCGTCTCCTTGACCCCGGACGGGCGCCTTGCCGTGTCGGGGAGCAAAGACAAAACCCTGCGCGTCTGGGACTTGGAGAGCGGGTGCGGTGTCCCGGAAGACCCCAGTTTGGTCGGCACCGTCGTGGTCACGCCTGACGGTCGGCGTGCCCTCTTGGGCGGTGTGCCCGATGTGCCCGGTGAAGCCAAGACCCTGCGCCTGTTGGACTTGGAGACGGGCGAGACGTACGTCCTGAAAGGACCCACCCAACAGGTCTTTGCCGTTTGGGTGACACCGAGTGGACGCAGTGCCCTCTCAGGGAGTGAGGACGGGGGCTTACTGGTGTGGGACCTGGAAACGGGCGAGAGCCGTGTTCTCGAAGGACAACTCGAGTCCGTCGATGCCGTTTCAGTGACGCCAGACGGGCGTCGCGCCGTGTCGGGGGGCGACAAGGCGCGCGTGTGGGACCTGGAGACGGGGGTCAATCGCCTCCTGAAAGGACACGAGGGATCAGTCTACCGCTTTGAGGTGACGCCGGACGGGCGCCGAGCGATCGCACCGGTATTCTTTGACGCGGTGTGCGTGTGGGACCTGGAGACGGGGGAAGGTCGCCTCCTCGAAGGGCACACGACTTGGGTCGAGGTCGTTTCCGTGACGCCAGATGGGCGCCGCGCCGTCTCGGGGAGTAAGGACAACACCCTCCGTGTGTGGGACCTGGAGACGGGCCAGAGCCGGATTCTGGAAGGGCACACGGCTTCGGTCAAGGTCGTTTCCGTGACGCCAGATGGGCGCCGCGCCGTCTCGGGTAGTAACGACAACACCCTCCGCGTCTGGGACCTGGAGACGGGCCAGAGCCGGATTCTGGAAGGACACACGGCTTCGGTCATCGTCCTTTCCGTGACCTCGGATGGGCGCCGCGCCATCTCGGGGAGCCTGGACCACACCCTTCGCGTGTGGGACCTGGAGACGGGGGAGGTCTTGGCATTGCGCGTCTTCCCGGGGCGATACGTGAGCTCCGTCGCCTACCACCCGGCAGTCGTCGTCTGTGCCCGAGGCCGCGTGGATGTCTTCGAGCCGCTTCCCCTTGCCGGCCCGGCCGTTGTCACCGCCGCGCACCTCTGGCTTGCGGGCTCGGGCCATTGGGACGACACGCCGACGACGGCGTGCGCGTGGTGCGGCCAGCGCTTCCCCACGCCCGGTGCCGTGCTCCACACGATCACGGCGATCGCCCGCGACGCGCGCCTCTCCGAGAACGGCTCGCCCTGCCTCGAGCTCCCGCGCGAGGCTTGGGACGAGCCACGGCTGCTGTCCGCATGCCCCCACTGCCACCAGCCACTCCGGCTCAACCCCTTCGTCGTCGACGACCGCGACCGGTATCCGACGGCTGCACGAGCTGAGACCAGGCCGCCGCCCACGGAGCCGCTCCGCCCGCTGTCCAGGCCCTGGTGGAGGCTCTGGGGATAGTGGATTTCTGACGCGGCGACCGGAACCCGCAAACACCACGTCCACCTCTGCCGCGAGCGGCACGAGAAGGCCCCCATCTGCGAGCGGCTCGGCATCACCTATTTCCTCGACGACCGCCTCGAGGTGCTGCAATACCTGCGCGGTATCGTGCCCTCTCGCTACCTGTTCAAGCCTCAGCCTGCCGCCGACCCTCCCGTGCAGCGAGTGCCGAAGGACATCCGCGTCGTCGCGGCGTTTCACTCCTCGCGAACCGGCCTGCCGCGCCCCGCGAGCAGCCGCGGATTACGTCCCGTCAACGTCGATCTCCAGGTGCGCCGCGCGGCCACCGGCCACGAGCGTGACGACGTCGCCGGCGCGCAGGCCGAGGGTGCGCAGCGGCGCCGCGAGCGCGCGCGCCGGCAGCGCCCGGCGCGAGACCTCCTCGGCGAGGGCGAAGCCGACCGGCACGATGGGCCCGCCGCAGCGGCGGCAGGCCGCACCCCGAGGCGACAAGCGTGGAGGCGACAACTGCGCGGCGGGCCGCACGAGCCGCAGCACGCGCCGGCGGTGGCCGCACCGCGCGCAGACGAGCTCGCGGGCGAAGTGCGCTCCAGCGACCCGCAGCAGCGGCTCGCCATGACGAAGCCGGCGTTCGCTCATCCGCAGTAGGTCGTCGAGGGAGAGCACCCTCGGCCCCGACGCCAGCCGCTCGATCCGCAGGGATAGGGATTTGCTTTCGGCGTGGTCGCCGAGGCGAGGCGACCAGGCGCGTCGAGGACGCGCGCTCGAGCTCGATTTCGCAACCGCGTGCCTTCGCAGAGCCCCGTGAACGCGCGACGATGCCTGGTTCGCCAA
>DATKDQ010000396.1:0-11304 GCA_035544635.1 Thermoanaerobaculia bacterium
CCTCAAGCGCCGCGACTTCATCGCCGCCAAGAACCTCACCGCGCGCGAGATCTACCGCCGCGGTCTGCCCGACCGCCTGGCCGCGTCGTTCGCCGCCACGCGCCCGTTCATGGCCTTTCTCTGCGACGCGGTCGGCGTCCCCTTCTGACCGTTGTTTAGCCGGAGGAATGTGCTATCCAGCACGTTCCGGAGGCGGCGCGAAGCGCCAGCGCCGTCCTCGGCGCCAAAGTAGTCAGGCTCAGGAAAGTGCTAAACAGCACTTTCCTGAGCCCTACGCCGCCGCTCCTTCCTGCTGCGCGAACTGCAGCTGGTAGAGCCGCCAGTACACGCCGCGCTGGGCGAGCAGCTCCTGGTGGGTGCCTTGCTCGACGATCTCGCCGTGGTGCATGACGTAGATGCGGTCGACGTCGCGGATGGTCGAGAGTCGGTGCGCGACCACGATGCAGGTCTTCCCCTCCATCAGACGGTGGAGCGCGTCCTGCACCAGCCCCTCGGTCTCGGTATCGACGTTGGAGGTGGCTTCGTCGAGGAGGAGGAGGGCCGGCCGTCGCACCAGCGCGCGCGCGAACGACAGGAGCTGGCGCTCGCCCGCCGAAAAGTTGACGCCGCGCTCTTTGACCTTCTGCGCGAAGCGTTCGGGCAGCCGGTCCACCAGCCGCCGGACGTGGGTGGCGTCGACGGCGGCGGCGAGATCCTCGTCGGTGACGTCGGCCGCGCCGAGCACGACGTTGTGGCGGAGGTCGCCGTCGAAGAGGAACACGTCCTGGAGCACGAACGCCATCTGGCGGCGCAGGTCGGCGGCGTCGAGGTCGCGGACATCCCGGCCGTCGATGGAGATGGTGCCGCTCTGGGGCTGGTAGAGGCGCGCCAGCAGCTTGAGCACGGTCGTCTTCCCGGCGCCGGTGTGGCCGACCAGGGCCACCCGCTCGCCGGGGGCCACCCGGAAGGAGACGTCCTTCAGGATCGGCTCCGCGCCGTAGGAGAACGACACCCGGTCGAACACCACCTCGCCGCGCGCGGGCGTCGGCAGCGGGTCGCCCCCGAACGTCCGCTCGGGGGTCTCGTCGAAGAGCTGGAACACGCGCTCGGCGCTCGCCATCGAGGACTGCATCACCGAGTACTTCGCCGACAGGTCCATGAGCGGCCGGAAGAAGCGCGCCATGTAGTCGGTGAAGACGTAGATCGTCCCCAGCGTGATCTCGCCGCGCAGCAGCAGGCGGGCGCCGTACCAGAAGATGACGGCGCGCGTCAGGTTGGTGGCGAGGTCGACCGACGAGAAGAGGAGCGCGTCGTAGCCGATCGACCTGCGCCAGGAGTCGCGGTGCGACGCGTTCATGCGCTCGAAGTCGGCGAGGTTGCGCCGCTCGCGCGCGAAGAGCTGGACCACCTTCATCCCCGAGATGGTCTCCTGGAGATGGGCGTTCAACCGGGCGATCTTGACCCGCACCTCCCGGAACGCCTCGCGCACCTTGTAGCGGAAGACCAGCGCCGCCACCGCCAGGACCGGGACGATGCCCATCGCCGCCAGCGCCAGCCGGGCGTCGATGGTGAACACCACGTAGGCGAAGAAGAGCATCACGAAGACGTCGGCGATGAGCGCCACGATGCCCATCGAGAACATCTCGGCGAGGTTCTCGAGGTCGTTGGTGAGCCGCGTCACCAGGCGCCCGACCGGGTAGCGGTCGAAGAAGCGCAGCGGCAGCCGCTGCACGTGGTCGAACAGCCGCCGGCGCACGTCGGCGATCGTCTTCTGGCCGAGGACGAGCATCGACCAGCCGCGCAGCCACTCGAGCCCGAGGAGCCCCGCCGACACCGCCAGGATCAGCGCGAAGAGCCAGAAGAGCTGCGACACCGCGGCGCCCTCCGGGGGCCGCAGCAGGGGCGTGAGCCACGGCAGCTCGGACCGGATCTCACCCAGAGTGAGAAAGTCGAGCGCGGCCCCGATCAGGAGCGGCGGCAGTACCTCGAGCGCGGCGCGCAGCGGGATCAGCGACAGCGAGAACAGCACCTGGCCGCGGTAGGGCCGCATGAAGGGCCACAACCTGCGCAGGAGATCGGCGTCGTAGACCTTGCCGAGCGCTTCCTCCTCGTGCAGGTGCTCGCTCATCGGACACCCTTGCGCCGTGGCTCCTCGACCTCGCTCTCCACGAGCGTGCTGGCGGCGAGCGCGTCCTCGCCGGCGACGGGCTCGACCGGGCCCCCCTCCGGCAGCGTCTCCCGACCATCGAGCACCTCGAGCTCCTCCTCGAGCTGCTGGCGCCGGTTGAGCCGGGCGTAGAAGCCGCCCGCCGCCACCAGCTCGGCGTGGGTGCCGCGCTCGACCACCCGGCCCTCCTCGAGAACCAGGATCAGATCGGCGCTGCGCACCGCCGAGACGCGGTGAGCGACGATGAAGCAGGTGCGCCCGGCGCGCGCCCGCTGGAGCTCGCCCAGGATCGACTCCTCGGTGGCGTGGTCGACGCTCGACAGCGCGTCGTCGAGGATCAGGATCCGGGGATCGAGCAGCAGCGCGCGCGCCAGCGCCACGCGCTGGCGCTGGCCGCCGGAGAGGGTGATCCCGCGCTCGCCGACCGGAGTCTCGAAACCCTGCGGGAACTCCTCGATGTCGTCCAGCACATGCGCTCGGCGGGCCGCCTCGCGGACCTCCTCGAGGGTGGCGTCGGGCCGGCCGAAGCGGATGTTCTCGGCGATCGTGGTGGAGAACAGGAAGCTGTCCTGCGGCACCATCGAGATCGAGGAGCGCAGCGTCGCGACCGGGATCCGGTTGACGTCGACACCGTCGATTGCGACCTGCCCGTCCTCGACCTCGAGCAGGCGCGGAATGACGTTGACGAGCGTGCTCTTGCCGGCCCCCACCGGCCCGACGATGCCCACGGTCTGACCCGGCTCGACCTCGAGGTCGATGCCGTCGAGCGCCCTCTCGCCGCGCCGCGTCGGGTACTCGACCGTGAGTCCGCGCAGCTCGATCGAGCCGCGGATGCGGTGGACCGGCTCGACGTCCCAGCGGTCCTTGATGGAGGGAACGGTGTCGAGCACCTCGCCGAGCCGTTGGAGCGCCGCGAACCCGCGCTGCGCGATCGAGATCACGAACCCCAGGAGCACGGTGGGGAACGTGAGCATGCCGATGTAGGTCCAGAACACCCAGAGATCGGCCGGCGCGAGCCGTCCCGCCGCGACGTCCGACCCGCCGACCAGGACCACGATCCCCGAGGTCAGAGCCGGCAGGAACCCGATCGCGGCCTGCATGCCGTTCGAGATCATCCCGGCGCGCATCATCGCGGCGTAGAGCCCGCGGTTCGCGGTCTCGAAGCGGTCCCGCTCGCGGTCCTCGAGCCCGTACGAGCGCACCACCAGGACGCCCGACGCGTCCTCCTGGACCAGCGTCGACACCCGTCCGAGCTGCTCCTGGCCGGCGAGGTTGGCCTGGAACATACGGCGGCCGTAGAAGCGCGTGATCAGGATGAAGAGCGGATACGGCAGCAGCATCCAGAGCGTCAGGCGGACGTCGATGCCGAGCATGACGGCGATCGCGCCGACGTAGAGCACCGGGGTCTGCAGGATGTTGAGCAGGCCCATGCCCAGGAACAGGCGGATGCTGTTGATGTCGTTCACCGCGCGCGACATCAGGTCGCCGGTGCGCTGCGCGTCGAAGAACGACTGCGGCAGGCGCTGGAGGTGGGCGAAGTACTCGTTGCGGATGCGGTACTCGATGTCGCGGCCGACGCGGAACATGAGCACGCGCGAGCCCAGCCGGAACAGCGCGAAGACCACCGACACTAAGACCAGGTCGCGGATCGCGCCGAGGACCCGCGACGGGTCCTGCTCGAGGACGCCCACGATGCGCCGGACCTGGAGCGGGATGAGCTGGAAGAGGACCGCGTAGCCGACGGTGAGGAGGCCGCCGGCCAGGTAGCCCCGGCGCGCGACCTTCAGGTAGGCGAGGAGGCGCCGGATCGGGCCTTGCGGGGACGACGACACCCGGGGATTGTAGCGATCGACCCGGTCGCACCCGCGATCGGCGAGCGCTGCGGCGAGGTCTCCGCTGCGCGCCAGAAGCTCGAGCGCCGCGGTCGCGCGCCCAACCCCGAGGGCCCGCCCAAGGGGTGCCCCGTGCGCCGCGCCGGCCAGCGGAAATATGCGCGGTGCTCTATATGGTTCTAGCCTATAATCGCGGTCTCTTCTCCGACCCCGACCCGGCGCCAGCGCCGCACGCTCGCGCCGTCACGACTCGGAGCGAAAGGCCTCTCATGCCACGATCTCCGCTCGCCCTCCTCGCGCCCGCGACCGCCGCGCTCCTCGCCGCCGGCCTGGCGGTACCCGCGGCGGCGACCACCTACATCGCGGTGTCCGACGAGCACCTGATCTCCCGCGCCACAGTCATCGGCACCTTCGAGGTCCTGGCGTCCGATCCGGCGCCGACCTCGCGGCTCATGACCGAGTACCACCTCCGGGTTGAGAGCCTGCTCAAGGGTGACCTGTCCGGCGCGACCGCCGTGGTCCGTATCCCCGGCGGCGAGGCGCGCGGGGAAGGTCTGCGTCTCCACGGCATGCCGAGCTTCCAGCCGGGCGAGAGCGTGCTCCTCTTCCTGGCGCCGCGCCGCGACGGCACCTGGGGCATCGTGCACGCGATCCTCGGCGCGTTTCACACTCTCGATCGCCCCGAGGGTGCGCTCCTGGTGAGGCCTCACCTGCTCGAGGCACGCGGCCTCGACCGCCGGGGCCGGCCGGCCACCGACGACGGCACGACGGCGAGGGATCGCGCGCGGTTTCTCGCCTGGGTCTCCGATCGCGCCGCCGGACGCGCTCGGACGCCGGACTATCTGGTGCCGGTCGACGTCCGAGCGCTGGCGCCTCGGTTCACCGTGTTCCGTCATCCCCCCAGCGGCAACGCGCTGCGCTGGTTCGACTTCGACTTCGGCGAGCCGGTGGTGTGGCGGGCGGACCAGAACGGGGCGCCGGGCGTCGCCGACGGCGGCGTCTCAGCGGTCCAGGCGGGGCTTGCGGCGTGGAACGCGGTGACGCAGACCAACATCCGCCTGGTGTGGGGCGGCACCGGTCCTCCCGATCCCGGCTTCGACGACGCCGACGGCCAGAACATGGTCCTGTACGAGGATCCTCACGGTGAGATCGACGAGCCGTTCGACTGCTTCGAGGGCGGCGTGGTCGCGATCGGCGGACCGTTCTACGTGACGCAGGTGCTGAGCTACCGCAACCAGAGCTGGCATCCGATCGTCGAGGGCGTGGTGATCCTGAACCGCAACCTCTCCTGCTTTCTCCGCGGCAACTCGGTGCGGCTCGCCGAGATCGTCGGCCATGAGCTCGGCCACACGCTCGGCTTCGGGCACAGCTGCGGCGACACCCGCTCGCCGTCGTGCGCCGGCAACCCGGCCCTCGACGACGCCCTGATGCGGGCCACCGTGCACAACGACGGGCGCGGGGCGCGCCTCGCCGCGGACGACATCGCCGCCGCCCGTGGAAGCTACGGGACGGGTGGCGGGAGCGCCCCGCGCGCCCCGAACCGGCTCAGCTTCGAGCTCCACGGCAACGACGTCCACCTCGCCTGGAACGACCGCTCGAACAACGAGCAGGGGTTCACCGTCTACCGCAGGATCGGCGGCAGCGGCGCCTTCACGGCGATCGGTCAGACCGGGAGCGGTCAGACCAGCTTCGTCGACGCTGACCTGGCGACCGGCACCTACGCCTACGAGGTGCGGTCCTTCAACGCCTCGGGCGAGAGCGGATCGAGCAATCGCGTCACGGTCATGATCGAGGTCTTCGAGCCCGGCATGGCTCGCTTCGCGGAGAGTGCGTTCTACGGCTCCGAGGAGAGCGACTTCGCGCAGGTGACCCTCGAGCGGATCGGGGGCAGGTCCGGTGAGCTCTCGGCCCGTCTGTTCACCCGCGACCTCTCGGCGACGGCACCGTTCGACTACGGCGCGCGGGACCTGGTCGTGACCTGGGCGGCCGGTGACGACGCCCCCAAGATCGTGACCATCACGATCGTCGACGACTTCACCGAGGAGGACACCGAGCTGATCGAGCTCCTGCTCGAGACCGTCGCGCCTCCCGGCGGGATCGGCGTCCCGCTGGGCAGCGCGGTGGTGGCGATCGCCGATAACGACGGCCCGCCCGGCTGCGTGCCCTCCGAGCGCCGGCTCTGCCTGCTCGACAACCGCTTCAAGGTGGAGGTCGAGTGGCGCAACCAGCGCAACGGTGCGCGCGGTCCCGGCCGCGCGCTCCCGGGAAGCGACGTGAGCGGCTACTTCTGGTTCTTCCAGCAGGAGAACATCGAGCTCATCGTCAAGATGCTCGACGGCCGGCCCCTCACCGGCGCGCACTGGCTCTTCTACGGCGCGCTCTCCGACGTCGAGTACTGGGTGACGGTGACCGACACGGCGACCGGAGCGCGCAAGCTCTACCGCAACGCGCCGGGCAACATCTGCGGCGTGGGCGACACCGGCGCCTTCCCGCAGAGCGCTCCCGCGAGCGGCGCGGCGGCGAGCCCGGAGCCGAGGCTCCAGGCCCTGGCCTGGCTCGGTGATGCCGTGCCCGCGCCGCGCCGGTCTCCACTCGCCGCTGCGCCTGCCACGCTGGCCCCCCGGCAGACCTGCGTCCCGGACGAGCACGCGCTGTGCCTGCTCGGCAACCGCTTCCGCGTCGAGGTCGACTGGCGCAACCACCGCAACGGCGACACCGGGGTCGGCACCGCCGTGCCCAACAGCGATCAGACCGGCATGTTCTGGTTCTTCGACCCGGCGAACGTCGAGCTGGTCGTGAAGTCGCTCGACGGCCAGCTCGTCAACGGCGACTTCTGGTTCTTCTACGGGGCGCTGTCCGACGTCGAGTACACGATCACCGTCACCGACACCCACACCGGCGCCGAGCAGCAGTATCAGAACGCGGGCGGCAACATCTGCGGCGTGGGCGACATTGCGGCGTTCCCGGGGGACTGAGCGCGGCGGCACCAGGGGGGCGGTGTCTCCAGAGCCGGGGCCGCCACCGGCACGCCGCACGACGCGTCGCGGGCCGGCGTAGCGCCGCATCGCGGGCGAGCGGGGCTGGTATCATGGCCATTCCAAGCCGAGGATCGCGCGAGCGCGAGATCCCGAGATACGACCCCGCTCGGCGCCTCTCCTCGAGCTCGATCCCGCCGGGCGATCCCAGCGAGTCATCGATGTCGGCAAATCCCACACCAGTCGAGCGAGCCACGGCATGAAGGAGACGATCGAGGCGGCGATCCGCCGGGCGATCCCCGACGCCGAGGTCCACGTCGAGACCCCCGACGAGACGCACTGGAGCGCAGTCGTGGTGGCGCCCTCCTTCGCCGGGATGAGCCTGGTGCGACAGCATCAGTTGGTGATGGGCGCGCTGCGCACCGAGTTCGACAGCGAGCGGCTCCACGCCCTCCAGCTCCGCACCATGACCCCCGAGCGCTGGCGCACCGAGCTCGACGAGCGCGCCCGCCGGGAGCTCAACCCGCTCACCATCGTCTAAACCGCCGTCCGCCCAGGAGAAACCATGGACTCCACCGTCAGAGAGCGCATCGACCAGAACGTCAAGAGCAACCGAGTCCTGCTCTTCATGAAGGGGACGCCCGCCTTTCCGCAGTGCGGGTTCTCACATCAGGTGGTGCAGATCCTCCGCCACTACGGCGTCGAGTTTCAGAGCGTGAACGTGCTCGAGGACACGGCGATCCGCGAGGGCATCAAGGAGTACAGCAACTGGCCGACCATTCCGCAGCTCTACGTCGAGGGGGAGTTCGTCGGCGGCTGCGACATCCTGATGGAGCTCCATTCGCGCGGCGAGCTGGGCGCCGTCCTGAGCCCCTCCGCCAGCGCCTCGGAGAGCACGGACCCGATCTCTTGAGCCCCCCGCCCTCGTCCCCGGCGACCAGCCCCGAGCCGACGCTCGAGGACCTCGACCGCAGCAGCCTCTTCCATCCCTTCACCTCGATCCAGAGGCACCTGGTCGAGGGCCCGCTGGTCATCACCGACGCCTCCGGCGTGCGCGTTCGCGACCGCGCGGGGCGCGAGTACATCGACGCCATGGCGGGGCTGTGGTGCGTGAACGTGGGCTACGGCCGGCGCGAGCTGGTGGAGGCGATGACCGCTCAGGCGTCGCGCCTTCCCTACTACCACTCGTTCGCGTCGATGTCGAACGAGCCGGTGATCCGGCTCGCCGCCCGCCTGATCGAGATGGCGCCGGGACGCATGTCGAAGGTGTTCTTCGCCAACTCCGGCTCGGAGGCGAACGATACTCAGATCAAGCTGGTCCGCGCCTACAACAACCTGCGCGGCCGGCCCGAGAAGAAGAAGATCCTGTCGCGGCGCGCCGCCTACCACGGCGTCACGCTCGGCGCCACCAGTCTCTCCGGGCTGCCGCCCATGCACGCCATCTTCGATCTCCCGCTGCCCGGCTTCCTCCACCTGGAGCGTCCGAGCCACTACTGGAATGCCCCGCCGGGCGCCTCGGAGGAGGAGTTCTCGGACCTCCTCGCCACCGAGCTCGAGACGGTGATCGAGCGCGAGGGCGCCTCGACCATCGCCGCGATGTTCGTCGAGCCGGTCCAGGGCGCCGGCGGCGTCATCGTGCCGCCGCGCGGTTACTTCGAGCGCATCGTGCCGATCCTGCGCGCGCACGACATCCTCTTGGTGGCCGACGAGGTGATCTGCGGCTTCGGGCGCCTGGGCACCCTGTTCGGCTCGAGCTACTACGGGCTGGAGCCCGATCTCGTGACCATCGCCAAGGGGCTCACCAGCGGCTACCTGCCGATGTCGGCGGTCCTGGTCGGCGAGCGGGTGTGGGAGGGACTGCGCGAGGGGTCGGCCAAGCAGGGGCCGTTCGCCCATGGCTACACCTACAGCGGCCACCCGGTGCCCGCCGCCGTCGCGCACGCCAACCTCGATCTCATGGAGCGCGAGAACCTGGTGGCGAAGGCGGCGCAGACCGGCGCCTACCTGCAGCAGCGGCTGCGCGCGGCATTCGCCGATCACCCGCTGGTCGGCGAGGTACGCGGCGTGGGAATGATCGCCGGTATCGAGCTGGTCGCGTCGAGGAGCGAAAAGCGCCCGTTCCCGCCGGCGGTCGAGGCGGGCAGTCGGTTGTCGCGCCATCTCCTCGCGGGCGGGCTCATCTCGCGCGCGCTGCGCGACACGCTGGCCTTCTCGCCCCCGCTCGTGCTCGAGAAAGCCGACGTCGACCAGATCGTCGAGATCTTCGGACGCGGCCTCGACGCCGTCGGCCCCGAGCTGGGGTGACAGGCGCCGGCGGCCGCGAGCTGAGGTGAGAGCTGGGGTGACAGGTGACTCGTTTCGCGTCTGCGCCGGAGCCGGCATGCGAGGAAACGAGTGTCCGGTCACCCCGCAGCGGGCGCTGCGCCCTCCTCCCTCGCGAAGCTGTACTCCCGCATCCCGTTGCGCAGGAGCATGCCGCGCTCGACGCTGAAGCCGGCCATGCGCTTGAGGATCTCCGCCTCGGTGTGCCGAGGGCAGTCGCGCAGGCCGCTGGTCAGGGTCTCGTAGCGCAGGCTGTCCTCGTCTTGGATCACGAAGCGAAACGGGCGATCCGGGATCCTCTTCTGGATCGAGACCAGCGCCATGATGCGGGTCCCGGGCCGGCTCAGCGCCACCAGCCGCCGCGCCAGCACCTCGACCTCCGCCAGGGTCAGGTAGTTGAACAAGTCCCAGACCAGGACGACATCGAATCGCACCTCCTCGGGGAACTGCAGCAGGCGCTCGCAGGAGGCCGCGAACGCCTTGGCGTCCACCCGTGAGGCCGCGCCGCCCTCGGTGAGGGTCTCGAAGAAGTTCGCGATGAAGAGCTTCGAGCGCTTCATCCGCCGGACGTTCTCGCCGAGGGCCGGACCGAGATCGAGGATCGTCTTCTTCGGCGGCCGCCGCGCCAGCTCGAGCAGCCCCGGCAGGACGAAGGAGGTGTACTCGTCGGGAACGGTGACGCTGCGCTCTTGCACCCCGCGAGCCTATCGCGGTCAGCGTGAAACCAAGTATTCTGGACGCCCGCCGCCCACCCCCTCCGCGGCTCACCGGCGCTTCGCGCCACCCCCGTGACGCCGGCGGCCGGAACGGTGGTGGAGCCCGCCTAGGAGCTGGTCCCCAGGGCCGCCTGCTTGAGCGGAGCGGCCGGCCCGGGCGCCTTCTCCGGAACCGGGCGCTCGGACTTGGCCTCGGCCGCCTGCCCCTGCTGCCCGCTCGGCTCCATGTCGATCGAGCCCTGGAAGCGCGCCCCGCTGTCGAGCACCACGCGCGGCGCCGCCACGTTGCCCTTCACCTTCCCCGACTGGCGGATGACGACCTCGTCCTTGCCGATCAGGTCGCCCTCGACCTCGCCCTCGACGGTGATCGAGTTGGCGTACACGTTGGCCTTGACCCGGCCGTTGCGACCGATCGTGACGCTGTTGCTCTTGAGCAGGATCTTGCCCTCGATCCGGCCCTCGACGATGAGATCCTCCTCCCCAGTCACGTCGCCCTTGATCGCGATCGAGGGACCGATGGTGGCCGCTACGCGCGGCCGCTGCGGCTCGGCTGGACGGGAGACCGGAGGGGGAGCCGAGGGTGGGATCGGCTTCGACGCGAGGGGCTGCGGCGGTGCGTACTCGGGCTCGTTCTTCTTCCAGACGCTCATGTCGTCTCCTTCCTGGGTGGAACCGCAAAGGTATTGAAACCGCTGCATCCGAGTCAAGGACGAAGGCCACTCTCTGTCGGCCTTTATCGGCCTCCGACGCGAATTCTCGCGCTCGCCGCGCCCGCGCGCGCCGACTGCCCGCACACTGCGCGCCCGAAGCCTCGAGTCCTGCCCAGGCGCTGCGCGGAGGGAATGGTACTCACCATTCCCTCCCCTACCGCGCCCTGACCTCGAGGTCGAGGCGGGTGCCGCCGACCAGCAGGTTGAAGAGGAAGCTCACGATGCTGACCAGGAGCGCGCCGAGCACCGCGGAGAAGCACCCGTCGATCGTGAGCCAGCCCCCGGCCAGCCAGGCGGTGAGGCCGAGCATGGCGGCGTTGATGACCAGGAGGCCGAGCCCCAGCGTGAGGAGGACGAACGGGCAGGTGAGCAGGACCACCACCGGGCGAACGAGCGCGTTGACCAGCCCGAAGATGACCGCCACGAGGAGGAGACCCCACCAGGGCCCGTGGTAGTCCACTCCCGGCACGACCTCGGTCGCCACCCAGAGAGCGACGCTGGTCCCGAGCCAGCGCAGGAGTAGAGCGCCCATGAGCGGATCTCGCGGCTCATGTTAGATCGGGAGGAGGATCCTCGCAATCGCGGTGGGGCCGATCGAGCCGC
>DATKDQ010000397.1:0-21196 GCA_035544635.1 Thermoanaerobaculia bacterium
CCGCGACCTGCCGCTGCACCGGCGCCTGCTGGCCGATCCCGCCGCGACCCTGCGCGACATCGAGCGCTTCCACCGGCTCGCCGGGTATCAGCGCGGGCTCTTCCGCGACGAGGTGTCGGCCTTCCCGGTCGAGCCCGGGGCCGAGGGCGGCGGCTACGTCCTGCGGATCACCCTGAGCCTCCTCCCCGACAGCGACCCGGAGGAGGCGCTCGCCGTGCTGCTTCCGGACTGGCTCACGCACGGCGTGAGACTGGTGCGGCTCCCGGACGACGGCCCCTCGCCGTCGAGCCCGGTCGATCACCCGATCTTCGCCGGCATCACGGCGGCGCTCGAGGCGCGGTACGGGACGGTCTTGACCGGCCCCTTCTTCCAGACCCGCAGCGCGAACGACTCGCGCCTCTTCCGCCGAGCGGGAATCCCGAGCTACGGCTTCAGCCCCTTCCTGGTGCTGTCGACCGACACGATCGGGATCGGCGGCCTGAACGAGGGCATCGCCCTGCCGGCGTTCCTCGACGGCGTGGAGCTGTACGAGGAGCTGCTGCGCCGGCTGGTGGGCTCGACCTGACGCTTCCGGGCTTCACCGAGTGCCACTTTGTGTCAGATCCTCGCCGGCACAGCTCGGAAACCGGCACTTTTGCTCATTCACAACATGGCATGGAACCTGCTCTAGCCTCATTGCCTTCACGGAAAGGGCTGTTTTCAAACGAAGGGCAAGGAGGACGAAAGGTTATGTTGATGCGAATTAGAAACCGGAGGGGCCAGAGAGGTTTCACTCTCATCGAGCTCCTCATCGTCGTGGCCATCATCGGCATCATCGCGGCGATCCTGATCCCGAACCTGCTCGACGCGCTGCAGAAGGCCAAGCAGAAGTCCACCGTCGGCGACATCCGCAATATCGGCACCGCCTGGATGTCGTGGGTGACCGACCAGATGTCGGCCGCTGCCGCGGGGCAGTCGATCTTCAACTGGGACACTGACCTGGCAAGCAACGTGTCGCACAGCCAGCTCGTCGAGCTGCTCGAGCAGCCCGGCGACCCCAACTTCTTCTACCTCCAGGAGCTGCCGGAGAAAGACGGCTGGGGCAACAGCCTGGACTTCCGCGCCAATTTCGATGCAGCCGACGAGAACTCGTTCTCGCAGCTCCTGCAGTCGGCGCGCGCCATCGGCATCTGCAGCCCAGGCCGCGACGGCAACGACGGCTCGACCGACCCGTGCAGCGGCGAATACACCCCCGGCACCTTCATCGGCACCGACTACGACCAGGACATCGTGTGGTCGGACGGCTACTTCGTGCGCACTCCGGGCGGTGTGAACGCGAACTGAGGCTACCCCGAGCTTGCTGGGTGAAAGCCCAAGCAGCCAAGGCGCCGTCGCGAGGCGGCGCCTTTTTTTATGCGGGACCAACGACATGCGAGCGGTCGTGTCCGAGTAACAGCGTCCCATCTGCGGGGGCGCGAAGCGCCAGCGCCGTTCTCGGCGCCAAAGTCATCTAGCTCCGCAAATGCTGTTTAGCATTTGCTCCGCTAGCCATGCCTAGCCGAAGGAACGTGCTACCCAGCACGTTCCGTAGGCTGACATACTCGCCCTCGATGCTCGCGCGCGGCTCGCTGCTCCTTGTGCTCGGTCTCGCCATGGGGCTCCTCGCCGGGCCGAGCGTCGTGCCGGTCGCCACCTCGCCCCGCGAGGACGCCCCCGGCGGCGCCGGCGAGGAGGCGGTCGACTGGCTCCTCGGCTATCTCCGCATCGACACCTCGAACCCGCCCGGTAACGAGAGCGCGGCCGCCGCCTACCTGGCGTCGATCCTCCACGCGGAGGGGATCCCCACCCGCCTCCTGGTCACGCCCGCCGGACGCGCGAACCTCTACACGCGGCTCGAGGCCCCGGCGCCCACCGCGGGGGCGCTGGTCCTGCTCCATCACATGGACGTCGTCCCCCCGGGCGACGCCTGGACCCGCCGTCCGTTCGCCGGGGAGATGGCGCAGGGGCGGGTGTGGGGGCGCGGCGCGATCGACGCCAAGAGCCTCGGCATCAGCCACCTCGCCGCGATCATCGAGCTCCACCGCCAGCAGGTGCGGCTCGATCGGGACGTCGTCTTCCTCGCGGTCGCCGACGAGGAGACCGGAGGATCGCAGGGCATGCAGTGGCTGCTCGAGCGCCATGGCGATCTCTTCGCGGACGTCGCCGGCGTCCTCAACGAGGGCGGCAGCAATCGCGTCGCCGGCGGGCGCCTGTTCTGGTGGGGCATCGAGGTGGCGCAGAAGCGCCCGCTGTGGCTGCGGATCTCGACCCAGGGCCGCGGCGGCCACGGCTCCACCTTCAACCCCGCGAGCGCCACCCATCAGCTCGTCGCCAGCCTGGCGAATCTCTTCCGCGAGGCGCCGCAGATGCGGGTCACCGCGGCGGCCAAGGAGTACTTCGCCGCGCTCTCCCGCTTCCACGGCAACGCGTTCGCGCAGGTGTTCGGGTCGCCCGACCTGGAGACGGTGGAGCGCGAGTTCCAGCGCATGCGCGAGGAGGGCCGGACCGCCCAGGTGCTGATGCCCGGGATGGCGGTGTTCTTTCAGGACACCCTCCAGATCACCTCGCTCGAGACGCCCACCTCCAGCATCAACGTGGTGCCGCAGCAGGCGTCGGCGCTGCTCGACGTGCGGCTCCTCCCCGACACGCCGGTCGAGGACATCCTGAAGCGCCTGCGCGAGTCGCTCGGCAACAACGCGTCGATCGAGGTCCTCCTCGCCTCGCCGCCGGCGCCGCCCTCGCCGACCTCGAGCGAGATCTACGGCGCGCTCGAGCGCGCGCTCGGGGACGAGGCGCCCCTGGTTCCCTCCTTCATCACCGGCACCACGGACTCCCGCTACTTCCGTGAGCGCGGCATCCCCGCGTACGGCTTCTCGCCGTTCGTGCTCAGCGGCGACGAGGTGCGAGGGATCCACGGCGCGGACGAGAGCATCCCCCTCCAGCGCTTCCAGGACGGCCTCACCACCATGAAGCGGGTGGTCCGCGCCGCGGTCGCCGGGTGAACGACGCCAGCGTGCAGCTCCACCTCTCAGTCGGGCTCTACGCGCTGGTCCTCGGGTTGATCACCGGCAGCTATCTGAACGTCGTCATCCACCGCCTCCCGCGCGGCGCATCGACCGTGCTTCCGGTGTCGCGCTGCCCCTCCTGCGCGGCGCGCATCCGGCCCTGGGACAACATCCCCCTCCTGAGCTTCCTCCTGCTGCGCGGGCGCTGCCGGAGCTGCGGAGCGGCGATCAGCGCGCGCTACCCCCTGGTCGAGGCCGCCACCGGAGCGCTCTTCCTGGCGTCCTACCTGCGCTTCGGACCGACGTGGAGCGCGCTGGTCGCCGCGTTCTTCGGCTGCCTGATGATCGCGCTGGCGCTGATCGACCTCGAGCACTTCATCCTGCCCGATCGCATCACGCTGCCGGGGATCGCGCTGGGTCTCCTGGCGCAGCCGCTGGTGGAATGGGCGGGCCTGCGCTCCGCGCTCCTCGGCGCGGCGGTGGGCGCCGGCACCATCCTCGGTATGAACCTGGTCTGGCACGCCGTCCGCGGCGTCGCCGGCTTCGGTCTCGGCGACGTCAAGATGCTGGCGATGATCGGCGCCTTTCTCGGCCTCTCGGGTGTGGTGGTGACGCTCTTCCTGGCCGCGCTCCTGGGCAGCGTGACCGGGCTCGCGCTGATGGCCCGCGGGCGCATCCGTCTGCAGTCGCGCCTCCCGTTCGGCTTCTTCCTGTCGATCGGCGCGCTGGCGGCCTTGTTCTACGGCCGCGGCATCGTAGACTGGTACCTGTCCTTCTACCCATGAGATGAGAGCGGTCCCGAAGATCGGGTTTCGCCGCGAGGTCCTGATCCTGGTGCCGGCGAGCCTGCTGGTGCTGCTCGTCTTGGCCCTGTTCACTCTGCTCTCCTATCGCGGCGCCGTCGCGACCTTCGCCGAGGAGGCGCGCGCCGAGGCGATGGTGGCGGCGCGCGCCGCCGCTTCGAGGCTCGCGCGCGAGCGCGCCGCCGCGACCTGGCCGCCGACGTCGGAGCGCCTGGGCGCGCTCGCCCCGGGGGCGGTTTCGATCGTCCTGCTCGATGCGCGCGGCGCGGCTCTCGCCGAAGCCGGGGAGCCGGCCGCCGGGGCGCCGCTTCTTCCGCTCGCGGGCGGCGAGCCGGCGCAGGTGGTAGCGGCCGGTCCGGGCGGTCCCGCGGGCGACCGCGTGGTCGCCTTCTCTCCGCTGGGACCGCGCGACCAGCGTCACTACCTGCGCGTCGACTTCGACGCCGGGGCGATCGCGCGCCAGCAACGCAGCCTGAACGTCCTCTCGTTCGTGGTGCTCGGTCTCGGGCTCGGCGTGGGAGTGCTCTCGATGGCGTTCGTGCGCCACCTCACCGCGCCGTTCGACACGCTGCTGGAGCGCGCGCGCGCCGCCGTCCCGAGCACCCAGGGAATCGACGAGATCCCGTTTCTGCTCGACACCTTCGATCGCGCGCTCGCCGCCCTCAGCCAGCAGCCGGTGGCCGACGACGACGACATCCGCGTGCTCGGCCGCACCTTGACGCCGAGCCTCGACTGCGGGCTCCTGCTGCTCTCGCCGCAGGGACGGGTGCTGGCGCTGAACACGCTCGGACGCGCCCTGCTCGGCATCGACCAGCCGATCTCCGGGCAGTCCTACGACGATCTGCTGCGCGGCTGCGGCGAGGTGTCGCGCGTGGTGCGCGACGTGCTCGAGGGACGCAAGGCCGACCCGCGCGCCGAAGTCGTGGTCCCGGCCGGGCCCCAGTCATTGAGCCTGGGCATCACCGTGCACGAGCTGCGCCGCGAGACGCTCGAGGTGCGCGGCTATCTGGTCCTGTTCGCCGACCTCACCGACGTGCAGCGCCGAGCCGAGAGGCGCCGGTTGTCGGAGAGCCTGGCGCACATGGGCGAGCTCACCGCGGGCATCGCGCACGAGATGCGCAACAGCCTCACCTCGCTGCGGGGGTACCTGTCGCGCGCCGAGAGGCTCGAGGACGCGGGGCCGCGGCGCCCGGAGCTCGACGAGATCCGCCACGAGGCCGATCACCTGCAGCGGATCCTCGACGACTTCCTGTCGTTCGCGCAGCCCGGCAGCGTGCGCATGGCGGAGGTCAGCCTCGAGCGGATCGTGCGCCGCGCCGCGTCCGACCTCGGGATCGCGGGCAAGGCGGTCACGGTGCAGTCCTCGGAGCCGGAGGGACCGCGCGCGATCCGGCGCATCTGGGGCGACGCGCAGCTGCTCGAGCGCGCGCTGCGCAACCTGCTCCAGAACGCGGCCGAGGCCGAGGCCGAGGCCGGCCACGAGAAGCGCAGCCTGGTGGTGCGGATCGACTTCGCGGCCGCGGGCCCGACCGTGGCGATCGAGGACCACGGCACCGGCCTCAAGCCGGAGATGGTGGATCGCCTCTTCGTCCCGTTCGCCTCCCACAAGCGCGAGGGCACCGGCCTCGGCCTCGCGGTCGCGCGGCGCATCCTCGACCTCCATGGCGCCGTGCTCGAGCTCGAGAACCGCGAGGGCGGTGGCGCGTGCGCATGGGTCCGCTTCCCGGCGTCGAGCGTCGTCGAGCGCGAAGAGCCGGGAGCGGAGACCGACCCCGGGAGCGCCGACTGAGCCGGCGCCCGTCCGCGGGCGCTCGGCGGGAAGCATGGCTAGCGGAGGAAGTGCTAACCAGCATTTTCGGAGCTAGGAGTGTCCGAGTAACTGCGTCCCATCTGTGCGGGGCGCGAAGCGCCAGCGCCGTCCTCGGCGCGAAAGTTATTCAGCCGGAGGAACGTGCTATCCAGCACGTTCCGGAGGCTAGCGATACTTCGGAAAGCCTTCCAGGTCGAACTGCTTCACCCGGCGCTGCAGGGTGCGGTAGCTCACACCGAGGATGCGGGCGGCGTCGTGCTTGTCGCCGTCCGCCTCGCGCAGCGCGGCTCGCACCCGCTCCTCCTCCTCCGCCTCGACGCTGGGGCGCAGCACGTGCTCGAGGTCGCCGGCGTCGATGACGCCATTGTCGTCGAGGATGAGCGCGCGCTCGAGGACGTTCGAGAGCTGGCGCACGTTGCCCGGCCATCTCTGCTGCTTCAGGAGCTCGGCGGCCGCCGGTGTGACCCGTGGGACCGGACGGCGATGGCGCTCGGCGAGATCGACGATGAGGTAACGCGCGAGCGTCGGGACGTCGGAGGAGCGCTCGCGCAGCGCCGGCAGCTCGATCGGGAACACGTCGAGGCGAAAGAAGAGGTCGGACCGGAACTCGCCGGCCTCGACCATGGCCTCGAGGTCGCGGTTGGTGGCGGCCACCAGGCGAACGTCGGCCTCGAGCGGCACGCCGCTGCCGACGCGCTCGAAGGTGCGCTCCTCGAGCACGCGCAAGACCTTGCCCTGGACCTGGAGCGGCAGCTCGCCGATCTCGTCGAGGAAGAGCGTGCCGCCCGATGCCAGCTCGAAGCGGCCCTTCTCGCGCCGGTTGGCGCCGGTGAACGCGCCCTTCTCGTGGCCGAAGAGCTCGTTCTCGATCAGCGTCTCCGGGATGGCGGCGCAGTTGATGGCGACGAAGGGGCCGCCACGGCGCGGTGACAGCAGGTGCAAGCCGCCCGCGAAGAGCTCCTTCCCGGTGCCGCTCTCGCCCAAGAGGAGCACCGTCGTCTCCGACGGCGCCACGCGCTCGAGCAGGCGCAGCGCCGCCTTGACCCGCGGATGCCTGCCGACGATCCGGGTGCCGTCGGCGAGCTCGAACGCCGGCACCTCGCCCTCCTGCCGCACCCAGGTGTCGACCAGCTTGAGCAGGTCCTCGATCTCGATCGGTTTCTCGAGGAAGTCGGCGGCGCCGAGCTTCATCGCCTCGACCGCGGTGCCGACGTTGCCGAACGCGGTGAACACCACCACGGGCGTGCCCGGCTGCGCGCGCTTCACCGCGCGCAGCACATCGAGCCCCGAGACCTCGGGGAGCTTGAGATCGGTGAGGACCAGGTCGTAGGTCGAAGCCGAGGCGAGCTCGATGCCCGCGGCGCCGTCGGCGGCGGCGTCGACCTGGAAGCCTTCCTCGGCGAGCGTGGTCTCGACCAACCGGCGGAGGTTCTCGCGGTCCTCGACCACCAGGATGCGGCCCTTCATCACGCTTGGCTCGACGCCGCCGCGCGCACCGCCGCCACCAGGGCGGCGTCGTCCTCCGGGTCGATCGTGCGCAGATCCAGAACCAGCCTCCCCTCCTTCTGATACGCCACCACCGGAGGCTGTCCGCCGCGCAGCCGGTGGAGCAGCAGGTCGTCCTCGGGAACGACGACCGCCTCCGCCGGGATCCCGGCCTCGGGAGCCGAGCCGCCGCCGAGGTACCCCTCGACCACCGCCACCTCGCCGCCGAGCGCGGCCGCGACTGCGCGCACGCGCCGGCCATGGGCGACCGGATCGGGCCACATCCGCTCGAGCGGCATCGGCAGCCCGGCGAGGTGCCGCCGCAGCACCAGGGAGAGCGCGGCGAGACCGCCGCGGTCGGGCCGCAGCGCCCGATAGAGCGGGTGTCGCGCGCAGGCCCGGATCGCCGACTCCTTGCCCACCAGGATACCCGCCTGCGGTCCGCCGAGGAGCTTGTCGCCGCTGCCGCAGGCGAGGTCGCAGCCGAGGGTGACCAGGTCGGCGAGGCTCTGGTGCTGGCGCAGCTCGGGTGCCGGGTGCGGCCGCAGCAGGCCGCTCCCCTCGTCCACCAGCACCGCGACCTCCCGGCGGCGGCCGAGGTCGACCAGGGCGTCGGGAGCGACACTCTCGACAAATCCAGCGATGCGATAGTTCGACGGAAAGATCTTGAGCAGGAGCGCGGTTCGAGGGCCGATCGCCGACTCGTAGTCGGCGAGCCGGGTGCGGTTCGTCGTCCCCACCTCGCACAGCTCGACGCCCGCCGCCTCGAGGATGCCCGGGATGCGGAAGGAGCCGCCGATCTCGACCAACTCGCCTCGCGACACCATCGCCTCGCGGCCCTGCGCGAGCGCCGCCAGCGCGAGCACCAGTGCGCCGGCGTTGTTGTTGACCACCAGCGCCGCCGGCGCGCCGGTCAGGGCGCACAGGAGCCCCTCCGCCGCGGCGTTGCGATCGCCGCGCCTTCCTGACCCGAGGTCCAGCTCGAGGTCGCAGTAGGCGTCGAGGAGCGGCGGCAGCGCGGCCGACACTTCGCGGGGGAGCGGCACCCGTCCCAGGTTGGTGTGGATCAGGATCCCCGTCGCGTTCAGCACCCTCTGGAGCGGCGCCCCGAGCTGCCGCTCGAGCTCGGCCTCGACGCGGCGCGGGAGGTCGTCGATCGCCGCCTCGACGGCGTCCCCACTCCCGCACCGCCCGCCGGCGATCTCGCCGCGCAGGGCGGCCAAGGCGCTCGCGGCTTGGACCCTGACCAGGGACCTCCCGTATACTCTGACGAGCCGTTCGAAGGCCGGCCGTGCGAGGAGCAGGTCCATCGCGGGCAGCCGGCGTCGGGCATCGGTCGTACGGGTCACGATGGGCCACCGATTCTAGGAGATTCCAGCCACCCGCGGCGATCGACGCCCCTGCTCCAGGCCAGCCCCCATGAAGAACAACGGCCGACACCGAGCCGCCGAGCTCGATCGCCTGGAGCGGGACATTCACACGCTGCGCATCGACTTCGAGCGCTTCTTCAACGGCGATCTCGACGTCCCTCCGGAGCAGTTCCGCGACTCGATCCGGGATCGGATCGCGAGCCTCCAGAGCTCGACCAAGTCCGCCGTCGACTCGTTTCGCCTGGGCGCGCTCGAAGCGCGCTTCCACTCCTACAACGAGCTCTTCAATCGTCGCCTGCGCGGCCGCGAGCTCCAGCACGGCCCGGCACGTCCGGTCCGCACCGCGCGGCCCGCCGCCGACCCCAGCTCGGGGATCGTCCTGGGTCGGCAGTTCGACGCCAACGGTGTGGCGCCGCTCTATCGCCACCTCTACTCTGACCAGAGCGGGAGCTCGATGGACCTGAGAACGTTCACGGACTACCTCGTCCGCCAGCACCAGCTCATCCGCGAGCGCACCGGCTGCTCGCAGGTGAGCTTCCGCATCGTCCAGGAGAACGGCAAGAAGAAGCTCAAGGCGCGGCCCGTCCGCGAGGCCGGCGCGTGAGGTGGCTGCTGGCGGCGTTCACCGCCGCGGCGATCGCGCTCACCCTGGCCGCGACCGGCGCCGGGGAGTCCCCGCGCCAGCTCGCGTCGGCGCTCGCCGAGCAGAGGACGTTGACCGAAGAGCGCCCGAACGACGCCGGGGTCTGGAACGATCTCGGCAACCTGCTGTCCCTGGTCGGCGACGTCGACGAGGCGGAGAGAGCCTACGCGCGGGCGCTCGAGCTCGACCCCACGAGCTCGTCGGCGCTCTTCAACCTGGCGCTCTTGCGTGAGGAGCGTTCCGACCTCGCCGGTGCGGCCGGGGGCTACCGCTCCCTGCTCGAGCTCGATCCCGGCAACGCACGCGCCCACTACCAGTTGGGCTCGATCGAGGAGCGGCTGGGCCAGCGTCAGGAGGCGCTGCGCAGGTATGCCGAGGCCTTCACCCTCGATCCCGAGCTCCTGTTCGCCGAGACCAACCCGCACATCATCGAGAATCGACTGGTCACCGAGGCGCTCCTCATCGCGGGGCGCGGCAGGCGGTCGCAGCCCTCGACTCCGCGCGCGTACGACGAGCCCGGGCGGATCAACTCACTCCTGGCGCCGCAGCCGCCGACGGTCGCACCCGGCCAGGAAGCCGCACCCGCCGAACCGCCGCCGGACGGAGCGACTGCGTGGTCACGCCCACGGTCCGGGCTCTCGGCGGCGGGCGACCCGCCCCGGGGCACCGAGGACAGCGCAGCCGATCGTCGTCGTTCCGCCGAACCCGCCACCGGTCATCGCGTTCTCGACTCGAGCGATCTCCGCGGGGGCGTCCGCAACCAGGTCAAAGGCGACGCCGCAGCGCCGGCAGCGCCCGGCACCCGACGGCGCGCCGGCGCGGCCGTCACGACGCCCGACGGCACCAGCCGCCGGCAGTCGCTGCACCAGCCGGCAGCGAGCGACGATGTGACCGGGTTCGCGTTCGGGCAGCGCAGCACGGGCTCGCTCGAGTGGCAGCTCGGCCCGGCTTCCGACGAGCCCGTCCCCGCACGCTGAAGCGCCCGCCATCGCGCCTGGCTCGCGCGGACCCGCCGCGGCCGGCCACCCTCGGCCGTCCGGTCACACGTTGAAGCGGAAGTTGATGACGTCGCCGTCCGCAACCGGGTAGTCCTTGCCCTCGAGGTGCAGCCGCGCGTGCTCGCGGCAGGCTGCCCACGAGCGCAGCTCGACCAGGTCGCGCCACGACACCACCTCGGCGCGGATGAAGCCGCGGGCGATGTCGGAGTGGATCTTGGCCGCGGCGTCCCGCGCGCTGGTCCCCCGCCGCACCGTCCAGGCCCTCACCTCGTCCTCTCCCACCGTGAAGAAGGACTCGAGCCCGAGCAGGGCGTAGCTCGAGCGGATCAGACGGCGCGTGCTCGGCTCGGCGAGGCCGAGCTCGGCCAGGAGCTCCTTCTGATCTTCACCCTCGAGCCGCGAGATCTCCTCCTCGATCGGCGCGCTGACCACGATCACCACCGCGTCGCGGCCCACCGCGCCCGCGATCTCGGCCGGCGGCGGCTCGGCCACCCGGTTCTCGGCCACGTTGAGGACGTAGAGCATCGGCTTTGCCGACAGCAGCTGAAATCCGCGCAAGCGCCGTTCGCCGTCTGGATCCAGCACCAGCTCGCGCAGCGGCCGCTCCGACTCGAGAGCCGGCAGGACGACGTCGCCGAGGAGCGCGCGCTCGCGCTTCTCATCCTCGTTCAGGCCGCGCTTGGCGGCCTGCACGAGCCGCTCGAGGCGGCGCGAGACCAGCTCGTGATCGGCGAGCACCAGCTCGAGATCGAGCTCATGGATGTCGCGCACCGGATCGACGCTGCCCGCGGCGTGGAGGATCTCGGGGTCCTCGAAGCAGCGCACTACGTGCGCCAGCGCGTCGACCGGCTTGAGCACGGCGAGGTCGGGCCCGGCGCCGCTCTCGCCCTTGGCCAGGCCGGGCAGGTCGACGTAGTCGATCGTCGCCGGCGTGAACTTCCTCGGAGAGAAGAGATCGCGGAGCGCGTCGAGCCGCGGGTCCTCGACCCGAGCGGTCCCGGCGTGAACCTTGAGCGAGGCGGAGAACTTGCCGGTCTCCTGCCGCGACGCGGTGAGGAGGTTGAAGAGGAGGGTCTTCCCCACCTTCGGCCAGCCGACGATTCCCAGCTGCATGCGTCAGTCGTCGTCGTGGAGCGTGAGGCCGCGCATACGGAGACTGGGCGCGCCGATCATCGCGCCGAGCGGGATGAAGCGGAGGTCGCGCGCCACGCCGCACACCGCGTGCAGGAGGCGCCGCGGATCCCCGACCAGCCGCGCTCGGCCCAATGGATGAAGCGGTCTACCCGCCGCGATGCGGAAGCCCCAGACCGGAAGGGAGAAGCGGCCCGCCGCGAGATCGTAGCTGCCCCCGTCGCCGGCGTCGAGCAGGTAATAGCCGTCGGCCAGATCCTCCACCAGGCTTGCCGGCGCGACCTCCTCGCAGGGAGCGACGAAGACGTGGGACGGCGCGACGCGCGGCAGGTCGCGCCACCCGGCGCGCGCGCGGCAGCCGATGGCGGTGCCGGCGCGCTGCCAGGGCAGGATCGTCGTGCCGAGCCGCCCGCCATCGACCAGCACACGCTCGCCGGTCGGGACGCCTTCGCCGTCGAACGGCGCGGCGAGGGCGCCGCGCGGATGCCGGCCGTCGTCGATCACCGAGACCTCTGCCGATCCCACCCGGCCGTCGCGCTCGCCGAGCAGCGCCGCGACCTCTTCGCGCGAGCGGTCGACGAACGCGGCGGCGAGCGGGGCGAGGAGCCGCGCCCCGACCTCGGGCGCGAGCACCATGTCGCCGCCGGCCGCCGAACCGACCGACCCACGCCCGCGCACGGCGAGCAGGTCGATCAACCGGTCGGCGAGCGCCGCCGTCGGAAAGCGCCGGGCGGAGCGCTCGGCGAGGACGATCGTCGCGACGGCGAGGGGTGCGCGCGCCTCGAGCCGGAGCGCCGCGAACCGGCCGCGGTGTCTTGCCCCGAGGCCTCGGTGGTTCACCAAGCTCACCTCGCTCGCCCCGTCCTCGAGCGCGGCGGAGTGGAGCCTGGCGCCGGGCAGCCGGCGCTCGACCTCCCGAGCCAGCAGCCGGAGAATGCGACGTCCCTCGTCCTCCCCGAGCGGCGGCTCGGCAACCTCGGCCGGCTCGGTCCATCCTTCGATCGCCGCCGGCGCGGGCAGCTCGAGCGCGCCGCTCTCGAACGGCTCGGGCCAACGGCCGAGCGCCTCCGGCGCTCCCGTGGCGGCGAAGAAGAAGGACGCGGCGCCGCGCCCGGCGCGCACCGACCACCCGGCCTCCTCCGCCGACAGCGTCGCCTCCCACCAGCCGTCGAGTCCCCCGCCTCCATGGGTCAGCTCGAATCGGCGCGAGCGGCCGCGTTTGGCGTACACCTCGGCCGCGGTGAAGCCCCGCGCCAGGAGCTGGTCCAGAACCTCGCGCCCCGGGTCGGCCGTCAACCCCCGACCTCGACGCCGTGGAGCAGGAGGCCGGGCGTCGTGCTCCACACCGGCAGCCGCTGGCCGCCCTTGGCGCACCAGCCGGCGCCGGCGAGAGCCACCTCGCAGCCCGCGCTGTCGATCCGCGCCAAGAGATCGCCGACGGCGCCTCGCAGGTGAAACGCTCCGAGGCGCTCCTCGAGCTTCCCGCGCCGCAGCCGGCGCCCGTACGGGAACCGCAGCTCGAAGGAGCCGGTGATCGGATCCAGAAACCCGTGCGACGCCTCCGCGGCGTAGACGCCGTCGGCCACCGTGGCGGCGAGGTCGACCAGGGCATCGCCTCCAGGCAGGAGCTCGAGGTGCAGCGAGCGCGGGACGGGAGGCCAGTGGCGCGATTGGCGGCGGCCGGCGCCGGGATCGAGCGCCTGCGACCGCAGCGCCCAGGTGCGATCGGCGAGCGGCTGCTCGACCACACCGCGCCGCAGCAGCCATCGCCGCAGGACCGGCACGCCCTCGTCGTCGGTCCGGCGCCGCAGGCCCGGTGGGCCGCTGGTGGGATCGTCGAGCAGGTCGAGGACGTCGCTGCCGACGCGGTGCCCGATCGCGGCGGAGGGCTCGCCGGTGAGCGCGAGCGTGTCGACCTCGAGCGCGTGTGCGACCGCCTCGTGCAGCAGCACGGCCGCCGCCGAGGAGCCGAGGAGGAGGTCGCTGCGGCGCGGCGACGGCGGCGAGGCGCCCCGCGAACGGAAGAGGGCGGCGAGCGAGGACGCCACTCCGACCGCGCCCGGGTGCGCGAGCTCCGGCAGGAGAACCCCCCACGACGCTCCTTCGAGCGAGGCGCGCAAGCTCCAGAAGTCCTCGCGCTCGGGCTCGCCGACGAACTCGCGCCCGACGATCTGGATCCAGCGCCGGTGCCGCTGTACCTCGAGCCGCAGGGGAAAGGCGAGATGCAGCTCGCGCAGCCGCCGCTCGACCTGTGCGGTGAACGCGCGCGCCAGGTCGGCGTCCGGGAGCTCGGGCGGTGGCACCGAGCGCAGCCGCGGCGGCGGCCGCAGCCCCTGCGCCATGCGCCGCGCCGTCTTGCGCAGCGCCTCGAGGAAGCTCGACCCGTCGATGGAGTCACGGCTCACCATCCAGGTCTCGTCGCGTGAGACCAGGCGAACCGAGAAGCCCTCCTCGCGCCAGACTCGAAGCGGCGGCGACTCGCCGTGCGGCGCCAGCGACACCTGCTCCGTGCGCTCGAAGAAGGCTTCGACCAGTACCGCCGGATCCTCGGAGACCTGAGCCAGGCAGCGGGCCAGCGCGCCGGTGTCGGCATCGAGGAACACGCCGCGATTCTAGCCCCGCGCCGGACGCGGCGATGAGCCCGGGCGCCGTCCCCGGCGCCATGGATCCAAGCGAAGGACGTGCTAACCAGCACGTCCGGAGCGCCGTCTTCGGCGCGGATGTCCTCCAGGCGGAGGACGTGCCAACCAGCACGTCCGGAGCGCCGTCCGCGGCGCCATGTATCCAAGCGGAGGACGTGCTAACCAGCACGTCCGGAGCGCCGTCCGCGGCGCCGATGTCATCTCGGCGGCTTGTGTGATAACAATCGCCCCTCGCCTGGGTAGGGAGGCCGTCGTGCCGTCAACGACGGCAGCGATGAGCAGCACCCGCACCAAATTCGAGGATCTGGAGCGCCGCCTCGCCGCCTCCCGTCAGGGCGGTGGCGAAGAGCGCATCCGGCGCCAGCACGAAGCCGGCAAGCTGACGGCGCACGAGCGCGTCGCCCTCCTGCTCGACCCCGGCTCGTTCGTCGAGGTCGATCCGCTGGTGGTGCACCGCTGCCACGACTTCGGGATGCAGCGCAACCGCATCCCGGGCGACGGTGTGGTGTGCGGCTATGGCGCGATCGACGGGCGGCTGGTCTACGTCTTCGCGCAGGACTTCACGGTCATCGGCGGCACGCTGTCGGAGACCAACGCCAGGAAGATCTGCAAGATCATGGACCTGGCGATGGAGAACGGCGCTCCCGTGATCGGCCTCAACGACAGCGGCGGCGCGCGGATCCAGGAGGGCGTGGCGTCGCTCGGGGGCTACGCCGACATCTTCCTGCGCAACACGCTGGCTTCGGGCGTGGTGCCGCAGATCAGTGCGATCATGGGGCCGTGCGCCGGCGGGGCGGTCTACTCGCCGGCGATCACCGACTTCGTTTTCATGGTCCGCGACACCAGCTACATGTTCGTCACCGGCCCGGAGGTCATCAAGACCGTGACCCACGAGGAGGTGACGATGGAGGAGCTCGGTGGGGCGCTCACCCACGGCACCAGGAGCGGCGTCAGTCACTTCACCGTCGACAACGACGCCGCCTGCATCGCCGGTATCCGCGACCTGCTCTCGTATCTACCCTCGAACAACCTCGCGGATCCGCCGCTCCGGGCCACCGACGACGATCCCGACCGGCAGGACGAGGGTCTCGACTCGCTGATTCCCGAGGACCCCAACAAGCCCTACGACATCAAGGACCTGATCCGCGTCGTGGTCGACGAGCAGCGGTTCCTGGAGGTGCAGGCCGACTACGCGCGCAACGTCGTAGTCGGGTTCGCACGCTTTGCCGGTCGGACGGTGGGCATCGTCGCGAACCAGCCAGGCTATCTCGCGGGGGTGCTCGATATCTCGGCCTCGCTCAAGGCGGCCCGCTTCGTGCGCTTCTGCGACGCCTTCAACATCCCGCTCGTGACCTTCGAGGACGTCCCCGGCTTCCTGCCCGGGACGCAGCAGGAGTTCGGCGGCATCATCAAGCACGGCGCGAAGCTGCTGTACGCGTTCGCCGAGGCGACGGTGCCGAAGGTCACCGTCATCACCCGCAAGGCCTACGGCGGCGCGTACTGCGTCATGGCCTCGAAGCACATCCGCACCGACGTCAACCTGGCCTACCCCCAGGCCGAGATCGCGGTGATGGGACCCGAGGCCGCCGTCAAGGTGCTCTACAAGCGCGAGATCGCCGCCGCGGGCGAGCGCGCCGACGAGGTCCGCGCCGCGAAGGTGCGCGAGTACCGGGAGAAGTTCTCCAACCCCTACGTCGCAGCCGAGCGCGGCTACATCGACGCGGTCATCCGGCCGCAGACCACTCGGCCCGAGATCATCCGGGCACTGCGCCAGCTCGCGTCGAAGCGCGCCGGCGTGCCGCCGAAGAAACACGGCAACATCCCCCTCTGATCGGGCGCGGCCGCGATGACCCTCACCTCCCCGCGGATCGGCATCGTGATGGGCTCGAAGTCGGACTGGCAGGTCATGAAGGGGGCCAAGGAGATCCTCGACGGATTCGCGCTGGAGGCCGAGGTCCGCGTCCTCTCGGCGCACCGCACGCCGGAGGCGGCCTGCGCCTACGCACGCGACGCCGCCGGGCGCGGCCTGGCGGTCCTCATCGCCGGCGCCGGCGGCGCCGCGCACCTGCCGGGTGTCCTGGCCGCGCACACGGTCCTGCCGGTGATCGGCGTGCCGGTCCCGAGCGGAGTCCTGGCCGGCGTCGACGCGCTGCTTGCGATCGTCCAGATGCCGCGAGGTATCCCGGTCGCGACGGTGGGCATCGGGCGCGCCGACAATGCCGGCTTGTTGGCGGTGGCCCTGCTCGCGCTGGCGGATCGCGCGCTCTACGAGCGGCTCGAGGCGTACCGCCGCGACCTGGTCGCAGCCGCCGAGGCAGCGGACCGCGAAATCCAGGGCGAGCTGTGAGCGCCCCCTCCGGCACCGCACCGCGCCGTGGGGATCGCCGCAGCGCGCGGAGGCCTCGCGCGGCCGTGTAGGATACGCCCCGCCGCGATTCGTCCTCTCGAGCCGCCGGTGAGGAGTCAGCATGCGTGAGAAGGACAGAGAGCTCCGACGCCGCCGCCAGCGCCGGCGCAAGCGATTGAAGCGCCGCCTGCGCGACGACCTGGCGGCCAGCAAGAAGGCGGCGAAATCCACGTCGCGCAAGCGCGGCGAGCGGCCCGCGGCCGCCGACCCGGAATCAGGACGCCCGGCCGAAGGACGCACCTCCCAGGCCGCCGCTCGCAAGACCACGACGCGACGCCCGCGGAAGCCGGCCGCGTCGTCGAGCAAGGCCGCCGCACCGAAGCCGGAGCCCGCCGCGGCGGGGGTGGAGCCAGAGCAGGCGGCGCCCACGCCGGCTGCCCCTCAACCGCCGCCGACGGACGCGGTGCCGACCGATCCCGGTGCCGCCGAGGTCCCACCATCGCCCCAGGCCGGCGCACCGAACGAGCCGGGCGCCGCCGGTGAGGGCGAGGAGACGGCCGGGGGAGCCGAGGAGGAAGCCAAACGTCCGAAGCGCACGGCAGAGGATGGCAGCGGCGACGCGGAGTGACGGGCTGACGCGCGCGCCGACCGAGAGGTACGTGCCGGCCACGCCGCCGGGCTCAAATCGCCGAGCCGGACGTCGCCTCGTCAGCGCGGCGCGGCCGGGGTGAGGGTGGCGTCACTCCACGGCGCAGTCGCCGGCTCCGGGACGCCGAAGCGCCGGCGCAGCTCGCCCCGGACCTCGCCGACGAGATAGATCGACCCACAGACCACGATCCTCGAGCCGCCCTCGCCGAGCGCCAGATCGAGAGCCTGGGCAGGGCTGTCGGCGATCACCGCCGCCGATCCGTGCCCGAGCGCGCCGACGAGCTCCCGCGGCTCGATTCCCCGCGGCGACGGCGGTCGCACCAGCACCACACGATCAGCCCCGCCGGCGATCGCTCGCAGCATCGCCGCGGCGGGCTTGTCGTCGAGCGCGCCGAACACCAGCCGCCACGGCCGCTCGCTCCCACGGCCTCCCAGCCAGCCGCCCTCGAGATCACGACGCAGCCAGGCGATCCCCTCCTCGTTGTGGGCGGCATCGAGCAGCGCCGCGCGATCCGCGGGGAGAATCACCCGCTCGCAGCGCCCCGGCCATCGCCAGGCCCGGACGCCGCGCTCGATGGCCGGAGCGTCGACTGGAAAACCGTGCTCCGCGAGCCTCTCGGCGGCGAGCACCGCCATCGCCAGGTTCCTGGTCTGGCAGGCGCCGAGCATCTCGAGCTCGAGCCGGTACTCCGCGTCCGGGGTACGCAGCCGTACCCGCCTGGGGGCGCCCGTGGCGGCCGCGTCCTCCTCGACCCGAGTCAGCGCGCGGGCGTCGAGGAGGCGGGCATCGAGACGGCGCGCCTCGTCCTCGAGGGCGGCGCGCGCCTCGGGCGGCTCGAGGCCATGAAGCGCGGTGCCGCCCGGGCGAAGGATCCCAGCCTTCTCGCGCGCGATGCGATCGAGCGTGTCGCCCAGCACCTTGACGTGGTCGCGCGAGATCGAAGTCACGATCGAGAGCACCGGATCGGCGGCGTTGGTCGCATCGAGCCGCCCGCCCAGCCCCACCTCCATCACCGCGACCTCGATCCCGGCGGCCGCGAAGTGCGAGTAGGCGGCGACGGTGAGCGCCTCGAAGTAGGTCGGCGGATGACCCAGGGTGCGCCGTCCCAGCGCGACCACGCGCTCGAGCTCCGCGGCCAGCACCGCGCTCTCGATCGCGCGGCCACCCACGCGCAAGCGCTCGCCGACCTCCTCCAGGTGCGGCGAGGTGTAGAGGCCGACACGGTAGCCGGCGGCGCCGAGGATCGACGCCAGGAGGGAGGACGTCGATCCCTTGCCGTTGGTCCCGCCGACCAGCACCACTGGATAGCGTTCTTGGGGGTTGCCGAGGGCGGCGAGGACCGCGCGCGTCGACTCCAGCCCGAGCCGGATTCCGAACACCTCGAGCTCGCTCAAGATCGACTCGGGCGCTCTCAGCGGCGGGCGGTTGGCGGCGGGCTCGCCCACGACGGGCTGGAGGTGGGTGGGCTGGCCCACGGGCGGGGGGGTGGGGGCGGGCGATCGCATCGACGGCGGGACGGTTACTGCAGGTGCCGCAGGCAGCGCCCGACCGTGGACTTCAGCTGAGAGCGGTGGACGACGAGGTCGAGAAAGCCCTTCTCGAGCAGGAACTCGCTGCGCTGGAAGCCTTCGGGCAGCGTCTCGCCGATGGTCTGCTCGATCACCCGCCGCCCGGTGAACCCGAGCAGCGCGCCCGGCTCGCCCAGGTTGATGTCGCCGAGCATGGCGAACGAGGCCATGACGCCGGCGGTGGTCGGATCGGTGAGGATCGAGATGTAGGGCAGTGGCGCCGCCCGCAGCCGCGCCAGGGCGGCCGAGATCTTCGCCATCTGCAGCAGCGACAGGATGCCCTCCTGCATGCGGGCCCCACCCGAGGCCGACACCACGACCAGCGGTCGGCGCCGCTCGAGCGCCCGCTCGACCGCGCGCGTCACCTTCTCGCCCACCACCGAGCCCATCGAGCCGCCCATGAAGCGGAAGTCCATCACCGCGAGCACGATGGGCCGGCCCTCGAGCGGGCCCTCGACGACCACGGCCGCCTCGTCGACACCGAACCGCTCGCGGTGCTGTCGCAGGCGGTCGCGGTAGGGTTGCGAATCGGCGAAGCGCAGCGGGTCGGTGGGAAGGATGTGGGCGTAGAGGTCGCCCGCCGGACGCTCGTCGTCGAGCAGCAGGCTGATGCGCGCCGGCACGTCGATCCGGAAGTGGAAATCGCACTTGGGGCAGACGCCGGCGTTGCGATCGAGATCCTTCGAGTAGACGATCTCCTTGCAGGCCTCGCACTTGACCCAGAGACCCTCCGGCACCTGCCGCCGCTGGCCGTGCTCGGGATGCCGGCCGGGTCCCTTCTTGCGCCGGAACCACGCCATGAGGGCGAGAAGCTTAGCGCGTCCCCCACGTCCACGCGAGCGCTCGCCATCTGCCCCGCGCGCTCCTTGGCGCCATCGAAGTTGCTGCTACACTGCCGGTTGCGGCCCCCGCACGCCCGCGGGAGGACCCCAGGAGGCCGTTGCTCATCCTCGGCATCGACCCGGGCAGTCGCCACACCGGTTGGGGCGTCCTGTCCTGGCAGGGAGATGAGCAGCGGCTGGTCGCCGACGGCAGGCTCAGTGCGCCTCTCCACCTCGAGCTGCCCCTCCGGCTCGCCGGGCTCTGGCGCGATGTCGACGAGCTGGTCGAGCGGTTCGGGCCCGACGCGGCCGCGGTCGAGGCACCGTACTACGGCATGAACCCGAGGTCCCTGATCGTTCTGGCGCAGGCGCGGGGAGCGATTCTGGCCGCGCTCGCCGGGCGCGGCCTCGAAGTGTTGGAGTATTCGCCGGCCGAGGTCAAGACCGCGATCGCGGGCAACGGACGCGCGGAGAAGAACGAGGTTGCGCGGATGGTGCGCCGGCTGTTGCGACTCGGCGACGACGCTCGTACGGCCGATACCACGGACGCGATCGCTCTGGCGCTGTGTTGCGCCCGGCGTTACAGGATGGACCGCCTGAGAGCCGGTTCTTGACTGCCAACCTCTTGAGAAGAGAGGGTTTGATCCGACTTGTCAGTTGGTTGACCGGGTGGGTCGAGTTTGTTAGCATCCCGCCCTTACTTCGCAAAGGCGATTTCGACGGAAGGCACACGGCACCCTCGGGGAAAAGACGGGAGTCTGTTGGTGAGTCGTTCCGTTCGTAGAGTTTCTGGGCGGGAACCGGATTCGCCGAGAGCGGATCTAATGTAGTCAGAGGAGGTCATGGTGGACATCGGTGGAACGTTTTGGAACTACATGCGGCAGGGGGGCGTCGTCATGTGGCCTCTCCTGGCCTTCTCCGTGGCGGCCCTCGCGGTCACGATCGAGCGCTTCATCGCATTGCGGAGAGCGCGGATCAACGTGAACGAGTTCCTGGCCAAGGTTCGCAAGGCGCTGGTGGTGAACCGGTCGATCCGGGAGGCGATCAAGATCTGCGAGCAGTATCGCGGACCCGTAGCCTCGATCATGAAAGCCGGGTTGCTCAAGTACGGCCAGCCCAAGGAGGACATCGAGAAGACGATCGAGAACGCGGCCCTGTTCGAGATGGGCCGGCTCGAGCGCTTTCTCCCGGTGCTCGCCACCACCGCCAACGTCGCTCCTCTCCTCGGCTTCTTGGGTACCGTCACCGGCATGATCCGGTCCTTCGACGCGCTCGCGGCCGCCGGCCTCTCCAACCCCGGCCTGGTGGCGCTCGGCATCAAGGAGGCCCTGATCACGACGGCGACCGGTCTCACCATCGCCATCCCGGTGCAGCTCGCCTACAACTACTTCATGAGCCGCATCAACAAGTTCGTGCGCGACATCGAGACCGCGACCAACATGCTGCTCGAGACCTTCGGCGAGATGGAGCGCAGCGGCATCGCTCCCGACACCAGCGGAGCTGCAGCCGAGTCGCACCTCCCGAAGGAGGCGGCTTCGCGATAGGCCGGCCGAGGAGCCGCTGTCGCCGAGATCCATGCCATGAGACTCCGAGCCCGTCTCACCCCCCGGGCCGCGATTCCCACCGCCTCGATGGCGGATATCGCGTTTCTGCTCATCATCTTCTTCATGGTGACCATCACCTTCGAGGTCGACAAGACCCAGGTCGCCCTCCCCAGGACCCACCTTCGCTACGAGGTGCCGAAGAAGGCCGCCTACGTCTCGATCGACCAGGAGGGCCGGCTGCGGGTCTCGAGCGGCGACGAGATGAGCGCGCTGGTGCCCGGCGTGGAGGACGTGCTCTCGTTCGCCGCCGGAGTGGTCGCGACCGATCCCACCAAGGCGTTCGTGATCAAGGCCGACACCGA